>JAFDJA010000026.1 GCA_019307745.1 Deltaproteobacteria bacterium | reverse complement strand
CCTTTTTGTGTCCCTTCATGTCAATGCCCATAAACGGTCCAGCGTAAATGGTATTGAGACCTATTACCTGAATATGGCCACTGACGAAGAGGCTGTTATGGTGGCTGCCCGTGAGAACGCTACATCTCAGAAGAATATCAGCGACCTTCAAGGCATTCTTAATGACCTGATGCTTAATACAAAGATTACGGAATCCAGCAAATTGGCCTATGATATCCAGACCTCGATTATTGCCGGAGTGAAAAAGAGCCATAAGACGATCAAGAACCTTGGTGTTAAGCAGGCCCCTTTTTATGTCCTTATCGGCGCTGATATGCCGGCTATCCTGATTGAAACCGGTTTTATTACCAATTATACTGAAAGACAGCGGTTGCAAAGTGATATGTATTATGGTGTCATTGCCCGGAGCATTGTATCTGCTACTGATACATATATAAAAAGTATAGGCATTGGCGGGTAATTGCTTTAAAGAAAATATATATCCCTGATATTACATATATGATGATCGCCTTTAAGATCACTCTGTTCTGTTATTTCCAGGATCTTCACGCCTGAGCCCATTAAGAGGGCTGTTTTATCCTTCCTGTAAAAAGTCTCAGGCGAACGCCTCCATGGTTGAGGTTGCAGGAGTCCAGACCAAGCATCATTTTTCCGGCCAATATATTGTCCGGTACAAACAAGGCTACTTTCCACCCTTTATAGTCCTGTACAAGCCTCTGAAAAATTTTTTCATAAAGCTCTCTGCTCTTTTTTTTTGTCTCAAGCCTCTGCCCATAAGGCGGGTTCAATATCACCAGTCCGGTCCTGTTTGTGAAGTCCAGAGGGGAAAATGTGAAAAAGTCCTGGTTAATTACCCTGACAATACCGGACAGACCGGATTTGTTGACGGCATCTTCCAGTTTTCCGCACGTGTTTTTATCCCTGTCAGATGCGAGGATCAGAGTGTCGCATGTGCCTGTAATCTCTTTTTTAGCCTCACGTCTTGTATGCTTCCATCTTGTCTCTTTAAAGGACGGCCAACCCATAAACGCGAATTTTCTGTGCCAGCCAGGGGGAATGTTTCGGCAGATCATGGCGGCCTCCAATGAAAATGTACCTGTACCGCACATTGGATCTATCAAGGGTTCTGCCGGATCAAATCCGGCAAGGAGGAGTGCCGCTGTGGCAAGTGTCTCGCGGATAGGCGCCTTTCCTCCGTGCCTTTTGATTCCACGTTTGTAAAGAAGTTCTCCGCTGCTGTCTACAGATATCAGGAAACGGTTGTCAGTTATTCGGACAAAAAGCTTCTGTGGGGATGGGTACGCGTTGCTATATTCCGGCCTGGATGAAATCCTTTTGAAGCACTCTGAAATAGATTTTTCTATATGCTCAGAAACAGCACCGCCGTGATACAGTCTTGAATGTCTGGAAGAGATTTCAATAGTAGTTACAACACCTTTTTTGAGATAGAGTTCCCATGATATACTGGAAAGTTTTTTCCCCAGCTGACCGAAGTTTGAGGCTCGGAACTCTCCTATTCTCATTAGAATCCTGTTTGCAGTCCTGAGGCTCAGGTTCGCCAGATAGCAGTCATGTATGCGTCCTTTGAATCTGACCCCCCCCCTTTCCGGATACACCTCTTCTATTGTAGGTGAAAGAGATTTTAATTCATTAAGACACAGCTCCTCGAGGCCTGGAGAGGTGGCCGTGAAAAAGTCTAAAGTCCTGCCGATTATATGCTTTTTGATTCGTCTTTCAAGTGCTGCCTGAGAGTCAATGGTATTCATTGGAATATATAACCTTTTCTGTAGATATGGATGATTGAGGTGTATATCAGAATTTATCACATAAAGACATCTGTTTAATGCTGATAATATTTGAATAGTAATATGTTCCGGCTGTTTTTGCTTTACTGCCTTACCAAAATATAATATTTAAAAAATAGGATTAAGAAATAATCATATAATCAACCTGTTATTTTTTAACTTAATTTTGCAGGCATCGAGCTTACTGAACCGGGGAATCCGCTACGAAGTAGTGGGCCTGCGCACAGCGAAGCTCGTGCAAAGAATCCGGGAACCCGCTACGAAGTAGTGGGCCTGCGCACAGCGAAGCTCGTGCAAAGAAGATACAGGGAATCAAGCTGTACTTGTCTTCCGCGAGGGCTTGATAACGCAGTAAATTTGGTGAAAATGATGCTCCTGAAGGGTAAACAATTTTAAGAAGTTTGGTTTTATTTTTCAATTTTATGAGATCATTAATATGAAAAGATCATTTAAGCAGATAGGGGATGAACTGAGGCTTTATTGGTCCAATTATGTGTTTCAAAGTCTACTTGCCACAGCCTCTATGTTTATTGTCCTGCTGCTCCTGAGCACCCATGAGGTAGTGATAGCAGCCTCAATTGGCGCGACAAGTTTTATTATTTTTGCAATGCCTAAAAGCATTACAGCCAATGCGAAGAATGTTATTGGCGGATATGTTGCGGGAATCTTCTCAGGATCCTTGTGTGCCCTTATTCCCCATGAAATGTTAATGCTGCCCTCTATTGCGGTGTACTCTTTATCTGTCGGTCTTGCAATGTTCATCATGGTTGTTACTGATACTGAGCATCCGCCGGCAGGTGCCACGGCACTGGGTGTCTCGATCCATGGTTTCAATATAGGAGTTGTGATTACCACCCTTGGCAGTGTTATAATACTATCCTTGATCCACCACTATTTTAAAAGGTATTTAAGGGATCTTGTATGATTTCTCAATTGTTATTCCCTGAATAGTGGACTTATGGCGTGATCTGTTTTCCCGGATTTGAAGGAAGGGTATGCTCCCATACTGGTTTTATCATGATAAAATTTAATCCATTGCCTCCAATGTCCGGAAAGACTGTTACCCTGGCAGGAATTCGGATTAACGGATTTTTGATTCTTGTCAAGCTTGCCGCTGGCATATTCGGGCACAGCCAGGCCCTGATAGCGGACGCGATACACTCAGTATCCGACCTGTTTACCGATGGGGTTGTGCTGTTTGGTATCAGTATCGGAAAAAAATCTCCGGATGAAACCCATCCTTTCGGACATGCACGCATAGAAACACTGGCATCAGCTGTCTTAGGTTTTGTCCTTGTATTTACCGCCCTGTATATTGGTATTAATGCATCAGTTAATATCTATCAACACACTGAATCTCATCCAACAATCCTGGCACTGTATGGTGCTGCTATATCAATTGTTTTAAAAGAGGGATTGTATCATCTTACGGTATATACTGGACGACAAATTAAATGTCAGCTGATAGTTGCCAATGCATGGCATCATCGATCTGACGCGTTATCCTCAGTAGCAGTGTTGATAGGAGTTGGAGGTGCATATTTTAAACCATCCTGGCATATATTAGACTCCTTTGCCGCGCTCCTTGTCTCTTTTTTTATTATAAAGGTGGGGCTTGAGATTCTTGCTAACTCCCTGCGCGAGTTTACCGACAAGGCCCCAAGTCCTGAGGTATTAAAAAAAATAGGCCAATGCGCGATGAGTGTCGATGGAATACTTGACTTACATGATCTGAGGGTAAGGATTTCTGGAGGACTCTATCAGATGGAGACCCATGTTGTAGTAGACGGGGATCTGACCGTGTCCGAAGGACATAGGATTGCCACTGTTTTTAAAGACAGGTTAATTCGTGAAATTGAGGATATGGACCGGGTTATTATCCACGTGGACCCTATTTCAGGGGCAAATGATACCATGGAGCTTAAATCAGATTATTTTAAAAAATTTTAATCGTATATTTACACTCTTTATATACCTATGCTAGACTCTGGCGCATCCGCCGATCGATTATATTTATTTCTGTTACGCAGAAGAAATTGCCACATAAAAAGCCTGTTGAATTATTTCAACAAACTTCAAGTAACACGTTAATTTTTTATATTAACTATTTAAACATTCAATGGAAAAGGAGAATAGGTAAATGAATGCTCTGTCTGAGAGCCAGCCATCAGTCGAAAAACTGTGCATAAACACAATCCGCACCTTGGCCATGGATGCTGTCCAAAAGGCAAACTCAGGTCATCCAGGAGCCCCAATGGGTCTTGCCCCGGCAGCTTATGTGCTCTGGACAATGATCATGAAACACAATCCGAAAAATCCTGCATGGTATGATCGTGACCGTTTTGTTCTTTCCGGAGGACACGCCTCAATGCTTTTGTACAGTCTTCTCCATCTCACGGGTTATGACCTGAGTCTGAATGATCTGAAAAATTTTCGTCAATGGAAGAGCCTAACTCCTGGGCATCCTGAATATGGCATTACTACAGGGGTTGAGACCACTGCCGGTCCACTTGGACAGGGCTTTGCCAACGCAGTAGGTATGGCTATTGCGGAGCGCCATCTTGCAGCCTTATATAATCGTCCGGAACATGAGATTGTAAATCATTATACATACGTGATGTGTGGTGATGGCGACATGATGGAAGGAATCACTTCAGAGGCTGCATCCACTGCCGGACATTTGGGTCTTTCCAGGCTTATCTGCCTCTATGATGATAATAAGATAACCATAGAGGGGAAAACAGATATTGCCTTTACAGAGGATGTTGCCCTGCGGTTTCAGGCATATAACTGGCATGTGGTAAAAGTGGAGGACGGCAATGACACAGCGGCTATACTTGAGGCGATCCGGAAAGCAAAGGCCGAGACTGACAGGCCATCTTTGATTGCTCTTAGTACCCATATAGCATACGGAAGTCCCAATAAGCAGGATTCCCCTGATGCCCATGGCGCCCCTCTCGGTGAAGAAGAGATACTTCTTACCAAAAAGAACCTGGGGTGGCCGGAGACTGAACCATTCAGTATTCCTGACGCTGCCCTTGCAGAGTATCGGAAATGCATTGAAGAAGGAAGCACCGCAGAGGCAGAATGGCAGAAGAGATTCGATCTCTATAAAGAGGCCTTCCCTGATATTGCCAAGGAATTATTCCGATCCTTTAATGGCAAGCTGGTTGAGGGGTGGGATTCAGCGGTGCCGGATTTTTCTGTTCAAGACGGCCCTATGGCAACACGATCCGCATCAGGAAAAGTGCTGAATGGTCTAAGTGAGAATGTAACATCGCTTATGGGAGGATCTGCTGACCTGGCGCCTTCAAACAATACCATAATAAATTCGTCCCATGATTTTCAAAAAGAGAGTCGTGACGGCAGGAACATCCGTTTTGGCGTGCGTGAGCACGGAATGGGCGGAATATTAAACGGCATGGCGCTCCATAAAGGGATAATCCCTTTTGGTGCTACTTTTTTTGTATTTTCAGATTATCTGAGGCCGTCCATACGCCTGGCAAGCCTTATGGGCCTGCCTGTGAAGTATGTTTTTACCCATGACAGTATAGCTGTTGGTGAAGACGGCCCCACCCATCAACCTGTGGAGCATCTGGCAAGCCTTAGGGCAATTCCGGGTCTGGTTATAATTCGTCCTGCCGATGCGAC
The DNA here is from genome assembly GCA_019307745.1 of Deltaproteobacteria bacterium. Classification (GTDB taxonomy): domain Bacteria; phylum Desulfobacterota; class DSM-4660; order Desulfatiglandales; family HGW-15; genus JAFDJA01. The sequence goes on along the minus strand of JAFDJA010000026.1, from coordinate 18,415 downwards.
AGAGACAGCTGAGGCCTGGCGACAGGCACTTATGATTAATCATGCACCTGTGGCGCTTATACTGAGCCGGCAGAAATTGCCAGTACTTGACCAAAATGAATATGGTTCTGCCCAAGGCCTTGCAAAGGGGGCATATATTCTTGCGGATTCTGAAGGCGCGCCTGATCTCCTTATTATCGCAACAGGCTCAGAGGTGCACATTGCCCTTGCTGCGGGAAAAGAGCTTGCCTCAAAGGGTATTTCTGCCAGGGTAGTAAGCATGCCAAGCCAGGAGCTTTTTAAAGAGACATCAAAGGAGTACCAGAACAGCATACTTCCCGCGGAAGTGACCGCACGAATCGCGGTTGAGGCCGGCTCTCCCATGGGATGGGAGAGCTATATTGGAGAAAGAGGAAAGGTAGTAGGGATATCCAAATTCGGGGCCTCTGCGCCTGGAGGGACCCTTATGGAACAATACGGGATCACTGCTGAAAATATTATTCAGAAGGCCATGGACCTGCTGGGTCGATAATATTTTAGATTAAAGGACAGCTTCTCGTGTCAGAAGATCATATCTTATGGCACAAGTCTTTATTCAGCAGGGTCCAATCAGATACTAAAACAGAAATTATGAAGTTTTGAATCAGAAAGAAGACCTTTCTGTAAGGGAACTATCTAAACGAGATGCACAGGATACTGATAGGCACATCTGGTTTTTCCTATAATGACTGGAAAGGGGAGTTTTATCCCCACGAAATGGTACAAAAGGATTTTTTAGAGTACTATTCCCACCATTTTAATGCGATTGAGCTGAATTTTTCATATTATAAAATCCCCGATGCGATAAATACCGGTAAGCTGGTTGACAGGTCAGGAGGCAGGCTTGAATTTGTAGTCAAGGCATTTCGCGGGATGACCCATGAGATATCAGGTAAATCCCTTACTCATACACTTCCCCTTTTTATCAAAGGTCTGGGACCTGTTATTGAGGCAGAAAGACTAGGCGCTATCCTTCTTCAGTTTCCACAGAGTTTTCACTATACCACAGAAAACAGGATATATCTCAAATCCTTGATAAATGAGCTTGGCCATCTTCCCTTAGCTGTTGAATTCCGCCAGAAAGAGTGGTTTAAGGATTCTGTCTTCAGTGCGATGGAAGAACTTGGGGCCTGCTTTGTATGTGTTGATGAGCCTGATCTGCCTTCCCTTTTGCCTCCCGTGGCGCTGAATACCAGCAGCCTTGGCTACATTCGATTTCATGGGCGGAATAAAAAGGGCTGGTATGGGACAGATTCAAGGACCAGATATGATTATCTCTATTCAGAGGCTGAATTAAAGGAATGGATTCCCAGGATCAGAGATCTGGCAAGTAAGACTGAAAAGTTGTATTTGTTTTTCAATAATCATGCAAAGGCTCAGGCAGTGAATAATGCAAAGATGCTTATTAAACTGCTGGAATAGTGAAAGCTGTCCTTATGGCTCGACTTGATTATTTTGCAAAGGTTTATAGCTCCTAAAAAAAATGATATCCGTTTAAATCACCATTCGGGGCTTTATTCTTTCTTTTAAAGTGCTAAACTCTTTTTGATTTTTCAAAATTCAACAGACAATTTATTGCGGAGAATAAATGGTTCACGACTACAGGTTGGCAAGACAAAGGATGCTCAGGAATAACCTTATTCCAAGGGGGATCAATGATCCAGAGGTATTAAAGGCAATGGGGAAGATACACAGACACCTGTTTGTTGAAGAGGCCCTGGAGGGAGAGGCATATAATGATCACCCTTTGCCAATCGGGCACAAGCAGACCATTTCTCAGCCATATATCGTGGCCCTTATGACACAGGCCCTGAGGCTTTCCGGGAAAGATCGTGTGCTTGAGATAGGTACAGGCAGTGGGTACCAGACCGCGATCCTTGCGGAGCTGGCGGATAGAGTATATACCGTTGAAAGGATCAGGCCTCTTATGGAACAGGCCAGGACACTTCTGAATACCATGGGATACACGAATATACTGTTCCGGGCCTTTGATGGTACTATTGGCTGGAAAGAACATGCCCCCTATGATGGGATTATAATTACCGCGGGCAGTCCGGATATTCCCAAACCTCTCCTGGAACAACTGGATGAGGGTGGTAGGATGATAGTTCCTGTGGGTGATAGGTCAACTCAGACACTTTTCAGGGTAACCAGGCAGGGGAACGGTTACTCTAAAGAGGATCTTGGTGGATGCAGGTTTGTGGACCTTATAGGCGCTCACGGCTGGAAGAAGTGATCGACCATCTTGATAGTTTTGATATCAACTCCGTCTGGCGGCTGTCTTTCTTTAATAATGGTTATTTCATCCGCCCCTTTTGAGGACAATGGAGTTGATTTTTTCACATAGATATGAGGGACCGGGCAGCTCCCTGTTGTCAAGACTGATTACCGGAATTGCGCCTATCAATGAATTGGTAATTATCACTTCGTCACCGGAAAACAACTCCTCCGGTAGGATTTTTCTTTTCTCGTTTCTATATCCCCACTCTGTAAGGAGCCTGCAGACGATCCCCTGCATAACCCCGGGCAGTACGTGGGGGGAGTCAGGTACAATCACATTTTTATCTTGAACCATGAAGATATTGGCGGTGTTTGTCTCAGAAATGGTCATGTCAGGATTGATGATCAGTGCCTCATCAGCACCAGTTCCCTTTGCCCATTTGCCTGCAAGAAGATAAAATAGGTAGTTAAGTGTCTTATGGTCTGCCAGGGGTGTTTGTCTCGATTCCGGATATGTGACAAGGTCAAGGCCCTGTTTATCCGTCCCGGCAAGGCGTGGAGTATATGGCCTCGCGCTTACAAAAAGGGTATGGTTAAAAGGGGGAGTCTCCCTGTCTCCCCTGGCCGCAAGTATTTTTACGGCGGCTGTCCTGTTTTCCAGTCTGTTATGAGTGAGTACTTGCCTTATAATCTCTTCCCATGATAGATCAGGAAACTCGGTTTTAAAAAGCTCCTTCCATGTCTTATGAAACCTTTCCAAATGTTCCTTAAGGTAACCAGGTTCGCCGTTATATGCCCTGATAGTCTCAAAAAATCCAAATCCGTATTGAAAACCGGGGCCGGTAACAGGGACAGCAGCCTCATCGGCCGGGCACATGTTGCCGTTCAGCCATACGTGATTCCTGCTGTGTGAAGGTTCAGGACGTTTTTTAAATACTTTCATAAGGGTCTTTCCTTTATGCAGCGTCTCATTAAATTCTTCTGCCGGATCAGAGTCATATACAATTCCTCCACCTACAGAAAATATGATCCTGTCTTTGATTACTGTGGCCGTGCGTATGGCAATGGACAGGTCCATGGTATCATGAAAGCTTATGTATCCGATGGACCCTGTGTAGATGTGACGTCTTTGAGGCTCAAGCTGGTCGATTATCTCCATTGCCCTTATCTTTGGGCAGCCTGTGATGGACCCGCCGGGGAATACAGCCCTGATCAGGTCAACAGAGTCTGAACCCTCTGCCAGATCTCCCCGTACAATGGATATCAGGTGAAAGACATTTTCATACGCCTCAAGCCTTTTATGCTCAACAACTTGAACTGAGCCGCCCTTGCACACCTTTCCTATATCATTTCGTAAAAGATCCACAATCATTGAAAGCTCAGCGTCATCTTTTCTGCTCTTAAGCAGCTCCTGTCCAAGTCTTCTATCCTCTTTACCGGTTTTTCCTCTGGGCATGGTCCCTTTTATGGGTCGTGTCTCCACAATGGGGCCTTCCCGTTTGATGAATCTCTCCGGTGATGTTGATACTATGTGGTGATCACCCGCGTTAATATACGCGAAAAACGGGGCAGGGTTGTTTTTATAAAGCTCCTGGAACAGGCAAAAAGAATTGCCCTCAAAGTCGGTTTCAAATCGTTGAGACATGTTGACCTGATATACATGACCTGATGTTATATATTCCCTGATCTTTTCCACCATGTCCATGTATATGTCCCTCGTGAAGTTGGATCGTAACCCTCTTCTGTTTCCGGAAAAATTCTCCGGCAAGAGTAGGGGAGCGGATATGATCTCCTGAAATGCCTTCTGGTCATTTTTCAGGCTGCTCTGACCCGATGATGTGCGTTCAGGAATATGAAGGTTGGTGATCCCTGTCTTTTTATTTTGTGTGACTATTATTGAAGGTGCGAAAAACAGGATGTATGGGAGGCACAGGTCATCGACTGATGTGCGCGGCAGTTCCTCAATGGCGTCTTTGAGGTCATAGCTAAGGTATCCGAAAAGACCGGAGCTTACTGGCCCTGGAAGATCTGAAATATCGGGACTTGCGGTTTTAAGTATGGTGCTGAGTGTATCAAAGGGATCAGCATCGAATTTATGTGTATATTGTTTCCCTGCAGGATCAGTTGCCGCTATCTCCATTTCTCTGAAGCGGCCGGAAAATGTCAGCCATGGACATGCAGCCAGAATATGGTATTCCGCGCAATCAAGATCTCCTCCGCTCATGAGCAGGACTGTCCCGGTAATATTTGAAAACCGGGAGGCAAATTCAATAAAAGGTTCGGAAATGGTGATCTGCCTTGTATGAATCTTTTGTATTTCCCCTGTTTTGTTTAATATCTCATTCATAATCTCACAAATTTAATACAGCTCCTCTTTTAGTGGTCCTGACTTTAAAAAATTTTCTGTAATCATATCCCCGTATTCAGTGAGAAAACTTTCCGGGTGGAACTGTACACCGTGAAGCGGATATTCAGGATGTGACAGACCCATAATCACTCCATCATTGCTGTTTGCGGTAACCACAAGCTCATTTTTTTTAGATTTAACTGTCAGAGAATGGTATCTGGCGGCAGAAAACGGTGAAGGTAGTCCATTGAATATAAACTGGTTATTATGCTCTATTTCACTTGTCTTGCCATGAACAGGTACAGGTGCCCTCACAGTATCCCCTCCAAATACCTCGTTAATGCATTGCATGCCAAGGCAGACTCCCAGGATCGGAATCCTGCTGTAGAGTTTCTTGATAAGAGGGATGGATATTCCCGCGTGTTCCGGATCCTTTGGGCCCGGGCTGATCAATATATAATCCTGATCCATAGCTCCAACTTTTTCCACGGATATGCGGTCATTCCTGTAAACATCAATGTTCAGGTCATAGCGCATGAACATCTGTACAAGGTTGTATGTAAATGAATCGTAGTTGTCTATTACAACCAGTCTAGGCAATCCAAGACCCTCCAATAAAAAAAGCCACCCTGTTGAGTCTGGGTGGCCCTGCCTGTTTCATAACTCATTTGATAAATTAAATTTGAAGATACTGATATCTGAATCACCGAAAAGAGTCAAGATAAAACAGGGCTTTCCGTGTTCAGGTTTCAGTGAAAAGCACTGGTATGAAAATAAAAAGGGGCAACGATTATGCTGCTGTCACCCCTGTTTATTAAAAGATAACAGGCAGGATAGCAGGATAGGTGGATAAAATTTATGCCCTGGCAGGTCCAGGGCATAAATTATGCGGATTCTGTAAAAAGAATTGTTTACTGATCAGCCAGATGCTGGGCGACTAAATCACCAACTTCACTTGTGGAAAAGCCCATGCGGCCCGCATCCATGCTTTCGAGCTTGTTTGCTGTGATATGTTTTACTGATGTCTCAATTGCCGCGGCGGCCTTTGACTCACCAAGAGTATCCAGCATCATAGCTCCGGCACATACTGCGGCAAGAGGATTAATTACCCCTTTACCTGTGTATTTAGGGGCTGAACCACCAATAGGTTCAAACATTCCAACGCCTTCAGGGTTGATATTTCCTCCTGCTGCCAACCCCATACCACCCTGTGTGATTGCTCCAAGGTCAGTTATGATGTCACCAAACATATTGCCCGTGACAAGCACGTCAAACCATTCAGGGCTTTTTACCATCCACATACATGTGGCATCCACATGGTAGTATTCAAGCTTGATATCCGGATATTCTTTTTTCCCCATCTCATGAAACGCTCGATACCAGAGGTCATAGATATATGTGAGCACATTGGTTTTACCCACAAGTGCCAGTGTATTGTCTTCACCTTTGCCTCGGGCCTTTTTGCCATTTTTGCGTGTATATTCAAATGCATACTTAAGGCAACGGTCCACCTGAAATCTATTGTAAACAGCAGTCTGTATTGCAACCTCATCAGGTGTCCCTTTGAGGGTAAACCCGCCTGCACCGGTATACTGATCACCGGTATTTTCTCGGATAACGCAATAATCAATTTCATCCGGCCCCTTGTCTTTTAAAGGGGTGTCAACACCTGGATACAGTCGCACAGGTCTCAGATTGATATATTGATCCAGCTCGAATCTGGCCTTCAGAAGTATACCTTTTTCCAGGATTCCTGGAGGAACATCAGGATGGCCTATTGCACCCAGCAATATTGAGTCAAAGCCCCTAAGTTCTTCAACTGCTTCGTCAGGGAGTGTCTCGCCGGTCTTCATGTATCGCTCGCCACCGAAATTAAACTCTGTTGTTTCATACTTGAAGCCAAATTTCTCAGATGCTGTCTTCAACACCTTGACCGCTTCTGCTGTCACTTCTGGTCCTGTGCCGTCTCCTGGTATCACTGCTATTTTATACATATTCAGGTCTCCTTCTGATATTTGTTGTTCAATTTTCAGGGATAATATGAGAAAGGCCTTGGTGTGTCAATTATTTACTGAACTGACCTTTAGTTCAAATTGACCGGAATGTGTATATATGATAGTGCAGAACATGGATAATAGGCGACATTCAGCATTATTTATAAGTAATGAGAGATGAAGGGGAGACAGTTATGAGTGATTATGTCCAGGTTTATACGACCACTGAAACCAGGGAGGATGCGGGAAAGATTGCAAAAGATATAGTAGCGAAAAGACTGGCAGCCTGTGCCCAGATCCAGGGACCTGTTGAAAGTACCTTCTGGTGGGAGGGTAGTCTTAACACTGCTGAGGAATGGGTTTTGGTTATGAAGACCAGAAAAGACCTTTTAAAGGATCTTGAACTGAGAATTCAGGAGCTGCATCCTTATGAAGTGCCGGAGATAATCGCGTCATCGATTTCGGGTGGCAATTCTGATTATTTTAGATGGTTGGACAGCGAGACAGGGAAGTGATGATTAACAGGCGTTCCAGGATTATCGGCTCAGGAGTTCTTCATATAGTTTGAGATTTTTTTCCACTGTTTTTTTTATGGAGAATTTTTCTACTGTCTCTTTTGCCCGTTTTCCAAATTCGTATCGTTTTTCCTTATTTTGAATCAGTCCTATGATTGCGTCTGCAAGTGCCTCCGAATTTCTTGCGGGGACAAGCAGTCCATTTTCTCCATGGGTGATCATCTCTGGAATCCCCCCTGCATCACATCCTACAACAGGAAGCCCTACAGCCTGGGCATCCAGAACAGAGGTGCCCAAGCCTTCAAGGTATGATGAAAGCACAAACAGATCAAAGCTTTTTAAAAAACTGCCCACATCATTTCTGAAACCAGTAAAGATAAAACGGTTTCCAAGCTGCAGGTCTCTGGCCAGTGTGTGGACCTTTTTTCTATCCGGCCCGTCTCCCACAGCACAGAAAGTTACCTTCTCGCGACTATCCAGCACGATCTTGGCGGCCATGAGAAGGTTGGGGTAGTCTTTGTGACCGGCTATTGCCGCAACTGTACCTACAACTATGTGATCTTCAGGAATACCAAGACCCCCCTTGAAGCCGGGGGGAGGTACTTCTTTTTCAAATTTATTTATATCAACGCCGCTATGTATGGTAGTTAACTTCTCTTCCGGTACTCGGTCGTGTATCATCACATTTCTGATGTTATCAGAGATGCATACAATTCGGTTTACTAATGATGATGTATATTTCAAACGGCTGAATATGCTTTTTTTGATAGGAAAATCCACCCTGCGAACTCCGATCAGGCGAATGTTTCGATGGAAAAGCCTTGCCCAGAGCCCTATCGCCAGTGCGTGAGATGAATGGAGGTGCAATATGTTGATATCTCTCTGACGGCATATTCTTGATATTTTAAGACCTGCAAAAAAATCGATTTCTCCACGCATTGGGACAGGATAACATGGGAGCTGTTTTCCCCTGCAGAAATCTTCGAATTCTGACCCGGGTTGACACACAAGCGCTGTTTTATATCCCCTTTCATGCATGTGCGACAGCAGATAGGCAGCCTGCTGCTGACCTCCTCGCCAGCCTTTTTCAGTATCAACGTGTAAAACTTTTATGTGATTTATATTCATGAGGAAAAATGGATATTATATTAAAAAATACAGGAGTTTAAATCACCTGAGGCCGGATTGCAAGTGTCATGTTTATTTATCGGTATTATTGATTGTTGATAGTTTCAAGGTAAGAGAATACTGCGGTGTCCGGTCTGTCTTTTATAATGATTTGATTGCTGCTTCTGATGCGTTCAGGAGTGGGGTAGGGGATATTACGAGAAAAAGGATCCAAATAGCAAAACCCCATTTTTTTTATCATAAATGGGGTTTTGAATTCAGATAATCCAGACTTTGGTGTTGTTGTCCAATTTTTTTCTACTGTATTGCGCAGTCTGAAATGTCTCCATTGAGTTTTGACACCGCATGTTTAAGAGCAGGGAGTACAGTTGAAAGATTTTCTTTTACCCCCTTAGGCGAGCCGGGTAGATTTATTATCAGGCAGTTCCCCCTTACTCCGGCAACCGCGCGAGAGAGCATTGCATGAGGGGTGGTCTTCAGGCTTTCAGTCCTCATGGCCTCAGCAATGCCTGGAACCTGATAGTCAATGACTTCCAGCATGGCCTGCGGGGTTACATCTGTAGGACTAAGCCCTGTTCCGCCAGAGGTTACTATCAGGGATAGTTCGTCTTTTTCTACCCATTCAATAAGGGTTTCCTTAATCTGCTTCAGGTTGTCAGGAATGATCTTCCTGTTAGTAATGATAAATTCCTGTTGTTCCAGTATCTCCGCGGCGATTACTCCGCTTTGATCCTGTCTTTCGCCTCTGGAGCCTTTATCACTTATGGTCAAAACCCCTGCCTTGGCCTCCTGAATGTCCATGAGATACAACCTATTCCGCGTCTTGTTTAGACTCGGCTATCACTTTTTCTGCCAGATTTCCGGGGAGCTCTTCATAATGGGAGAGCTCCATCGCAAATGTGCCACGCCCGGCAGTTATTCCATTCAAGTCAATGGCATATCTCGCAACCTCGGAAAGGGGGGCTTGAGCTATGATGATTTGATTTTTACCCTTCGTGTCCATGCCCATAACCTTTCCGCGGCGTCCGTTTAAATCACCCATGACATCGCCCATGGCCTCTTCAGGAACAGTGATTTTCAGCTTCATGATCGGCTCAAGCAGTATAGGATTTGCTTCCTGCACACCCTTTTTAAGGCACATGCTTGCGGCGATCTTAAATGCCATTTCTGAAGAGTCAACATCATGGGATTTTCCGTCATAAAAGCGAACTTTCAGGTCAACCAGAGTATATTTGGCAATTACACCATTTGCGAGTGTCTCAACAAGCCCCTTTTCAACAGCAGGGACAAAATTACGAGGCACATTCATCCCTACCAGCGCCTCTTCAAATTCGAATCCTGCACCTGATTCCAGGGGAGAAATATCAAAATGGACCTCTGCGAATTGTCCACGCCCGCCTGACTGTTTTTTATGACGGTAGACAATGCCCTTGACGGATTTTTTAATCGTCTCTTTGTAAGGGATTTTGGCAGGTTTTAGAATGACTTCCACGCCAAATTTACGGGCCAGTTTTTCACACGTAGTTTCCAAATGGATCAGCCCGACTCCGGAAATAATGGTTTCAGCTGTTGTAGGATCCCTTTTGATCGTCAGTGTCGGGTCCTCTTCAAGAAGCTTTGCAAGAGATGAGAAGACCTTATCTTCACTGCCCTTATCCTTCGCTTCTACCGCGTATGACAGGACAGTCGGCATGATCTCTATTGGTTTGAATATAACAGGGTCTTTCTCAACACAAAGTGTATCGCCTGTTCCCGTATCCTTGAGCTTTGCAAAGGCGATAATATCTCCGGGAATCGCTGCGTCTGTTGGCGTCTGTTTTTTGCCTTCCATAATAAGTATCTGGCTGAATTTTTCCTTTGTGCCTTTGTTTGCGTTGTACAGGGGGATGTCTGTGGTAAGTGTTCCTGACACAACCTTGAGGATGTTCAATTTTCCGGCAAAAGGATCAGCAACTGTTTTGACTACCAAGGCAGAGAAAGGCTCATCTTCAGCAGGATTTCTTACAACAGTATCTTCACTGTCAGGTTTTTTCCCCTCCAGACCACTTCTCTCATTAGGTGAGGGGAATCCCTGAATAATAAGATTCATAAGGTGGGCAACACCCATATTCAGCGTTGAAGAACCGCATATGATGGGAGTAATTTCCCCTGACTTAATACCCATAAAGAATGTCTTCTCAATGTCCTTAGGATCAAGTTCTTCACCCTCCAGATATTTTTCCATCAGGTCATCGTTGGCCTCAACAATGTTTTCTATCATCATCTCACGCCATTCTTCCACCGTGCCGGACATATCATCTGGTATGTCTGTCTCTTCCATTTTACCGCTACCGTCTTTGCCGTATTCATAGGCCTTCATTTTAACAAGGTCAACAACACCGGCGAAGTCCTCTTCCGCGCCAATAGGGAGAATAACCGGGACTGTCTTGCCTGTAAGGTTGCTTTGAATATCCTTTACGATTTTAAAAAAGTCAGCACGTTCCCTGTCCATCTTGTTGACAAAGATGATCCTTGACAGGCCCATCTCATTTGATATTTCCCAGGCATTTTCAGTTCCGATTTTGACGCCCGCAGTAGCATCAACTACAATGATGGCCGCGTCAGCAGCCTGCATGGAGGATTTTGCATCTGACAGGAAGTTGTCATCACCAGGCGTGTCTATTATATTGATGTAGCTTTTTTTCCAGGTATAGTGATGAAAAGCTGAGCTTATTGTTATCTTTCTTTTTATCTCTTCTTGTTCGAAATCCAGGTTAGAAGATCCGTCATCTACCTTCCCCAGCCTGCTGGTCGACTTTCCATTTAAAAGCATGGCTTCAGCCAGAGAGGTTTTTCCGGATCCCACATGAGCGACTAAGGCAACATCTTTTAACAGTTCAATTGTTCTATCCATCTGTTTAAGCCCTTTCAAAAATTGTATTAAATTTGTTAAAATGTTTATTTAATGAATAATATGCCGGAATTGCGATTATTTTTTATACTATAACCTCTGCCCGGTATCCTTTTCAAATGAATTATATAAACAGTTTACGGGTTACGAGTAATTGAAAAGCAGCAAAACAGAAAATTACCTCATCAGTCCGAATAAAGTCAAGCCCTGATTGACGTAAGTTTATTTTTTCATTGCCAATTATGGAGAATATGTTATTTTACCTCTTTTCATTTTAAATGGATAAAAACCCTGAAAATGATTCTGCTTGATCTTATAGAGAAATTCATCTGCTACCTTAGATCACAAAGAGGATATTCTGATCATACAATCAGAAATTATCAGATCGATTTAAGGCAATTTACCGATTTTCTCTCTGACAGGAGAAGGGACTCAAAAGATGCTGATGCCCGGCTTGAGCAGGAAGCAATTGATTTTTCCATTATAAGGGAATATCTCGGCAGCCTTTATGGTAATTATAAAAAGTCAACTATTGCCAGGAAGCTCTCTTCTCTGCGTTCATTTTTCTATTATTTAGAAAAAAATGACCTGGGTAATAGAAATCCTGCCGCGGATATTTCCACACCAAAACAGGGAAAGTATATACCCGCGTTTCTCCCGGTGGATGATATGTTCAGGATGCTTGAAATGCCTGATAAAGACAGGCCCCTGGGGCTCAGGGATTTGGCAATCATGGAGGTTTTTTATTCATGTGGTATCAGGGTGGCTGAACTTGCGGGTCTGGATATATCTAGTATTGATTTTGACCAGCATCTTATTAAAGTATTTGGAAAAGGGCGCAAAGAAAGGATTATTCCCATTGGAAAACAGGCACTCAAAGCCATGAGCACTTATCTGGAAGCGGTTGATTCTTTAAGAAAGAAGGCAGGGGGAGAGACTGGCGGCAGTATGCCGGTCTTTATCAACTTTAAAGGTCATCGCATTTCCACAAGGAGTATAGGGATCATCATCAAAAAATATGCCAAGAAATGCGGAATTATGGCTGATATTTCACCTCATTCATTGAGGCATACCTTTGCAACTCATCTTCTTGACAGCGGTGCTGATCTAAGGGCAGTGCAAGAGCTATTAGGACATGTGAGTCTTTCGACTACCCAGAAGTACACCCATGTAAGCCTTGATAAACTTATGGAGGTTTATGACAAGGCACATCCCCGGAAGTAGTGCGGGGAGCGTAGGGCCGCTGAATTCCTCTTAAAGGGTGAAAATAGTGAAGTTGGAACTTAAGAAGAGCAAAATGTTATGATTTAGCAGGGTATAATTGGGGCAGCTTAGATTCTTTTTCAGCTTTATTTGTTTATCAGGTGTCCAGTGACATAATCCGATATCCCGTATAAAATATCAGGTTAGGTTACAGAAATGAAAAGCTTTTATTTTTGAGGAAAAACTATGATTATGCATGAAGATATGAAAAAGATTAAAGCAACGACTATTCTTGCGGTTAGAAAGGATGGGAAGACGGTTATGGCCGGAGACGGTCAGGTGAGCGTTGGCAACACCATAATGAAACACAAGGCCAAAAAGGTTAGGTTTATGCACAAGGACAAGGTAATGGTCGGGTTTGCAGGGGCCGCTGCTGACGCCTTTAACCTGTTTGAAAGACTTGAGACCAAGCTTGAGAAATTTAACGGTAAATTGACAAGGGCAGCAGTTGAACTGGCAAAGGATTGGCGGACGGACAAAATTCTGAGACGGCTTGAGGCGCTTTTAATAGCAATGGATGAGGAACACACTCTCATCATTTCAGGAACAGGGGATGTAATTGAGCCTGATGAGGATGTAGCTGCCATTGGTTCGGGCGGGCCATATGCCCTTGCAGCTGCCCAGGCACTCCTTTGTCACTCAGACCTTGATGCCGCGTCTATTGCCAGAGAGGCCATGTTGATAACTGCTTCCATATGTATCTATACAAATGATCAGATAGAGCTGCATGAGCTGACTTAATAGTGGCTGAATAATAATCTGGGCTTCACAATTTGGCACGGCGAATGAGTTTTCCGCACCTGAAATTTTCTATTAACTGCTGTTTTTACCCGTCCGGAAGAGGCAGCAGCTTGATGATTTTAATCAGGTTAAATTAAATGTTAATTATCTGCATTGGACAAAGTTAGTGTTCAAATGGAATAAAAATGAAAACTATTATCACAAAAGAAGAAGATATTGATGTTTTAAAGCCACGAGAGATTGTTGAAGAACTGGACAAATATATTATCGGTCAGAGTCAGGCAAAACGGTCTGTAGCGATAGCTTTAAGGAACAGGTGGCGCAGGCAGCAGGTTACTCCTGAACTTGCCGATGAGATAGCTCCCAAGAATATTATCATGATTGGTTCCACTGGTGTGGGAAAGACCGAGATTGCAAGACGTCTTGCACGTTTAGCAAATTCTCCGTTTTTGAAGATTGAGGCAACAAAATTTACTGAAGTAGGTTATGTGGGCCGTGATGTGGAGTCCATGATCAGGGATCTTACTGAACTTGCTGTGAGCATGATAAAAAAAGAGGAGTCTGAAAAGGTACAGGTCAAGGCAGTTGAATTAGCTGAAGAAAGGCTTCTTGATATACTTCTTCCCAAAAAGAGGGAGCAGCCCCAGACAGAAGAGGAGGGTGATAAGGAAGCTCTCCTTGAAGTTGTCAAAACCGACAGGACAGATGGTGATTCCACCAGGGATAAGCTGAAACGCATGCTGAAGATAGGCAAGATGGATAACCGTTACGTGGAGCTTGAAACCTCCACTTCCAATATGCCTACTATTGAGATCTTTTCCAGTTCCGGAATTGAGGAGATGGGATTAAATATGAGGGAGATGTTTGGTGGTATGATGCCAGGCAGATCAAAGAAGAGGAGGGTGAAGGTGCCTGAGGCGCTTGAAATCCTTGCTCAGGAAGAGTCACAGAAACTCATTGATCATGACAAGGTTATTGAAAAAGCTATTAAGATTACAGAGCAGAACGGAATCATTTTTCTTGATGAGTTGGACAAGGTTGCCGGATCTAATAGTGGGCATGGGCCTGATGTCTCCCGCGAAGGGGTACAGCGGGATCTTCTCCCTATAGTGGAAGGATCCACAGTTACAACCAAGTATGGGATGGTAAAGACCGATCACATGCTGTTTATTGCTGCGGGTGCCTTTAACATTAGTAAGCCATCGGATCTTCTGCCTGAGCTGCAGGGTAGGTTTCCTATTCGGGTGGAGCTTGATTCCCTTTCAAAGAATGATTTTGTGCGAATTCTTCAGGAACCCAAGAACGCGCTGATTACACAGTATAAAGCCCTTCTCTTTACAGAAGGGATAGATCTTCAGTTTAAACAGTCTGCTATAGAGGAGATTGCGGAAATATCCAACAGTGTTAATGACCGTATGGAAAATATCGGGGCGCGTCGACTTCACACGGTTATGGAAAAGCTTCTTGATGAAATCTCTTTTGACGCCCCTGATATGGATAATAAGTCAGTTGTAATAGATGATAAATATGTTGCTGACAAATTAAAAGATATTTTGGAAGATGAGAATCTGAGCAGGTATATTCTATAGGTTTATTGTGCCTGAATCTCGCACCGGCCTTCCACTCTGACCTGTCCAGTCAGACAGGGATAAAGTTTGTTCGGCAGCAAAGCTGTCTCCATGGGTGCTCATAAGGAACGGGGTTGTCAGGCTTATATTTACGGTGCAGTGAAACAATATCTTATAGCAAATTATTGCAATAAATAAAAGGTATTATATTTAATTTTTAAAGTTTAACCTTAACTTACTAGGTAATGAAAATGGCAGAAGACTTGACAAGCAGGGCCAGGGTTCTTATTGAAGCGCTTCCCTATATCCAGAAGTTTAATAATGCCACTATAGTAGTAAAATATGGCGGTCATGCCATGGTAGATGAGGACCTTAAAAAGAAATTCGCATTGGATATTATCCTCATGAAATACGTGGGCATTAATCCTATTGTGGTTCATGGTGGCGGTCCCCAGATAGGTCAATTTTTAAAATACCTTTCCATAGAGTCTGAATTTGTGGATGGAATGAGGGTTACGGACAAGCAGACTATGGACCTGATTGAGATGGTCCTGGTGGGTAAGATCAATAAGGAAATTGTATCCTTTATCAACCATAACGGTGGTCAGGCTGTAGGTCTTTCGGGCAAGGACGGTCAACTGATAACAGCAAAAAAGATGAAATATATCAGGGATAAGGGGACTGACCAGCCATCTGAAATTATTGATATGGGCATGGTCGGAGAGATAACCTCTATCAATAGCAGGGTACTCCTGAATCTGATGGAAGACCAGTTTATCCCGGTAATTGCTCCTGTAGGCGGAGGTGAAGACGGAGAGACCTATAACATCAATGCCGATATTGTAGCAGGTCAAATTGCAGTGTCTCTAAAGGCACGCAAACTGATCCTCCTTACCGACACCAAAGGTGTCCTTGATCAAGACATGGAGCTGATATCCTCCTTAAAGGTATCTGAAGTCCAAGAGCGAATCAATGACGACACAATCAAAGGAGGAATGATCCCCAAGGTAACTTGCTGCGTGGACGCAGTTAGAGGCGGGGTGAAAAAAGCCCATATTATTGATGGAAGACAGGATCACGCAATTCTGCTGGAGGTATTTACTAAAGGCGGTATTGGTACGGAAATTATTATATGACAATTATGAAACCTGATAAATAACAGGAGAAGTCCCATGGATGAACAAAAGGTCAGTGCGGAGGCAGATAAATATATATTTCAGACATATGGCAGGGCAAATGCCATTACCCTGATCAGGGGAGACGGATGCAGGCTATGGGATGATAATGGCAGGGAGTACCTTGATTTTGTCAGTGGTTTGGCGGTGTGCTCTCTGGGCCATAGTTCTCCGCTCGTGATAAAGGTGCTGGAGGAACAGTCAAAAAAACTGGTTCATGTTTCAAATTTGTATTATACAAAACCCCAGGCTGACCTGGCCCGGATCCTTATAGAAAATTCCTTTGCTGATAAGGTGTTTTTCTGCAACAGCGGGGCAGAGGCAAACGAGGCAGCGATAAAACTTGTCAGGCGTTATTCTAATGAGAAATCTGACAATAAAAAAAACACTATCATCTCCATGAACAACTCCTTTCATGGCAGGACTATGGCAACTCTGTCTGCTACAGGTCAGGAAAAGGTTCGTACTGGTTTTTCCCCATTAGTACAGGGATTTGAATTTGTTGATTTTAACAACCTTGAAATGCTTGAGCAGGCCATTGATGACACTGTATGTGCTGTAATGCTGGAACCTATTCAGGGTGAAGGCGGTGTTGTCTGTCCGGATAAATACTACCTGAAAGGTGTAAGAAAAATATGTGATGATAATGACCTCATGCTTATCTTTGATGAGGTTCAGGTTGGCACAGGGCGGACAGGAAAGCTGTTCGCGTATGAGAATTTCGGAGTAACTCCTGATATCATGACCATTGCGAAGGCCCTTGGAAACGGGCTTCCTATTGGTGCGATGTTATCTACAGATAATATCGCGTCTGCCTTTTGTCCTGGAACCCATGCCACGACTTTTGGAGGCACTCCTCTTGTATCTGCTGTTGCGGCTGCTGTTGTGACATCTATGCTTGAAGACGGTATCTTGGAGAACTGCAGAGAAATGGGAGAATATTTCAGGGCAGGGTTGAATGAACTTAAAGATAAGTATAGCTGCATAAAAGAGGTAAGGGGATACGGGCTCATTATAGGTATGGAGCTTGATCAGCCGGGAGCTCCTGTTGTGACTGAGTGCCAGGAAAGGGGCTTTTTGATCAATTGCGCGCAGGAAAAGATTCTTCGTTTTATTCCCCCGCTTGTTATTGGGAAAAATGAGATTGATTTCCTGCTGGAAACTCTTAACGATATATTAGGAAGAATGTGATGGAAAAAGATTTGCTGTCTATTAAAAATTTAAATAAGGAAGATATCCTTTCCTTGATTGACAGGGCTATTGAACTCAAAAAACAGGCGCGAAAAGTAAATAAAGTCCTCACAGGCTATTCACTGGGGCTTATTTTTGAAAAGGCCTCAACAAGGACACGTGTCTCCTTCGAGACTGCCATGTTCAGGCTGGGGGGGCAGACCATATTTTTGAGTAGTTCTGATATGCAGATTGCAAGGGGCGAGACAGTGGCAGATACTGCAAGGGTTCTTTCCCGTTACCTTGACGGTTTAGTGGTCAGGACTTATTCACAGGACCTTGTTGAGGAGATGGCTCAATATTCCGCTATTCCGATAATAAATGGCCTGACAGACCTTTACCACCCCTGTCAGATTCTGAGTGATCTTATGACCATAAGGGAAAAAATAGACTCTCTGGAAGATATGAAGGTGGCGTGGATCGGAGATGGAAACAATATGGCCAACTCCTGGATCAATGCCGCGAATATCCTGGGATTTGAGCTGGTTCTGGCGTGCCCGGAGGGTTATCAGCCTGATTCCGGGATAATGAAGGGCTCGAGTCACAATATCAAGGTGGTTCTTGATCCCAAAGAGGCCGCATATGGTGCTGACGCCATTAATACTGATGTGTGGTACAGCATGGGGGATGAAGGGCAGGAGGCGGACAGGAAGGACGCATTTCAATCCTATCAGGTGAATCAGGATGTTGTGGATGCTGCCTCAAAAGATGTCCTGATTATGCACTGTCTGCCTGTCCATAGGGATGAAGAGATCTCAGCAGGAGTTATTGACGGGCCGAACTCAATAGTTTTTGACCAAGCTGAAAACAAGATGCATTTGCATATGTCTGTACTTGAGAAATTACTTTTGGATAGGTGAAATTATAAGGAAATCTGGCCTTAACAAGACCATTTATCTGTACCAAGGAGAAAGATTGTGAAGGAAATAAAAAAGATTGTACTGGCCTATTCAGGGGGACTTGATACTTCTGTTATTCTTGCATGGCTCAAGGATAAGTATGAATGTCCGGTTATAGCCTACGCGGCTGACCTGGGTCAGGGTGATGAACTGGAAGGGATAAAACAGAAGGCCATGGAGACTGGCGCGGAGGATGCTGTTGTAGAAGACATCCGGGAGGAGTTTGTTAAGGATTATGTCTGGCCGGCCTTACGGGCAAACGCAATCTATGAATCCTGCTATCTATTGGGGACAGCCCTTGCGCGGCCCCTTATTGCCAAACATCAGGTAGAGGTTGCGAGGCAGTTTGGTGCCAATGCCGTGAGCCACGGGGCAACAGGCAAAGGGAATGACCAGGTGAGATTTGAATTGGGATATTTAGGGCTGG
>JAFDJA010000025.1 GCA_019307745.1 Deltaproteobacteria bacterium | reverse complement strand
AGGACTGAAATTAGCATTGAGAGATGCCGAAATAGACCATGTTGCCGCAGGTGTAGGTGACAGGCTAGTCATGGAGGAGATGAAGAATCTGGGAAGCAGCATTGGAGGAGAGGAATCCGGCCATATTATCTTTTTGGACCTACATACTACAGGAGATGGGATTCTTGCCGCCCTTCAGCTCCTTACCGCCTTAGGCAGGACAGGACAGAAATTATCAGATCTGTCGACCCTTATGACAGTCTATCCCCAGACCCTGTTAAACTTGGAAGTCAAGTCAAAACCAGAGATCAAGGATATACCTGATCTGCTCGCGATTATCGGGGATATTGAGTGTATGCTTGGTGAAGAGGGGAGAGTTCTGGTTCGCTATTCCGGTACTGAACCTGTATGCAGGATTATGGTGGAAGGAAAGGATCAGAAAGAGATAGAGGATTATGCCCGCAGAATCGGGGATGTTGTTTTGAGCCAGCTGGGATAATTGTAGACGGTGAGGAAATGGCAGTATCCGAGTGCTGCTTCCAGTTGATAAACATGATGATGTAATGTCCAGTATAAGGAGCCTAATGGAAATTCCTCTTTTAAAAAAGCCAGGCAATATGGAAAGTATATTAAGATCTAAACTTGTGATTATTCAAGCACTTGTCTTTCTGATACCCTGCCTTGCTGTTGCATATATAGCTTTTCAGAAAAAGCTTTCCTTTAATACCACCCAATTCCTGATTTTCCTGGCAGTTCTTGCCCTTGTTTTAGGTGGGATGGTGATACTCAAGCAGATTTTCGACCAGATTTTTACTGTGCAAACCTTAATGAAAAAGGCGGAACAAGGAGGGAAGTATCTTATTGAGATGCAAAAAGATGCTGGTGAGTTAAATGAAATTACTAAATCTTTTAATAACCTGATGCGGAATTTTCAGGAAGCCAATAGTGAGCTCCAGCAGAGGGTGTTTGAGTTGTTTTCTATACGAGATCTAACCGAGGTTGCGAGCAAAACCATCGATATAAAAGAACTGCTCTCAGTTCTTTTAGAAAAAGCCCTGGCAGTGACAAAGACACAGGTGGGGACTGTCTACATGGTTGACAGGCAAGATCACTGCCTTCGCCTTACAGCTTCCAAAGGAGAGAACCTTGTCCCATCCATCAGGACTCGATTTGAATTTAATCAGGCCCCTATGAACCGTATCTTGACAGATAAAAAATCAATGCTGATCTCTGGACAATGGTTAAATGAGGAGAATTTTGAAGATATAGATGAAGAAGAATATCCGTTGCGTTACACGCTAAGCATGCCTGTTTTTGTAAGGAAGAAGATGGTCGCAGTGCTCAACCTTTTCCCTTGTGAAGCTAAGGAAGGGCTTGAATCAAAAGATGAACACATCCTCTCTATTATGATCAATGAAATAGGTTTTGCCCTGGAAAATGCAATGCTACACAGTAAACTGGAAAAGCAATCTCAAAACCTGCAATTACACGCTGAAGAGCTCACGCAGATTAATAAAAGGTTGCAGGAGGCAATGGAGCAGAAAGAAAGGGTAAAGAAGGATCTTGAGAGGGCAAATGAGATGCTGAAAATGAGAGTCATTGAAAGAAAATCAGAATTCGCCAAGGCTGATGAAGAATTATAGCTCGAGATCAAGGAGGAGAGACATTAGGGAGAAGTTCTTCAACAGGAAAATTGCGAGCAGCCCAAAAATTTTTACCTTTAAAAGCCCTTAGGCTTTATGTTATCAACCTGCTGGTTCCTCGCTATTTGTTGCGGGTAAAATCAGCTTATCAAATAAAACAGCGATTAACCTGCCTACTTTTCTTCCAATATCCAGATACCGTTCCAGTCAGGCGGTGGAGGGTTTTTCAGGAGATTTTCGCAACGGGAAAGAAGGATTCCACATGGCGGGTCACTATCCGCGCCACGCTTGAATAGATCTGCCGCTTCAGAGAATCGATGCTGCCTGTAAAGTTCCAGGCCTTGACAGAAACATCCCTGTGCTGGAGATAGTGTATAGCCTTGTATGCCAAGGACCTCGTATATCTTTACAGAGCGGGTCTTGCCCTTTACAACAACCTCGTCAATCACTCTGGTAATAAATTTATTATTAAGCTCATCATTTGTGGATTCGTTAATGAGGATACTGGTACCATACTGCTTGTTAAGGCTCTCCAAGCGGTTGGACAGATTTACTCCATCCCCTATGACAGTGTAGTCCATTCTTTTTTCAGAACCTATGTTGCCTGAAAGAATTTCGTCGTCTGTACAGATCCCTATACCGATCCTGATCGGAGTCTGACCTATGGCCTGGTTTTTTAAGTTGTAAATATCAAGTTGTTCAAGCATTGTAAGGGCCGCGGATACAGCCCTTTCCGCGTCGTTATCCTGGGCATAGGGGATGCCGAAGACAGCCATTATTGCATCCCCTATGTATTTATCGAGGACACCACCCTGTTTGATGATTATGTCCACCATTATTGTGAAATATTCATTGAGAAAATGGACTGTTTTTTCCGCGGAAAAGAGTTCCGCGATTTTAGTAAACTGCCGGATATCAGAAAACAGCACAGTAGCCTTGCTTCGAACACCTCCCAGGGCCTGTTCTGGGTCTTCCAGGACTTTTTCAACAAATTCTCTGGACATATAACGGAACAGCGTGCTTTTAACCCTCTTCTCATAGCTGATGTCTTCAAAGACAAGTACAAGGCCCTTATGCTCACCCTTGTGATCCATTAGGGGAAGGAAATTAATGTTCAAAGAGTGCTGGGTACCGTCCGGCAGGTTTATTTCAATATCATAATCCATCACAGGCTTTTGAGAAGCGTGTGTCATGTTGATAGAGTCTACAAGAATGCTGTTTTCTTTTCCCAGCAACTCACGAATATCCTGTCCAAGTATATCATCGGGATTTTTCTGAAAAAGTTTTTGGGTCGTTTTATTTAGGGTGACGATCTTAAAGGAGTTGTCAGTAGTTATAATGCTGTTTGAGATGCTCTCCTGGACACTCTGGAGATAATTCTTCATGTTCAGCGTTTCTTCATAAAGCTGTGTGTTTTCCAGTGTGACCGCCATTTGCGATGCGAGGGCAGTCAGGAGCTTTTCATCCTCCTGATCGAATTTACCAAGTTTTTTGTTTATTGCCTGAATGACCCCAATTGTTACTCCTTCTCTGTTCTGGACAGGAATACAGATAACGCTTTTTGTTCTGAAACCTGTTGTTTGGTCAAGCTGCTTATTAAAGCGTGCATCCTCATACGCGTCTTCAATATTCAGAATTTCGCCATGAGTGGCTACATGGCCCGCAAGCCCGCTCGAGATTGGAAAACGGATTTCAGATACATCCTCACCCTGTGCTACTTTTGACCAGAGTTCCCCCTTTTCCCTGTCAAGGAGAAATAATGAGCTGCGTTCAGCATTGAGTATCTCAGAGACCTTTTCAATAATTTTGCTTATAAGAGTGGTAAGGTCCATTATCCGTGACAGGGATGTGCTGACCTCAAGCAAGATGGCCATTTTACCGTGGTTGGCAACCATGGTATTATAGAGATTGAAGTTTTCCACCGAAACTGCTGTCTGGTATCGGAATGTCTGGAAGAGCTTTTCATCATTTTCTGTAAAAACACCCTTCTTTTTATTGATGACCTGGACAACGCCGATGCTCTCTCCTTGCAGATTTTTTACAGGCCCGCACAGAATCGTTCTAGTGCGATAGCCGGTCCTCATATCCACATCTTTATTGAATCGATCGTCTTTGTATGCGTCCTTTATATTTACAACCTTATCATGCTGGATCGCCCAGCCCGCGATCCCAGTGCCGAAAGGGATTCGGATCTCAGGGCTTTCTTCACCTTCTGCTACTTTTGACCACAGCTCCCCGTTAATAGCATCAACAAAGAAGAGTGAGGCACGTTCAGCCTCGAGCAGGTTGCTTGCGGAAAGGACGATTTTCTTAATTAATCCCTCTATGCCCTCACGGAATTCCGTGATTTCGGTGATATCCAAGTAGGATCGGAGTTTTTCATATGATTTCTCAATTACCTTGGTCTTCTGGACCGTCTCCTGAAAACGGAGATTAGTCTGGCGCAGGCGATAAGTTACAATGTCGAGGAAGTTTTTGGCTAACTTTGGGGATTTTTCAAACGCAGTGTCAAGGTCCTTATAGTAAATTTGGAGGTATTGGCAGTTTTCAAGAGCACGCACAGAGGCAGAGCGGAATCCCCCTGAGAAGTGGCCCATCTCTCCGAGACATTCACCCGGCCCTACTTCTCCTAATGGGCTTTCTTCATTATTGCTCCCCATACGAAAGACGAGGCACCTGCCCCTATTAATAAGAAAGAAGGATTCTCCGTAGGATTCCTGGGTAATGAATACTTCACCTGCCGAAGCACTTTTTTCATTCACAAGTAAACAGAAAAAACGGATCTCATCATCATTAAGGCCTGAGAACAGTTTTTTATTCTTTAAACGATCAAACCTCTGTTGATGTATGGCCTTAAGAAATATATCTTCATCAATGGAATGGATTTCAAGCAGTATTTCTCCTAGCAGTTTATTTGTCCCGTTTAGTGATAATTGACGCTGAATATCCAGCCCCTGCTCAATTTTTTCAGAGGGACAGTCCATGTACTGGCCGATTTTTTTTAATACCTGAGAGTCCTTGATATCATTCATTTTGTATCTCCCGGCAGTTCGAAATCGTTATCAGGATCTTGCAAATCAGTTCTCAGATGAAAATGGGGAAGCTATATGACCGGTATAAGTTTATTATATAAGGATTCCTGCTCTCATATAAAAAATGAAAACCGGATGAATTTGCAAGGATGATATCAGATTTTATTAGTGAGATCAAGCTTTTGAAGCCTATTAATGGCAGAGGCAGATTTCGCGTAACCCTGATTTTTTTTCTTGGCCGCATCCTTGATTTTTGAGTCATTTAATATTAAATAAAAACATATTGTAGTCCAGCGTAATATGTGCCATTTTTTTTAATCAATATCGTGAGTCATCGGGAGCTATCACCTGAACATACTTTCGTTTTCAATGGGGCGTCTTATGAACGAATCTCTGTTTATTCTGATACTTTTTATCCTGCCCCTTTTAATGTCTGCCTGTCATCAGGTGCCCTGCATATTCAATAGCGGCAAAGTGCAGGAGGCTATGGCAATCTTTTTAAACAATGGCAATGATCACAGGAGATAATATGACATCAAAGGTTTATTTTATCGAATTAGCAGACAGGACAGGGATTGAGACCTGTGTTCAGGCGATTCGCAGTCTTTTTAAAGCCTCTAACGCTACAAGTGTTATTGATCCTAAGGATTTTCTTGCAGTGAAAGTACATGTGGGTGAAAAGGGGAATGTCACACATATACCTGCCGACCTGGTGGCCGCTATTGTGGGCATGGCAAAGGATGCTGGCGCAATTCCATTTTTGACCGATACCTCAACACTGTATAAGGGGGAACGAAGCAATGC
The DNA here is from genome assembly GCA_019307745.1 of Deltaproteobacteria bacterium. Lineage (GTDB taxonomy): Bacteria > Desulfobacterota > DSM-4660 > Desulfatiglandales > HGW-15 > JAFDJA01. The sequence continues at coordinate 22,393 of JAFDJA010000025.1, read as the reverse complement.
CGTTAATCATATACTTCATGCCTATTCAAATGGTTTTACTATTGATAAGACAGGTGCCCCCTTTATTCCGGCAGATGGGCTTGCTGGAAATACTGAGACAGAAGTAGTTATTAATGGTGAGCTTCATGAGAGCGTACATGTTGCAAGAGAGATTCTTGTAACAGACTCAATTATGGTGATTTCCCACTGCACCGGTCACATGTGCGCAGGCCTGGGAAGCAGCATTAAAAATTTAGGCATGGGGTTGAGCAGCCGCATGGGAAAAATGCGGCAACACTCTGTGATCCAGCCAGAAGTCATTAAGAGGAGATGCACGGCTTGTGAAAAGTGTATGCGGTGGTGTCCAGAAAACGCTATTGAACAAAGGGACGGTAGTTCGTTCATTCTGGCTGAGAAGTGTATAGGGTGCGGAGAATGCATTGCTGTCTGCCGTTTTGAAGCGATTAAATATGATTTTGCCTCAGAATCGGTCTTTTTGCAGAAGAGTATGGCTGAGCACGCGCTCGGTTGTCTTAAGGATAAGAAAGGTAAGGTCTTTTATTTTAATGTGCTTTTAAACATGACCAAAGATTGTGACTGCATGGCTGGGGTTCAGAAGAAATGCATCCCTGATATTGGGATCCTTGCCTCTGACGATCCTGTGGCCATTGACAAGGCAGCGCTGGACCTGACTGAAAATGAACAGGGCATAAACCTTGCCCGTCTTTCTTATCCTCATCTTGATCCCATGGTACAGCTCAAGCATGCGGAAAAAATGGGTCTTGGCAGTCTTGAGTACGAGATAGAGCACGTTTTATGAAACTGGGACTTGGGAAACTGAATTAGTGCCGGTTTTTTATTTCTGGATAGACCCTAGCAGGCCCCTTGGAAAAAAAGGCCTCAGTCTTAAATGCTGATCACTAGGGACAAACCGCGGTAGATGGCTGATGTAAAATAAAGATGCTAAAGGAGGATGAGAAAATGAGCGACTGTATTTTCTGTAAGATTATTGCAGGTGAAATACCTTCGGAAAAGGTGTATGAGGATAGGGATTATTTTGCATTCAGCGACATCAATCCCCAAGCTCCTTACCACATTCTGGTGATCCCCAAAAAACATATTTCCAAAATTGCGGAGATGGAAGAGGGTGACAAAGAGTTTGTCGGAGGCCTGTTCAGTACGGCAGTAAAGATATGCTCTGATAAAGCCATCACCGATTACAGGCTGGTCATCAATAATGGAGAAGGTGCAGGTCAGGCGGTATTTCATATACACCTTCATATACTTGCAGGCAGAGATTTTGAATGGCCTCCAGGCTAGTGATGCCACAGTCAGCTTGCTGCCTTTGTATAATATACGCTAAAAGAAGTAATAATTTGACCTCATTCAAATAATGACGCGGAAATTATCCCGGCACGATCTCGGAAGGCATATTCCTCTTTTCAAGACAAACTATCTGCCTGTTTCGGACTCATGAATAAAATTCGGGGCGTCCAATAAAGGTGAAGCTTGTTATTGGGGTCTGTGAAAACGTTTGCCATAGACCCTTTCTAGTGTATTTTCTATAAGCTGAAAAAATCAAATCAGACCCTGCTGGTTTATAAATATACCCATATGGAACCATCAATCCTTTTAAAGGTACACACTGAAGAAGAAAAAATCTTGAGGCCTCAAGGTCAGTCTACTCCCTTCATTATTTTTTGTACTATTCATTTTTCCGGTCTCTAAAGACCCACATATAAAACAGATATATTAATTACCCGATTTGCTGGAATTAATTATGCGAATTTTTAATTTGGTTTTACTGCCTAATATTAAGGCTGTTTTATGTATTTTTATGTTGAAAATTCTGATTTATTGTGTGATTATCACGTTGTCTAAACCTGAATAGTGTCAGCCCAAGGACATAGCTTCATCGCAGACCTGAAATTTTCGGGTTGGTTGGCCTTATGGGAGATTATTAAGTGGTTCCAAACTTGGTTGCAGAGAGTTATTAAATTCTTTTATTGTCAATGAAAAATTCGTTCACAGAATAACAAGATTTTAATTGCACCTTACTCTGTATAGCCTAGGCAGGGCCATGAAGATTATTCCTGCACTTCCTCAGGAGACATATTCCACCATTAAAAATATCTTATCTGCTTTTCTTGAACTCATATAAAATATTGGGGGTGTCCTGTTAAGGCTGGCACACTTGTTTGCGGATCTGTAAAAAGTTGCCCACACCTTAGTGCGTTAAGAGGTGTTTTTTTCATTTAGAGAAGACGGGAGTGGGGTTTTTATTGAGCCTTTCCAATCTGCTTTTATATTGGTAAGAACAAACCGACACCATTGTCAACTAAAGTGGTTTTACATGTTATATGGCTTTTAAATCTCCTTTTTTACATGGTTTTTGGTCAGGTTTTTGCGTAAGATTTTATACCTTATCCACATTGTTTTAAAAATTACTTTATTTGACATTGTAATTACGGTGTAATTCCCTCTGTCTTATTTTATGATAATGAGGAGGGTATTTGTTTATTTTACCATCAGAATTATACTCGTAAAAATAGCTGTTTTATTGTGTTTTGGAAATAAATTTCAAGGACCTGTGAGCACTGGATTCAATTTGTAGTGATTTATGGAGGATCTCTTAACAATGGCCCAAAAGCCCATCTCTGAAGAATTGGAAAACCGGGCAAAAATAACAGAGCAGAAGTCAATCCAGCACAAAACTAAGGATACATCGGACACATCAACTCTTTTGTGTGACAAGGTTGATTTTCAATTGCTGTCTGATCAGGCTGCGGATGGTTTTTTCCTCCTGGATCTGGATGGTACTATTCAAGACTTAAACAGTGGGGCATTAGATATAACAGGTTATAAACGAAAAGAGATGTTGTCAATGAATATTGGGGAAATTGGCCTCAATATCAGACCAGATGAACAGGGGGATCTGCTCCTGGGGACTTTGAATAATAGACAGCCTGTAAAATTTATTTCGAATATTCGTTGTAAAGACAGAAGCTCTGTTCCGGTTGAAGTACGTTTGGGATCAATACTTGCCGGAAAGAAAAAACTGCTGTTTATTTTTATTCATGATATCAGAGAGTATAAGCAGGCTGAGGAGAAAATTAGAGAAAGTGTGAAAAGTTTTCGAACAATTATGAGCAACTCCCCTGATGCGATCTTTGGGTGTACCGAGGATGGCAAATTATTGATAGTGAACGATTCATTAAGCAGATCTACGGGCTATACAACAGATGAATTATTGTTGATGAATTTTTCTGAGATTAATAGCGATATATTACAAAAGGATAGTATAAGGAAGCAATGGGAAGAATTGTCTCCAGGCGATCGTTTTCTTGTTAACAATAGCAGACATAAACGGAAAAATGGTAGCACTTTCCCAGTTGAAGTTGATCTGACAAAATTTCGATTTGATGGATCGTATATAATATTAGGATTTGCCAGAAACATAACTGAGCAAATAAAAGCAGAGGAGGAAAACGCCAAACTTGGGGCCCAGGTTCAACATGCCCAGAGGATAGAGTCCCTGGGTACACTTGCTGGAGGAATCGCCCATGATTTTAACAACCTCCTTATGGGTATACAAGGTAATATTTCCCTGATAATGTTGGAGACGGATGCCTCTTATCCGCACTTTGAATGTTTCAAAAGTATAGGAGAATATGTTCAGAGCGGGGCAGAACTCACAAAACAACTACTTGGTTTTGCCAGAGAGGGTAAGTATGAGGTAAAAGCCACTGACCTTAATGAACTTATCAAAGGGCATAATCGAACCTTTGGCCGAACCAAAAAAGAGGTCATTATTAGGGGTAAATATGAAGAGAATATCTGGGCTGTTGAGGTTGACCAGCGGCAGATAGAGCAGGTGCTATTGAATCTTTATGTTAATGCCTGGCATGCAATGCCCAGTGGCGGGAACCTGTATGTTCAGACGGAAAACGTCACATTCGATGAAAGTAATGCCATGTCCATGCCTTATAACATGAAGCCTGGCAGATATGTTAAGATATCTGTGACTGATACGGGAGTTGGGATGGATGAGCCTACCAGACAGAGGATATTCGAACCTTTTTTTACAACCAAAGAGATGGGTAGAGGTACAGGTCTGGGGCTCGCCTCTGTTTATGGGATCATAAATAACCATGGCGGTTTTATTGTTGTTGACAGTAAAAAGGGTGAAGGAACAAATTTTTCGATTTATCTGCCGCCTTCAAAAATGAAGGTCGCAAAAGAGACTAAATCCTCAACAGGAGAGATGCTGAAGGGTACAGAAACTATTCTTCTCACAGATGATGAGGACATGATCCTGGAGATTAGCGCGCAGATGCTGGCAAAGTTGGGTTATAAGGTATTAACAGCCAGGAGCGGGGAAGAGACAATAACAATATATAAGAAAAGCATGAATAATGTTGATATGGTTATTTTAGACATGATTATGCCCGATGTAGGGGGTGGGGAAACATTTAATAGCCTCAAAGAGATTAACCCGGAGATAAAAGTCCTCCTTTCCAGTGGTTACAGCGTTGATGGCCAGGCAAAGGGGATTCTTGACAGGGGTTGTAAGGGTTTTATCCAGAAACCATTTAATATTAAACAGTTATCCCGGAAAGTAAGGGAGGTTTTAGAGGGAAATTAGTTGCCCCTTAGATCCTTACCTTTTATCTGGGCCTGAATCTTATCTTAGAAATTTCTATTAAATTTCAGAAGCAGCTGATAATTTTTTTAAAAAACAGACCGGACGCCATACTGCCTGTTTAATGCAATAACAAAACAGAAAGACCAGGTTTATTGATATTGCCATGAGGAAAGATTATGACCAGCGTATCTAAACATCCTGGATGGCTTGAAATAGCAATTGATATCAATCCCATCGCCCATGAAGCAGTTGGGTCCTTTCTTGTTGATCTTGGATGCGAGGGTGTTGCATTTGAAGATAATGGAGGCCATGGGCTAAAAGCATACCTCCCTGTCAGCTGCAATTGGGAAGATATATATCATCGAATAAAGCTCTTTCTACTGGATATCAAAGAGATATTTCCAGAGGCAGATTCAAGTGAGTTTAGTATTAATAAGATTGAAAATGAAGATTGGGGTATTAGCTGGCACAAATTCTTCCGGCCAGACCAGGTTACTGAAAAACTTTTGATACTGCCGGCATGGGAACCGGTCCCTTCCAGATCAGACAGCCATATCATTAGGATAGATCCTGGTACCGCGTTTGGGACCGGTCAACATGCCTCAACCCGCTTGTGTCTTGAGGCGATGGAAATGATCAGACTCCCCGGCAGGTGGAGCTTGCTTGATGTGGGAACAGGCAGCGGTATTCTTGCCATATACGGTGTCAAGCTAGGTGCTGACAGAGTGGCAGCCTTGGATATAGATCCGGAAGCAATTCGCTGGGGGAGAAAAAATATTGAGCTGAATGTTATGACCAGGAAGATTGAACTTTCTGAAAAATCCCTGGACCAGTGGGATGAAAAATTTACACTGGTAACTGCCAACCTGATCCTCAGTACTATCCTTGAGCTTTGTCCCCATTTCCTCAAAGTGCTCGCACCGAGGGCATGGCTTATTCTGTCGGGTATACTCAGGGAACAGTTAGTTCAGGTCAAAGAAGCATTTTCCGGATCATGCCTGAAGGAGGAGTTCGAACTTTTTCAGGAGGAGTGGGCCTGCCTTGTATTAAAGAACGAGTGATCATAAATGCTTGACACAATAATAACCAGATCATTTCGAAAAGAGTTGATTGAATATATGGATACAATGGGTCGAATGATTGGAGGAAGAACCTAATAACCCTATTCCCCATGCATCTCCTGTTGAAACGAAGTCATTTTCAGACAGAAGGAATGCCCTGCTAATCAGATGAGACGTTTTTTTATTGAAGAGATAATAGAGCGTGATGGCCTATGTACTGTCTCCGGGACTGAAGCAAGACACATCACAAAGGTCCTGAGAATGATACAGGGCGACCGGTTTATTCTTATGGATGGAAAGGGAAAGGTATTTGAGGCCCGTATTGGTGCCCTTTCACCTAAAGAGGTCATAGTAAATCTTGAGAAAAAAATTCCTCCCCCTAAAGCCTCCCCGGTCTACATCACGATCTGCCAGGCCCTGTTAAAATCAGGCCCTATGGATTATATGATCCAGAAGACCTCAGAACTGGGGGTCAACCTCATCCTCCCCTTTATGTCTGAAAGAACGGTTGTGAAATTTGACCGGGATCGAGCAGTGAATAAGATGAAGCATTGGCAGAATATTTTGCAAAGTGCTGCAAAACAGTCTGGGAGGGGACGGCCCGCGGATATATCTCCTCCACAGAGGTTTCATGAGACGGTCAGCCGTTTTAAATGTGAGGAGGCGTTAAAGGTTATTTTTTGGGAGGAGGAGAATTCCATGGGGCTGAAAGGGCTTTTAAAAACCTCATCCCCTGCAAAAGAGTTTGTTGGAATCGTGGGTCCTGAAGGGGGACTCACAGGCAAGGAGGTGGAGGCTGCCAGAGATGCGGGCTTTATCTCTGTCTCCTTTGGTAGCAGGATACTAAGGGCAGAGACTGCGGCCATTGCGATAGCCAGTATTGTCCAATACGAATGGGGCGATCTGGAACCTGTTTCCTGATGTTGAGAAAGTCCTGACCCTGTCTGTATTTCTGTTGTCACCATGTTCTTACCTCTTATCTTCAGGCACAAACCTACAGAAATAGAGATTTTTAGAGAGCCGGGAGTATTTCCCCGGCCCTTTGATCAGACTGCAAGATGGATTTATATAAAAAAACAGGAAGAGTAGGATAGAACCGAAGGAGAAAGGAAGGCCTATTTATTGTTTGAATGATCCTTTTATGCCACACGCTTGGCAGCCCATTCCACGCCTGCTTCTGAATCTGACTTGATCTGAAACATCTGCTGGATCTTTTCAAGGGAGACCAGCTTTCCTCTTCTGGAAGAGGGTGTCAGGAATGACTTGAGCCTCATCTCCAGGACTCTCGGGTGAAGCTCACTTCCTATGGCAATAACACCCTCCATTATGATTTTTTGAAGGAGTAGTTCCTGCTCAGTCCTGGTTCTTATGTTCTCTGCAAATGGAAGGAGAAAGAGGTTTGCAAGGATAACACCGTACAGAGTGGATGTAAGGACTATAGGTATGGTCTTCAGTATGATCGATATGTCCTCCAACCCGGCGATCATACCTATAAGGCCGACCATGCTCCCAACCAGGCCAAAACAGGGTGCTATATCCGCCATACTCCTTAGTACACGTTCTGAATCCTCCCGCCTGACCTTGAAGAAATACATCTCTGTATTCAGTATATCCCTGATCTGATTCCCAGAATAGCCGTCCACCAGATAGCCCAGGGCATGTCTCAGGGCGAGGAGAGATGTCTCCTTTTCATCCTCCTGCAGGGATAACATCCCCCTTATCTTGCTCTTTACAGAGAGATCCACCAGAATCCGAACGATCTCATCCGGCATCTTTAACTTTGCCCTGTAGGAGGCATACAGCACCCTGTAAACGAGGATGAGACGCTCCACACGGAAGCTGATAAACGTCGCAGCTAATGTACCGCCAAACACGATCAACAGGGCAGCCAGATTAAAGTAGAATCCTATGTTGCCGTGGATAAAAAATCCCATGGTAAAGAAACCTGTACTGATGACAAGGAGCAGAACACCCTTTCTGCCAAGAACCCATTCTGACGACCCCTTTTTCATTGATTCTGATCTGTTACGAAATGTGGACTTTTTCATTTTAAACACCTCTTTATCTGTTAATAATTATCTGGTTAGTTAGTGTCCATTCATAAATGGAAACCAGTTATATGCCATACAGAAATTCATATGCCGCGAGGCCTTTCTCTGGTGACAATAATCTCCACACGTCTGTTTGCAGCTCTATTCTCTGGAGTGTCATTGGGTCTTACAGACTGAAAGTGGGAATGACCACTGATATAGAATCGTTCAGTTCCTATACCCATCTTCTCCATTAAAAACCTTCCAACCACACAGGCACGGGTGGCAGAGAGCTCCCAGTTGGAAGGAAACCTCTCTGTATTGACGGGGACATTATCAGTGTGCCCCACTACATTTACCATATATGGCGATTTGCCGATTATTGGGCTAAGCTCACGCAGCCGGTTTTCCGCCTCAGGCTTCAGGTCTGCTTTGCCAGTATCAAAAAGCAGATCGCTGGTCAGGATGATCCTGATTGCGTTGTCTTTTTCAAGGGCCATATTGGAAAAGGTGCCCTTGTCAGGAAGATTGATGGTCCGTCTGGCAGAATTCTCCCCTTTATGAGAAATCCTTTCTGCAAGATCAATGTCTGTGTCCCGGCCCTCATCCTGCTCAATACCACCATCATACAGGGAATTGCCTTGCCATGAGCTTTCACTTGATACGCTTAATCCGGTTCCTGTCTCCTGGTCAATGCCAGCGACATCCGTCATCCTCTCAAACCCTCCCCGTTCCTTGTTTGATGACGATTTGTTTGCTGAGTGGAAGATGAACATTACTGCAAATAAAATGAACATGAACATCATCAGGTCCGCCCAAGGTACAGCCCACCTGGAGCTCTTCACAATTCTGCTGTTATAGAAAACATCATCCATTTCATCATCAGCCGCGTTGGTCAGTTCCGGATGAATCTGGAAACCATATGAGGGGGTGCTCTTTGACCTGAACTCCGGATGGGTATCCAGTCTGACAGAACCGGAGTCCTCCGGATCGGAATCATCACTGATTGCGGCAAGAGTCTCCTCTATTTTTGCGTGGTCAGGTATAAAACTGTCCTGATCAATGATCTTGTCTGTGAGGGGCTTCATGTTGTCTCTATAATTATAAGGGTTATGGTCAAAGACAGAAAATTTTATGTTTTAATTCCTGAATAACTGTGTATCGGCACAATTACTATTTATCTTAAAAAAGCATAGGATTTGGCGTCTCTAGATGGGTCGTAAAGGGCCATCGGGCGTTTTTTTCCATGCAGTCTAGGAAAAAAATATAGAACAGATCACGGGACAAAGTGTGAGTCATTATAAGACGGGATATATGTGCATCAAGCCAGGTGAGCCCTCGTTGGAGTGACACATGCCTGATTTTTCAACCTGTACGAAACAAAGGGACGGCCTTTAATCCGGACAACCCAGCTTTGATGTTGACTTCCATGGTATGACAACATATTTATGAACAGGCCCCTTAGTGACCAAACCTGGATTAAATATCAAAAATTTATAGCAGATGAGCGATGAATAGCAGAGATATTATAGAATTTGACAGGAGGCATATATGGCACCCGTACACATCCATGACCAATCCCCTGCCAGTATATCCCGTAGTATCGGCCGAGGGCGTTCGGATCACCCTGGAAGACGGCAGAGAACTCATAGATGGGATGTCTTCCTGGTGGGCTGCCATACATGGTTATAATCACCCAGTTTTGAATTATGCTGCCCAAAGACAGATGGCTGATATGTCCCATGTGATGTTCGGAGGCCTTACCCATCGTCCGGCGGTAGACCTTGCGTCCTTGTTAATCGACCTCTCTCCTGAACCTTTACAGAAGATTTTTTTTAGTGATTCAGGATCAGTCTCTGTTGAAGTTGCCATAAAGATGGCTATTCAGTACTGGGTTTCCCTTGGATTTCCTGAGAAACAAAAGCTTCTGACAATAAGGTCAGGATATCACGGTGATACATTCACTGCCATGTCTGTTTGCGATCCTGTTAACGGCATGCATCAGATGTTTAAAGGTCTTCTTCCAGCCCACTTCTTCGCAGACATCCCTGAATGCGGATATCAGGACGAATGGGATGAGAAAGATATCCACAGCATGAAGATGTTTTTACAGAGACATCACAAGGAGATCGCCGCCATTATCATGGAACCCATAGTACAGGGGGCAGGTGGCATGCGGTTTTATTCCCCCCATTATGTCAGACGGGCAAGAGAACTGGCTGATGAATTTGGGGTACTTCTTATCCTTGATGAGATTGCCACAGGATTTGGCAGGACAGGTGCCATGTTCGCGTGTGAAAAGGCGGGCATATCCCCGGACATTATGTGTGTGGGAAAGGCCCTTACAGGGGGATACATGAGTCTGGCTGCCACCCTCTGCACCGATGAAATCGCCATAGGGATATCATCAGGTGACCCGGGTCTATTCATGCACGGCCCGACATTTATGGCCAATCCCCTTGCCTGCTCAATTGCGTCTGCGAGTATAAGGCTCCTCGCCTCTTCACCCTGGAAAGAGAGGGTTATGGCCATAGAAAAACAGTTAAAAAATGGATTTGCCCCATGTATGGAGTATCCCGGAGTATGTGACGTTAGGGTGCTGGGTGCCATAGGTGTAATTGAAATGGAAAAGCCAGTAGACATGGCGAGGATGCAGAAAAGGTTTGTGAAAAAGGGTGTCTGGATAAGGCCGTTTAACAAATTAGTATACACTATGCCTCCATATATCATAAAGGAAAAGGAGCTGACTCAACTCATAACTGCAATGGTTGATGTGGTGAGAGAAGAGAAATGACAAAATTTTCATACATAGATTCTGAACTTGAAATGCGCCGGTCCAGGAATCTATTACGCCGTCTGCGCGCAATAAAACCTGTGTCAGGTGTTGAAGTAGAGGTGAATGGTCACAGGATGGTAAATTTTTGCTCCAATGACTATATGGGGCTTGCGGGCCATCCCCTCCTTAGACAGAGAGCTTCTGAATTTATGGAAAGATACGGGGCCGGATCAACATCATCCAGACTGGTCTGCGGAACATATGACTGCTTTGATCATGTTGAGAATAAGATTTGCGCCCTGAAAGACACTGAAAGCGCGCTTATACTTAATTCAGGCTTTCAAACAAACTCGTCCCTTCTTCCAGCGCTTGCTGATCAGGACACATTGATCCTTTCTGACTGGTTAAACCATAATAGTATTATACAGGGTTGTCTGCTTGCCCGTTGCCGTGTGGAGCGATATAAGCACAATGACCTTGATCACCTGAAGCATCTCCTGAAAGCAAATCAGAATAGTGGCGTGTCACGTATGGTTGTTGTGACGGAATCAGTGTTTAGTATGGACGGCGATCAGAGCGATATTGATACCCTTGTCGAACTCGCTGAAAACTACCAGGCAATATTGATTATAGACGAGGCCCATGCTACTGGTGTGCTTGGGAAGAACGGTATGGGTCTTACCTGTGGGAAAAAGGTGGATATTGTTATGGGCACGTTTGGCAAGGCCTGTGGATCCTTTGGGGCATATGTTAGCTGCGAAAAAAGGGTTCGGGATTATCTTGTCAACTCCTGCTCTGGATTCATCTACACAACCGCGCTGCCCCCTTCTGTTATTGGATCAATTGACGCAGCCCTTGAACTGATTCCTGCTATGGATAAAGAGCGGCAGAGGCTCCATAAAAATGCAGATCATTTACGATCATCACTGCAGGGGCTGGGATTTAGCACTGGCGATTCAACAACACAGATCATTCCTGTGATTATTGGGAGCGAAAAAGAGACCATAGCCGTCTCAATATTCCTTGAAGAAAACGGTGTCCTTGCAATGCCAATACGTCCTCCCACAGTTGGAAAAGGAGAGTCAAGGCTGCGCCTGTCACTCTCTGCCCGGCATACACAGGATCATTTGGACCAGCTGATAGAATTATTTATTAAGTGGACAAAATAGATTTGCCCATATTGAGTGGGCTTGGAAAAACAGAGCATGAAACAAGCACAACAGATATTTCCAGACAGGCTTTTTATTACCGGGACTGATACAGGGGTGGGTAAGACGTTGGTGTCAGCTATTCTGATGGTCGGATTGAATGGGACCTATTGGAAACCGGTGCAGAGCGGGCTTGAGGATATTACTGACACAGAATGGATCAGGCAGAAGACCGGTCTGCCTGAAAAACACTTTCGGACTGAAACATACAGGCTGACGCGTGCCTTATCTCCTCATTTGTCCGCAATGTATGATAGGAAGAGAATCGATCTGGAAAAATTTCGGGTACCTGAGGCAGGGAAATCAGGGTGTCTGATCATTGAAGGGGCAGGGGGAGTAATGGTTCCTTTGAATGAAGAGTGCTTTATGCTGGATCTGATAAAAAAAATATCCATTCCTGTCCTGCTTGTTGCGGCCAGCACACTGGGCACCATTAATCACACCCTTCTTTCCCTTGAGCAGCTCTATAGACATGGCGTAGATGTGTTTGGAGTGGTTATGAATGGTCCCCTTAATCCTGAAAATCGCAGGGCCATTGAATATTATGGAAAGGCTAAAGTGATTGCGGAAATTGAACCCCTTGTATCCATCAGTCAAGAAAGCCTGAAGCAGGCGTTTGGAAGTTTTTTGGATTCTTTTCATAAATGAGGGCAAGTTTGATCATGGTGGTAATCTTCCCTCTTCAGAATAGTGAAATTGACACTTTACCCGCGGGCGGTGGCATTGCCCTTGCTGGGGGAGGGCGGTCCAGCAAGGGGACCTCCACTGTTTTCGACTTGAATAATATGGTTCAATCTGTTATTGACTGAGGATGTGGTTTACTAAATCCTGTTAATGTACTGGAGGGGATAACATGGTCAATGAATATAGTATTAAAAGTGATGAACTCCTTACCCGTGTAACAAAATATGAGCTGAGCCGGGCTGACAGTCATCTCCGATTAGATGTCCACGAGATTATTGCAGGGGAAGACGCTGGCAGCTTTTTAGCCATTCCTAACCTTATTATAGGAAGGACAGAGGAGAAGTATATTGGGAGAGGCAGTTCAATAGAGGAGGCATTAAAAGACTGCTTGTCACGCATACAAGGGGTAAGTTCTGAAACTATCATCCCAAAGGCTCCTATTACGTAAGACCGGCGTTGCCTCTGGTTGAGTAAATTAAGACGGCAAAATGGATTTAACGGTCTTAGAAGTTCAGGTTTTTTTAATCTTTTGTTTTTATGTGATCTTTTCCTGACAGAATACTACAGACAGGAATAATAGTAATATCCCTCAACCCTATTGAAGGGCCTAATGTGCCGCATATCCTCGGTTGATCTGGGCAGGAAGCAGGTTCATACAGGGTCACCTTGGAAAATTTGAATCAGCACCTCCTTTAGGCCTTTTCCCATCCTGTTCTTTGGAAGCTCCTTTAAAAACAGAATCTCTTTAGGACACTTCCAGTCATGCAGATGTTTTTTACAGTGAGCCCTGATCTCTTCTGTTTGAAGAGCTGAGCCATCCTTCAGGGCAACCGCAGCAACTACCTTCTCCCCCCATTTTTTGTCAGGGAGGCCCACAACAGAGGATTCGATCACTCCATCCAGCACATTGATGACCATCTCTATCTCTTTGGGAGAGACGTTCTCACCTCCTGAGATAATAATATGCTTGATACGGTCAGAAAGAAAATAATATTTTTCTTCATCCTTTCTACCCATATCACCTGTTCGGAACCATTCGCTCTCAAATGCATTTGCCGTATCTTCAGGTTTGCGCCAATAACCGGGTGTTATCCCCGGTCCCCTTAGCCAGAGTTCCCCTGTCTGGCCGGGCGCGCAATCTTCATGTGTGTCCGGATCAACAATCCTGGCCTGAAGCCCTGGCATTGGCAGGCCAATGGAGCCGATCCTTTTTTCACCCCTTAGGGGATTGGAAAAATTCATGCCAGTCTCTGTCATGCCCTCCCGTTCCACAGGCTCCTTTCCAAATACCTCCCGTATCCTTTTAAAATCCTTTGCCAGGAGAGGTGCTGAGCCTGATGTCCAAAGACGAATATGGTTGAAACCTATCTCCCTGGTACCGACATGGTCCATCATGCTGCTGTACATGGTTGGTACTGCCATAAAGATGGTGCATGCCTTTTCAGCCTCTTTGGTGCCAAGCAGGTCAATAACCGTGTCAGGCGAAAACCTGTCCAGCATAAATGCCTGTGCCCCTGCTCCCAATATTGTATGGAGGGCAAAGCAAAGGCCATGCACATGATAAAGTGGGAGTGCGTGGCAGATCCTGTCATAGGATGATATCTCCCATGTCTGAATGATATTGGTTGCATCGTGGACAAGGTTTTTGTGTGTCAGTACGACCCCTTTGGGATTTCCTGTGGTCCCGGATGTATATATGATGACTCCAGGATCATCGGGCCGAATACCTGCATGGGGAATCTCTTTCCCCCTGTTTCCGAACTGATCAGGGCCTTGATATGGCGCGCTTGTGTCAATTATAATAATGGCCATATTAGGATCTATCGCCTTTATAATCCCGGCCTGTTTTGGACTGGATATAGCAAGTATCGCATCAGCATCCTTGAGCAGATACTCCATCTCTGCCTTTTTAAAGCCGGGGTTAAGAGGTACCGATATTGCACCGATCTTCAGGAGGGCTATATGTGCCACAATAAAGGTCAGGGATTTTTCCATATACAGGATCACCCTGTCGCCTTTTCCCACACCCATACCAAAGAATATGTTTGCGGCCCTGTTTGAGTCCAGGTCCAGCCCTGCATATGTAATATCAGTCTCCTGGAGATTGTTGCGAAAAAAGCTTATTGCAATTTTATTCCCATTCACAGAGACCATGTCTTCAAAAGAGTTTATTATAGAAATATTCATCGTTTGTACACTTCAGATCAGATCCTGGTTTAAAAAAGAAAGAATAGATATGCTGCATCTGGAAAACCTTGAAAAACAGGCTCTATACTTGAATTATGATGTATAGTAAAGTATGCTGAAGATCCTGAAAAAACGACTCAGGTATTGCATAATCCTTGCTTAAACTCAAGAAGAGACTTTTAATAAGGAGAATTAGAATGGCATCACATCCTCTTGCGGGCAAGCCTGCCCTAAAAGAGATTTTAGAAAACATTCCCAGACTGGTCGCCTCATATTATACGGATGAGGCCAGGGGGCCTGTGTCATTTGGCACATCAGGCCATAGGGGGAGTTCGATAAAGGGCACATTTAATGATACACATATTGCCGCAACCTCTCAGTCCATCTGCGAATATAGGATTAAAACCGGCATTACGGGCCCACTGTTTCTGGGATTTGACACCCATGCCCTTTCTGAACCCGCATTCAGGACCGCACTGGAGGTTTTTGCGGCCAACCAGGTGGAAGTGGTCATCCATGAAAGGGACGAGTACACACCAACGCCTGTCATTTCCTTTCTCATACTTGATCATAATTCAAGACATATTAACAGCAGAGCAGATGGAGTGGTGGTTACCCCTTCCCATAATCCTCCGTCAGATGGGGGCTTTAAATACAATCTCTCTAATGGCGGTCCTGCTGATATGGATGTGACAGGGTGGATTCAGGAGCGGGCAAATGAACTGATGGACAATAGGAACAGGCATGTAAAAAGAATCTCATACCAAAAGGCCCGCAAGACAGACACCACGCATGTACAAGATTTTATTTCGCCCTATGTCAACGCCCTTTCAGGGGTGCTTGATATGGATGCCATAAAAAATTCCGGGGTAAAGATAGGAATAGATCCCATGGGAGGATCAGGTGTACACTACTGGACTCATATAATTGAAAAATATGGTCTGAACGCGGAGATCATCAACCCTCATGTGGACCCCACATTCAGCTTCATGTATGTTGATTCAGATGGTCTGATCAGGATGGACTGCTCTTCATCATATGCAATGGCAGGCCTGATAGCCATGGCAGACAGGTTTGATATTGCGTGGGGAAATGACCCGGACTTTGACAGGCACGGCATTGTCTGCCCTGACGGGCTTATGAACCCGAATCACTATCTCTCGGTCGCCATTTGGTACCTTATGCAAAACCGCAGCAACTGGAAGACGGATATGGCTGTGGGAAAAACCCTGGTCAGCAGCAGCATGATAGACAAGGTTGTTGCTGATCTGGGCAAAAATCTTTTTGAGGTCCCTGTAGGATTCAAGTGGTTTGTCAAGGGCATGCTTGATGGCACTGTAGGGTTCGGGGGAGAGGAAAGCGCTGGAGCCTCATTCCTGCGCAAGGACGGGACTGCCTGGTCCACAGACAAGGACGGCTTTATAATGTCTCTGCTGTCTGCCGAGATACTCGCAAGATCAGGCATGACACCTTCTGAGATCTACAATAAGACCCTGGTACCCCTGTATGGTAATCCCTATTACAGGAGGGCAGATGGGCCCATTACACATGAACAGAAAGAGATACTCAGCAGATTGAGTCCGGATTCAATTAAGGCAGACACCCTTGCGTCCCTTTCAATCAAATCAATCATGACGACCGCGCCTGGAAATAACGCGCCCATCGGTGGCGTAAAGGTGATGCTTGAGGGCGGCTCATGGTTTGCCATAAGACCCTCGGGCACAGAACCGAAAATGAAGGTATATGTGGAGAGTTTTGGAGGAGAAGACCTCTGGCAGAGGATCTATGATGAGGCGCTTCCTCTTATATTCGGATCTGCGGCATAAATCTATTAAGCACTATTTTTCATAATTACGGCAGTATTGGAATGTTATGGAAGATTACCCATGTGGGGGCAACAATGAACATTGGCAAACACTTATAAGGACCTCCTCTGTCAATAGTTATTTTCGTCCATTATCGGAATTTTAGTTTTGGATAAAATACGTCCCTAAACAAACAAATAACTTGACAGGGACATCACAGGTAACATGATGGAACAACACCTTAATTAATAATTGTTAGACTAGCACCAAAGACAAAAAACTATAATTATAAGAGTAAACTTTAATAATTTTTAAGAGTTATAAACTTGCACATGTGGCAAGTGAATCTGCAATTCAATCTTGAAGATGCAAGATTAGTTTAAAATCATTGGTCATTGTAGGAGGGTATGGGCTATGGCTTTTTTTGATCGTAGAAAAAAGAAAAACAGAAGATCTGATAAAAATCGTAAAAAAGGAGAAAATTCTGAATATAAGAAGTCTAATAGACGAAGTGGAGCGGATCGTAGAGAAGATACAGATCGACGATCCGATAAATATCATCAATTAGAATCGGAACGACGGAAAGTAATCGACAATCTTATAGATTTGTTGGAGAAGGATCTGGAATAATTAAATTGATTAGCAGTTGAAATCTACACTTTCAGCATTATTAAGGTATTGGCATGCTGATGTTGATATATTAGGAATCAACAAAACAGTATAATATGAATGTTTGTATGATAACCGGAACCATATATCTCTTGTTAAGTGTTTAATAAATTCTCATGAAAAACATTTCATATCGCATAGAAAAACTTGGTTTTGATAAATGGTTTCAGGATAATGTTGATCTTGAGAGTTTGGAGGGATTCGAGCTAGCAAGAGTGAGTGCTGTTCATAAAGACAGCTATACGATAAACAATGGCGAGAATGATGTTTTTGCTGAGTTGGTCGGAAAAATAATATACAGCGCGGTTTCTGTGATGGATTATCCTGCTGTTGGGGATTGGGTATTCGCCAAATTTTATGATGAAAATACTTTTTCTATAGTCCATGAGATCTTGCCGAGAAAATCCCTGCTCAAAAGAAAAGCACCAGGGAAGAAAATAGATTTTCAATTGATTGCTGCCAATATCGATGCGGCATTTATTATCCAATCTCTGGACGATAATTTTAACCTCAGACGGCTTGAGCGCTACCTGGTTATGATTAGCGAAAGCAATATCAGGCCGATTATATTATTAAGCAAAAGTGATCTCCTCACTTCCGAGGAGGTTGTAAGCAGGATCAGCGAAATACAAAAAATAATGCCGCGTTTACACGTGCAGCCATTCAGCAATGAAAATGAATCCGGCTTGAAAAATGTAAAGGATCTCCTGAATTCTGGGCAAACATATTGCTTGTTAGGATCTTCAGGTGTGGGCAAAACAACCTTATTAAATCATCTCATCGGCAAATCTATATTTAAAACAAAAACAGTTAGAGAAAAGGATAGTAAAGGAAGGCATGCCACAACATATAGGCAATTGATAAAGTTAGATTGCGGAGCAATGGTCGTAGACACTCCGGGAATGCGCGAGCTCGGGAATATTTCGGTAGAAACAGGCCTTGAGGAAACATTTGCTGAAATAACAGAGCTATCAGAAAAATGTCAATTTAATGATTGCATTCATGTTAATGAAAAAGGTTGTGCGGTTTTAAGTGCCATAGAAGATGGCCAACTATCCGAGAAAAGATACCAGAATTACATAAAAATGAACAAGGAATCCGCCTACAATGAGATGTCATATCTTGAGAAAAGAAAGAAAGATAAAAAGTTTAGCAAATTCTGTAAAACGGTGATGAAGCAAAAGAAACAGTCATGAGATAAGGGAATAAATTGCTTAAGCCGTCAGATCTATGAGCAGAACCTGTGGCGAGGGGCTATTTGAAAAAAAGATTCAAATTCAACACTCGTCTACTCAACCGAATCCGGCAGGATGTGTCCCAAATGCGGCAAGCCTGTTAAGGCGTGTTCATGTCGGAAGAAGCAATCTCCTCAGAAAAGTGATGGAGTTATAAGGGTGGGTATGGAGATGAAAGGTCGTAAGGGTAAAGGGGTAACTCTGATTACAGGCATCCCTCTCAACCATGAGGAACTCAAAAGACTTGGAAAACAACTCAAGCAGAGATACGGCTCCGGGGGAACCGTCAAAGACGGAGTAATTGAAATCCAGGGAGACCACCGGGAAGCCCTGGTTAATGAACTTAAATCGCTAGGATACGATGTCAAACGTTCCGGGGGATAGTTTGCGGGAAAAATAGTCATGAAAAATGGTTGTGTCTGCCTTTGACTCTTACAAGAGTCAAAGGCAGACTTAGCCATTCGATTTATTCCTCTGTTAAAAAAACAAAACCGTCTGGAAAGGCCTTATTTTTTTCCTCCGCCTTTGCCTTTGCCTTTGCCTCTGTTTTTGCCTCCTCTCTTACTTGCTCTTTCTGAAGGTGGTTTGGCAGTAGTTTCTGTAAGCCCGCCAAATTCCCCTTGTGCAGCCAGCTCTGTGATCGTGCCTTTTGGTGTCAGATTCCTTCCCTTAAGGGCTGGATGGTCCGGGGAGTACATCCAGGAAAAACCGGAGGCATTATAGTCCCTGGGAGGGGGATCGATTATAATTTTTTTAATGCCTTCGGTTGTGCAGGGATTGATATATTCCCATGCAAGCTCTCCATTGGGTGTTATCTGAAACATCTGTCCACCGCCGCTTGCTGTGACATAGGTGTTACCATTGGGAAGGCGATTGGCACTGGAACCATAATCGCTGTAAAAGCTTGTGTAGTCGACGGATTGATAACTCCATACAATTTGATTCGAGACATGGTTATAATTAAAGCCCCCTTCCATAAGTGGAACATATTTTCCATCCTTCATGGGGCCATCATAGGGATTTATCTCTAATACACGGGAAAAGGTGGTGCCTGGACGCAGGGAGTTGTTGTCAAAATACATGAAATTCCCCGCCCCTGGCAAGCCCTCCTTAATCCACGTGATGCTGTGAGTGAAAAAACACTGCTGGTCACCCAGGGAGCTGGTACCGTATTCCCATGAGGGCTCCTCTCCTGCTCCATATCTTCCTGGATTCCCCCACCTGAAGATCATATCCCCTTCAGCTCCTGCGGCCTTTTTTTTGCTGGCCTCATAATCATTGGGTACAAAGGTGCCATCATGATCAATAACAAGAAATTCACTCCCAAAGGAATTATTTGCAGCAATGTGCCCCAGTGTGGGATTATAATCCAGTGAATTAAAATGAACAAAATCACCTCTTAATCCCCGGCCCCAATTCATATCGAGTCTGCCTGGGTAGTCTGATATCTTTTTCCCTTTGCCCACATAATTGGGTTTGTCTGGAAACAGGTCCTGTATTACATGGTCCATGGTCCACCACTCCCAGATAATGTTTCCATCCATATCTACCTCAAGGATTCCGTCAGGGGCACATCCACTGATGGCCTTTGCGGGATCAGCGCCCAAGGCAATAGCCTCTTCATGGGATAAGGTCTTACTCATGATAACTATACTGGTATAAGCGTTGAGGGCCTTGTTAAAGATCCTCTGTGTTTGATGATGAAGCGCCTTGCGGCCTGTAAGATCAGTTCTGGACTCTGGGACATTCCATTTCCACACGGTATTCCCGTCCCAATCCATTTCTATTAACCCCGGTTTTTGTCCCCCCACAGGGCCTGTGTCAAAAATGTTGCCATTGTCAAGGAATCTGGGCATACCGTAACTAGGCCATGTATTGATAACATGCCCCTCTATGTCCAGGAGAAAGGTGGTCATGCCCCCCTTTGCCATGTATGATCTGAACAGATTATACCCTGCATAGGCCTTATCCTTATTGAGATAGAGCACTTCAGTCTGACCGACATGTGAATGATAACCATAAGCAGAACCGGCTATTATGGCAATAAAGATAACCCCTGTTAAGGCAGATAAGATTTTTTTCATTGTGCTTTCCCCCTTTTTGTACAGTTAATTGGCATTATTGCCCCAGTTTGCCATATTATTTATACAGATATGAAGGCATAAGGCATGTTATGTACAGTAAAATAATTTTTTACCATATCCTATGTGCTCATTCACGTTCGTAAGGATATCAGGTTGTCTGGAACATAAAGCACTTGATAAAGCCTTTGTCAGAGCAATGAATCTCTGAACTAGAAACAGCCTGAGTTTCCGTTTTTTTTAGGATACTTTTAATGACAGCTGAAAATTTATCGCTAATTTGTAAACAACCTGCCGGCCATTTAATAGAGAATCGGGATAAAAAATTCCCATACTATTTTAGCCTTTTCTCCGTTTGTATCCTGGCAGGTGATTACCACATTGTGTGGCCTCTCCTCTGCCAATCCTTCTCTGATATCTGGAATAAAGGATACTGTGACTTCAGGCCCATCTCCTGTTATTGTTGGAGTTAGAGGAAAATCATTCAAGGTCATAGTTATGGAAGATGTGTCAATGGCGGCACCGCATGGGGAAGTAACAACAGCTGAAATTGTGGGATATCTGTCTTCAATAAATCCATCAGGCAGACAATTTGTAATCTCAGGGGTACATACTTTTTGGGTTCCCGCATGGGCCGGGGTATTGGGCTGTGCCAAGACACACCAGATCAAAGCAGGGAGGAAGACAGAAATAAAAAGACTTATTGAACTCGTTTTTCTCATTGATAATACCTCCGGAAATAGATGTAATAAATTTATTTTTGACCTTTTATTTATCACTAAAACCCGTAGGGCATCAAGCTATATTTCATCATGAAAAATAACAGGGCCGCATCCTAATTGTAAACTGTTAGCAAGCTATATTTCCTGTTCGACAAAACTATATTTAAACATAATCCTATAACCATCTTAATGATCAGAATTATAGGAATATGGCACGGTAAGGCAGATATTTGAGCTGTCGCCCTGTTTAGGCTGTCTTTTCTGGGACTAAATTATGTTTTTATAAACAGTTTTTTAATTACTAAGGCAGAATAAGGGTAAATAGTAATGGAATAAAAAATTTATTGCGTAAAGTTGACATGAGGGATGCAGTGATTAAATTACAATCAAGAAAGTCAATGGGCCGTTGGTGAAAACCATAGGTACCAAATATAATAAAAGGAGGTATAAGCTATGAACATCATTAAATGGAATCCATGGAATGAGGGAACCAGATTGCAGAACCGTTTTTTCGGAGACAGCTTTTTCCCTGCAACAGGTTTGAATGATGAATTTGAAACGAGAAATTGGAGGCCTGCTGTTGATGTGTATGACAAGGATGACAAATTAGTTATCAAGGCAGAGCTCCCGGGTATAGAGAAGAAGGATATTGAAATTGATGTCAAGGAAGGTGTGCTGACACTCAAGGGTGAACGCTCAGATGAAAATGAGGTAACAGAACACAATTACTACAGAAAAGAGAGGACTTACGGTAAATTTCACAGGGCGTTTACTCTCCCGGAAAGTGTAGACACTGAAAAGATTGAAGCGAATTTTAAAGACGGTGTTCTGACGGTGGATATACCAAAGGCTGAAGAGCGGAAACCTAAAAAGATAAGCGTGCATTAAAGCAAAAACCTTCTGAATTCTGATGGACAAGGGAACGGCCCAGCAGGGCCGTTCTTGACTTTTTGGGTAGAAATATGTCAGCAGTATTAGTTTTTCCGATATCTATGTTTTTCAGAGTCCGAGAGGGTGGATATTTCTGAATAAATTATTAAATTTGTATATAATATAGCGTAACAGCAGTATTCCTCCAACCGGAATTCAGACAAATAAGCCCCCATGGAATCATCGATAATAACCTCCAGAATAGCATTCGAATCAACCAGCGCACCCTTCATCTATATCCTCTTTCCAAGGTCATAATTTCATCAGTTGTCATCTTTACGTTGGAGATGCCCCTCTTAATTTTCAGGATTCATCTGCTTTTTTTAGGCTCTCCTGCCCCCCCTGCCAGACAAACCTGGCCTTTCTCTTTTTTTTAAAAAA
>JAFDJA010000239.1 GCA_019307745.1 Deltaproteobacteria bacterium | reverse complement strand
AGACCAAGGGGATCTCCCGTGGCGCAACCAGTCAGGGTGAGAATGACAGCCAGGAAAATAAAGATAAACCGGGTGAAAAATAGCTTCATCCGCTGTCTCCTGACGAAAAACAGGAATCGATGCAATTCAATATCATCGGCATGATACTTACGTGAAAAACGAAAGCAGGAATCCGAATACCCAGATTACTATGAAAACGGCGGGAGCACACAGGAAAACATATCTTGAGGCAGGCTGAAACAATTTGGTAATATCACCGAAGAAAGGCACTTTTACCTCTCCCTGTTCAAAGCGGTGGACCTGTAGAATAGGGTTAGCGGAATCCGCCGAACCGAGTTTCTCCAATTCCTGATAAAGGTATTCCTGGTGGGACGAGCTTCTTATCGATAATATCAGCCAGACAAGCGATACCAGTATCCCGAAGAGGGGTGGCCACCAGGTTCCGCTCAGGCTGACCAGTACCAGAATAACGGTGGCAATGATAAACCCCAGGAACTCCTGCCTCCCCGAAGCACGCTCCTTATTCCACAATGACAGGGTCATTTTATATTTTTCAAGACCGGAACCTTCTGCCTGTTTATCAGCTGGCATCAGCAAACCTCCTTGGAAGAAACGATATTTATAATTTCACTAATTTTATTAGTATATATCAACTATGTCAATATAACTGGCCCAGAATGTTAGGTACATTTAATATAGCCACCAGCTAAACGTGATACCTGTCCAACTAATCAAGTCCACCTCAATTCGAAGAGTCACTCAAATGTCAAAAAGCCTTTGACCTTGCATTTAGGACATGGTGTTTTGAATGCTTCAACAAGCTTAGCTTTGTCCTTTTTTAACTCAATGAACTGATCTGACTTCATACGCACGTAATTGCATTTTCCACATCTCCAGGTGCCCTGCTCCCACTCAACAGAATCACTTAACTTCTTATAGGCTACCCTAGCTTTGTTAGCCATCCTGTTTATCTCTTCCAGATCCTCTTCCTGTTGTTCTGCAATCTCTTCAGCATGCTGCGTGGTTGATTCAAACCCTGCATCCCACACTTCATCAGCACATCTGTCACAAAAATCTCCATATGAGTAATGGTCTACAGTTGTTCCGCATTTTGCACATCTTTTCTTTGCCATTTTTATCCTTTATGGGAAAGTAGTCTTTTCGATTAGGGCAACTATACACCTATCGTCAGGAGCCAACAAGACATAGCCCTTTTTCTTGACGGATTTGTCTCTTCCGGCGTAGGCAACCAGGGCATGGGAGAACTCGTGAAAGCATAATGTGAATATCCAGCCCGCCAGCACGATGACTAGAGCATAAATATTTAAAGTATCAGCTACCATCTCTTTCAATCAGTCTACCCATAGGGAAATGCGTTTTTCCACTAGACCATTCTACGCAGTATTGCAGTTATTGGCTCGAATAGAGGACCACGGGGCTTTTTTGGATGTTACCAATCCTCTCTGCCTTTGAGCAAATCCTCTAGGGACATCGTGGGTTCTGGGAGGTTTCCAAAAGTTTCTTCTGAATCAACGATCCTTGGCAGTACCTGAAGACCTTTTGGGGTTTTTCCCATCGCAAAAAACTCACGGCCCTCCTGAAACATTCCCATTCCCTCGTCTATTCTGATATGGACAGTAACAATTATGATGTTATCACGTATTTCCTTGTGGCCGAGATACTCAAAACTTGGATCAAAAGGATGTTTATATACCCAGAACCCTCCAGGATGGCGCACTTCAGGGGGTTTGGTACGGATGAAAAATCTTCCTGATTCAAGCTCCTCTACATCAATATTTGAACCCTCAAGATAATAATGCCTGCTTAAGGTCTTCCAGTCCTCTTTTATCAAAAGCTCTGAGATGATTTTAACAGCTTCTCGCGGGGATGCGAAATATTTTGGCTCTTTTGATTCCATAGTATCCACACTCTTTTAATTCGGATCCACCAAGGTAATACTGACATTCGGGAGAATTACCCAATTACCGAAGAAAGGGATTACTGCGTCGCTCTTGACCAATAGTGGTCTTCGGTCCATGCCCGGGTAAGACAACTGTTTGTTCAGGCAAAACAAGTAGTTTAGTGCGTATGCTGGAAATCAGTAGATTGTAGTCACCACCAGGGCCATCGGTACGTCCGATGCCCATGTTGAACAGTGAGTCGCCGCTGAAGACCACACCATATCCGGCAAGGCAAATGCCACCAGCGCTATGGCCGGGAGTATGCAGTACCTGAAATTTCAGGTCACCAACGACGAGATAATCACCATCTTTGAGCAATCTGTCCGGTTGTGGAGGCTGTTTCAAGGTCGGATCATAGGCAGTGAATTGGCTGAAGTCGTAACGCCGCATGGTTTCGGCCTCGGCCGTATGGACGGCAAAGCTGGCTCCAGTATCTTCTACGATATTGCCAATGGCTCCTATGTGATCTGGATGGGTGTGAGTAACCACAATGAGGCTGATCTTGAGATCTAGCTCACGTATGTTGCTTAGGATTTTAGGTGCATCTCCCGCTGGGTCGATGATCATGCCATCCCGAGTTTGCTCCGATGCAACTATATAGCAGTTTGTTCCAAAAGGCATAATCTCCAAGGCCCTATAGATCATTCTTGCCACTAGAAACCTCTCCAAAGTCAGATTGCCGTTTGCTGGCTATACCTCTATGGTACAGTCTTTCACGTCTAATTCGCAAGGTGATTAAGAGTATCCAGGCTCATCGGAATGTCTATCGCCGTAAAACGACAGTCGCTTATACCCCGGAAACTAACACACTGAAAAATGCTGCTTGAGCTTCTACAGGAACGGATAATCCCATTCCCTTAAACATAATGTTCTCTCGCTTCGAGACATCGAATATCATGAATTCCTGCCATGGGCGGTAATCAAAGGGAAGCTTTTCCTTTGTCTGGTCAATCACGCGTTTATAGGAATTCCAGAGATAATCCCGGAGTTGCCTGATCATATCAAGATCAATTCCTTTTACTTCAGCCATCCATCTTAGTCCCGCAAAATCTGTCTGTGTTTCCGGAATTATTTCCGTATAAGAAATACCAGCCGTTTTTGCCTGTTCACGCAGATGATCAAAGAATATCGTCCTCTGCTCATCGCTCGCCAGGTTCAGAGAAATATGCGCCCTTGTTGTTATATCTTGTCTTTCACCGGTGTGCCATGCCCCCATAAAGGATACCACTCTTTAAGTTAGAGTTACCGGGAT
>JAFDJA010000124.1 GCA_019307745.1 Deltaproteobacteria bacterium | reverse complement strand
CATTCATATAATCTTGTGTCAAATGACACTTTCATTCGCAGTTTTATCAGGTAGAAATTTCAATCCTGAAAACATAACTGCCAGTCCCGTTTGTAAAACTTTCGTCTCGCTTAAACTGGAACAAAATAAATATTCAAAAAATTCGGTTATCAAGGGAACGGACTTTAATCCGCTACACTCAGGGGGCAACAAATTTTTCCATGCATAAACAGATGGTGAAATCAAAATGGAGTTTATCCATCCGGTCCAGAAGAATTATAGTTATGAAAAACTCAACCAAAGAACTATGGAGAGGCACAATCGATGTTTAAAAATCATGTACCTTTTGAGATTTCTGAAAAATTCAGATCATCTCATCAAAGGGATACGGATCACTATTGACTGAAAAAAATGCTTGAAATTAAAGGAATTACGGATTAAATATTAACTGATAAGTTAAATATTCGCAATCAATCACTATAGATTTAGTATTAACGGATTTTTCAATGCCCAAACTCATTGTGACGAAAGGACCACTTAAGAACAAAACATTTTCTTTTGATAAAGATGTGATCTTTGTAGGCAGATCTCAGGAAAACAACATCCAGATCAAAGAGGCTGCTATTTCCAGAAAACATCTTAAAATCAGAAGATTTGGAAACAAGATATATATAGAGGACTTGGTCAGCAAGAATGGTACATATATCAACGGAGAAATGATTGTTCCCGGGATTGCCTTTGAAATGAGTTCAAGGGATCTGGGATCTATTGGAAATATTGAATTCCGCCTGGCTGGACTTCCTGAAGATACAACTTTAGGTAAAAAGGATTCTGATCCTTCCCACCCCAGAATAAATTCAAATAAACAAAAGGCCACATTTAAAGAACAGCGCTCTTTTGCACGCCAGGATCTTGAACTTTTCTGGAAAGTCACAGAACTACTCCGCAAATCGATGAACATCAATGAGGTATTAGAGAGAGTTTTAGGATGTATATTAGAATCTCTTCCAAGGATTGATGAAGCAAGCGTTATTTTATTGGATGAGAAGAGTAAAAAAATTAGTAAAAAAATATTTAAATCAAAATTTGAAAATAGCAATACAAAGGCTCATTACAGCGGGACTATTGTGAAACGGGTAATAAGTAATAGAAAATCGATCAGAATGTCCAATACCAAGTATGAGCCACCTGAAAACCTGTCAAAAAGTATAATTGATTTGAAAATCAGTTCAATTATATGCGTTCCTATGATAAGTAATGCGAAAATGCTTGGTGTCATTTATGTGGATTCAAGATGAGCCTATGGATTTCGAAAGAGGGATCTGTTATTACTTAATGGATTGAGTGGCCCTCTGGCAGTTGCGGTTGAAAAGGCCATGCTTTTTTCTAAGCAGGAAGAGACAGTTATGATAATATCCAAGCCCGAAAAAAACACAAACGGGTTTAGAAAAAACAGTGCTAATAATATCAAAAAGGATAACAATGTGATTATTAAGACCTTTAATTTTTTAATGGGACTGATACACCAAAGAGTAGAATAAGAAATGTTCTTCGAATGCAAAGACCTCCTTTATACCTTTTTTGAAGTTTATAGCCGCTATAAGCGGATAAAAGCAATTTTAACCGACAGTTTTGTGCTGGTTTAAGTATTTTCTAGGGAAACACGGATCTATTCCAAGACGATCTGTGCCCCGGCTCCATGAACTGCAATGAACTAAGGCAATTCAGAGGAGAGATGAGCATTCAGGCAAATCAAGTCATACCTCTCTTATATCTCTTGTCTTCATTCTTACAGAATACTCCTGTTCCAGATCCATCATCCAGCAATATCTTTATGGAATCCGACTATTGATGGACAGCATAGAATTTTTATTTCACCAAATACACTTTCTGTGAAATATGGGTTTCACAAAAGCGATCTTTTTGATTTCCTGCAGATAATACTCTAAAAGCACACAATACAACTGACTCCATCCAATAATATCTCCAAGGCAATACCACCTGACATCAAATATCCCATAGGCCACATAATCCTTGAAATATAGATCTGTTTCAGGTACTTTGGGCAATTCATGACGCTTAGGACTAAAAAAATGACCATTTCATTGAACTGCGTTAAGATTGATCTTTCTGCTCTTGAGCACAACTTGAACCAGGTAAGGGGACTAATAGACTCTGATACCCGTATCATGGGTATTGTGAAGTCTGATGCTTACGGCCATGGTATTGTGCAGGTTTCCAAACTGCTGGAGAAAAACAGGGTGCACTGTCTGGGTGTCTCCTACCCCCATGAGGCCCTGGATCTTAGGGATAACGGAATAAAAATCCCAATTGTAATCCTGTGCGGGATCAGGACGGAAAAGGATGCAGAGACAATTGTTAAAAAAAATCTTACACCTGTTGTTTATGATCTCATTTCCGCTGAAATGCTGAATAAGGTTGCTTTAAAAAACAGGAAAAAAGTCAATATATTTGTAAAGATAGATACGGGTATGGGTAGAATAGGTGTCCCCGTTTCCAGGACAGAGGCTTTTATCAAGGTAGTCATGGAACATGAATCCCTATTTATTCAGGGGATGCTCTCCCACCTATCCTCAGCAGATGAATCGGTCCATAATTTCACCAGAAAACAGGTGAAAATCTTCAGACAGGCCATTGACATCGGACGAAAAGTAGGGCTTGAACTCCCCATGAACAGCCTTGCAAACAGCGCAGGGATCATAGAACATAAGGAAACTCACTTCGATATGGTGCGGCCCGGGATCATGCTGTACGGCGGACTTCCGTCACCAGGATTCAAGACTTCGGTGAATCTTAAACCAGTAATGAAACTCACTGGCCGGGTGCTCCAGGTCAATAATCTCCCTGACCGTACCCCTGTAAGCTATGCAAGGAGCTATTATACAAAGGGAAATCAGAAGATTGCTGTGGCCTCAATAGGCTATGGCGATGGGCTGCCAAGGAATCTATCAAACCGGGGAAAGGTCCTTATAGGCGGACAGAAAGCCAATATCGCAGGCAGGATTTGCATGAATATGGCCACATGCAACATAACAGGTCGCACAGATGTGCATCCTGGTGATGAAGTGGTCGTCCTTGGGAGCCAGGGGGAGTGTTGCATAACTGGAGATGATATAGCTGAAAAGGCAGAGACCATCTCTTATGAGATTTTCTGTTCTATAGGGCAGAGGGTCAAAAAGGAATATATTACCTGAATCAGACAGCTGAATCCCCTGCTTTGATACAGAAACCGCTTTTAATACAAAACATGGTTCTTCTCTGATATTGCCCACAGCCTTTGGAGATCGAAAATCTCTAAGAGCAGGGTACAATACCGATACCAGAAGACCGTTAAAGAAAAAGGATCCTATTTTAATGAAGGAAAAACTGGACAACATTCTAAAAACAACAATAACAGACTGTTTTGAAAAAGGAGTGCTCGATAGGACCGACCTCCCTGATTATGTGATAGAGATACCAAACAATTCAGGGCACGGCCACTTTGCCTCCAATCTTGCCATGACCCTGGCCTCATCCCAGAAACGTTCACCCAGAGATATCGCAAAGATTATTATTGACAATCTGCAGGATCATGAGAACTTCCTAGAAAAGGTAGAGATTGCAGGACCGGGGTTTCTTAATTTTATTATTTCAATTGATGAATGGTACAATGTACTTGATAATATAATAGCACTCAGGAATGAGTACGGCAGCCTGAAAACCGGTTCAGAGAAAAAAGTACTCGTAGAATTTGTGAGCGCCAATCCTACTGGTCCGCTCCATCTGGGCCATGGCCGTGGTGCAGCTATGGGCGATACCCTGTGCAGGATACTCTCTTTTGAAGGATATAGTGTAGTCAGGGAGTTTTATATTAATGATGCAGGGGTACAGATCAGTCTTCTGGGCGAATCTGTTTACAGCCGCTGGAAACAGGCAGATAACCCGGGCTACCCGTTTCCTGAAAACGGCTACCACGGAAGCTATATTGTTGAGCTTGCCAACAAAATTTCTGAACAGATCGACCTGTCAGCGATTGATCCAAAAGAGGCCGTAGAGATCTGCTCTGAGCTAGGAAAAGAAATAATGATTGAAGAGATCAAACAGGACCTGGAACAGTTTCGTGTCTCGTTTGATGTCTGGAGCTATGAAAAGGATCTTTTCTCAAAGGGGCTTGTGGAAAAATCTCTGGACGAGATAAAAGAAAGGGGCGAGCTGTATGAAAAAGATGATGCTCAGTGGATCAACACATCAGCTTATGGCGATGACAAGGACAGGGTTGTAAAAAAACAGGACGGCCAGTATACCTATTTTGCGTCAGATATCTCATACCACCTGGAAAAATATAAAAAGGGATTCGACCATGCCATAAATATCTGGGGAGCCGATCATCACGGATATGTCCGCAGGATAAAATCCGCACTAAAAGCTGACGGGCTTGATGAATCCTGGCTCTCTGTAATACTGATTCAACTGGTTAAGCTGTGGGAAGCGGGGCAAGAAGTTAAAATGTCCAAGAGATCCGGCCAGTTCGTAACGCTCAAAGAGCTGGTAGATGATGTGGGTGTGGATGCTGTGCGTTTTGTGTTTCTTACCAAGAGTCATGACTCACCTCTTGATTTCAACATAGACCTGGTTAAAAAACAGGATAGTGAAAACCCAGTATACTATGTACAGTATGCCCACGCAAGGATATGCAGTATCTTTAACAAGGCGGATGAACAGGGGATCTCAATGACAGGAAGCCCGGATAAGATACTCAGCAGACTCAAACTGGATGAGGAGATGCGCCTGATAAGGTATATGGCGGAATTCTCCTCTGTATTAGAAGAGATATGCGTCACATTTGAGGCCCATCGTCTCACATATTACCTGACCGAACTTGCGGCCATGTTTCATCGCTATTTTAATATGGGCACTTCAAATCCTGAAAACCGTATTATAGTGGAAGATAAAATCCTCAGCCAGGCAAGGTTGTTCCTGGTGGATGCTGTCAGGATAGTAATCAAAAACGGATTGAACCTTCTGGGATGCAGTGCACCCAAAAGGATGTGATACCAGATAAAACATATTTCATGAATACCATCCTGTCTGAGGATGATTTAAAGGGATCATTAATTACTCTAATTAAATATGACGACAACAAAGCGAAAAATTAAGAAAAAACCGGACTCAAAGACATATAAGATAGAGCTGTCAAGGTTGGCAGCCCTGCTCTGGTCTATTTTTCTATTTTTTCTCCTAAGCTGGATCTTTGTGTTAGGAATCCTTGTGGGAAGAGATTCCATACCAAAATCAGTCTCTACTATTGCGAACCTGAGAAACCAGATCACAAAGCTTCAAGAGAGGACAGGAAATGAAGAGCCGCTTCAATATGAAGACAAGGCTGACAGCCTTGAGTCTGCACCAAAACTGGAATTCTATGAACAACTTTCAACCAAAAAAGAGGAAGCAAAAAAGCAGTCAAATAAACAAACTTCCAGAAATGATATTGTAAAGCAATCTACCCCAGAAATAGAACCTGGATATGCGATAAAGAATACCAAAACCACAACGGTCAAACCTGCGCCTTTACCATCATCGATTCAATACACGGTCCAGCTTGCATCTCTTGGAGATAAAGGCAGGGCGGAAAAATTGATTAAAGAACTTGCAGAAAAAGGGATCAAAGCCTACTTTTATGAAGCTCTAGTAAATGGTAAAAAATACTATAGAGTGAGGTGCGGAAAATTTTTAACAAGAGAGGCAGCCGGTGATTATGCCCTCGCAATAGCCGACAAGGAAGGAATCAACGGATTTGTATCAAGAGTGGATTAAATTATGATTACAAAAGCAGTTATACAGGATGTCAAACAGATCCATAAACTCCTGGGCAGTGAAGCTAATAAGGATATCCTGCTGCAGAGATCACTAAGCGAACTTTATGATCACATACGCGACTATTTTGTTATAAGAGATAAAGATAAAAACGACACTATTATTGCAGTCTGTGCACTGGGTGTTTGTTGGGAGGATCTGGCAGAGATCCGCTCTTTGGCGGTCGCGAAAGATTTTCAAAAAATGGGGTATGGGTCCAGGCTTGTAAAAAAATGTTTTGAAGAGGCCATGAGCCTTGGAATAAAAAAAATCTTTGCCCTTACTTACACTCCCGGATTCTTCGGCAAATTAGGATTTCAAAAGGTGGAAAAATCAAAACTACCCCATAAGGTATGGAGCGATTGTCTTAATTGTCCAAAATTTCCTGACTGTAATGAGATAGCTATGGAGATAAGGCTTTAAAAATTAAAAACAAAGAGTCTCAAATAATGCGGGTATAAATAAAACAATTCAGGTCTAAGCCTTCCTTAAAGAGTAACCGCAGCAAGGACGACAACCTCCAGGTATACATCTTATGGTGTGGCCGGGGGACAGCGTAATTCGACCCATACTGGTTCTATCAGCAGGATTAGGCATTTAAAAAAGCCATCAAATAATGGAGGAGAGATATGTTTGGCCTGGGAATGACTGAATTAATGATTATCATGGCAATCGCACTGGTCATCCTGGGTCCGAGCAAACTGCCGGACCTGGCAAAGGCCCTTGGTAGGGCTATGGCTGAATTCAAAAAGGCCACTCAGGAGATCAAGGACAGTCTCGACATTGATGAAGATATCCGGGAGATCAGAAATGATATCACAGAAACTGTGGACAGTATTGACACCACTTCCACAGATACAGATGATTATCCCTATGAATATGATGACGACTACAGGATGGATGTGCCGGATTTTGAAGAGAATGTAGAAAAGAAAGAAGAGGTGGAAGAAAGCAGCCCGGATTTTGCAAGTGACACAGAACAGGAGAAGCAAAAAGATGAGTGAAACAGAAAAGCAGCCTTTTTTAAGCCATCTGGAGGAACTGAGAAAAAGGCTTATCTACAGCGCTATCGCAGTGGGAATAGGCTTTCTTGCCTCATACGCATTTGCGGAAAAATTATTCAAAATACTTATGTTACCATTAAATGAGGCACTCCCTGAAGGCGGCAAGTTTATTTTCACGAGTCCTCCTGAAGTATTTTTTACATATCTTAAAACCGCCTTTGTCGCTGGAATTCTTCTGGCCTCTCCTGTTATCTTTTATCAAATATGGATGTTTATCGCTCCGGGACTTTATCAAAAGGAAAAAAAATATGTCATTCCCTTTGTAACCTTCTCTACTGTGCTCTTTCTGTGTGGCTCGCTTTTTGGATATTTTGTGGTATTCCCATTCGGATTTCAATTCTTTATGAAGTTTGCCAATGATTATATCAGTGCATTCCCCGCGGTCAAACAGTACTTCTCATTTGCAACAAAACTTTTACTCGCATTTGGCCTTGTGTTTGAACTGCCCGTTGTGATCTTTTTTCTGGCCAGAATGGGGCTTGTAACATCTGACTTTTTAAGGAAAAACCGTAAATTCGCGATCCTGATTATATTCACTGCCGCAGCCGTTCTTACGCCGCCTGATCCGCTGACTCAGTGTCTAATGGCGATCCCTCTTTTGGTCCTGTATGAGCTCGGGATCTATATTGCTAAATTCGCTCATAAAAAGAAAACACCTGAGGACAAAGAGGAAAAGACAGAGGAAGAGGTATAGTTAAAGATCATACGGTTGAAGTCTGAAGTAGGATTATGAAAAAACGTAGTGATGTAGGGAATGTTTTGATAACTTTTATTTTACCAGCCTCCTTAACCAACCTTACTGAGGAAGCCCTTAATTTTTTGATCATTTAATATTATAGATTCATGGCAGCATTGGGAGAACCGGTGTATTGCCTATGACATATCTTTTAGCCTAATATATTGTGATGAGGAGTGAGAATATGAAAAATTTAAGTTTTATAGTTTTAACAGGTCTTGTTGTTCTGTCTGTTT
Source organism: Deltaproteobacteria bacterium (assembly GCA_019307745.1). GTDB lineage: Bacteria > Desulfobacterota > DSM-4660 > Desulfatiglandales > HGW-15 > JAFDJA01. The sequence goes on along the minus strand of JAFDJA010000124.1, from coordinate 1,294 downwards.
CAGGTCTGGTATCTGCTGCTGGTCCACCACCTGATGATAGCCGTCGCAGTTCAGAGAGAGCGAGATCTGCAAACGCAAAGCAAATTATTTTACCCGAGCATGCTGTAAAAATATGGGATGTTCGTCCGATTCCAGACACAGGACAGACACAGGATGCGACAAAGATTTTTGGTGAGGATGCTGATTATCAGATTAATCCCCGTTCCTATGCTAACATTGGTGACGGGACTGTTGCTGATAATGTAACCGGGCTTATGTGGGAGCAGAAAGACGGTGGAGAGATGATTTGGGCGGATGCTGTTAAATACTGTAAAAATCTTAAACTTGCGGGTCATGATAACTGGCGCATGCCCAACAGTATTGAGTTCCATAATCTTATTAATCACGGCCGCCCGCCTTTTTCCATGCCCATTTCTCCCAATCATTCTGCCCAATACTGGTGGACCATTGACTCCTATGCCACTGATCCTGAAGGTCACAAATGGGAAATAAACGGTGGTGGAGGCACAGGGGCGCATCCTATTAATGAGACAAGGAGCGCTGGGGGAAGGGAAAACTTTAACATAAGATGCGTCAGGGATGCTGCTCCTCCGATTACCGTTGACAAACACTTCACAGATAATGGCGATGGCACGGTTACAGACAACTCAAACGGCCTCATCTGGCAGCAGGCTGAGGGGGGGGGCAACATGACTGGGAAGGCGCTATCACACACTGTGAGGGGCTTGAGTATGGGGGAAAGAATGACTGGAGACTCCCAGATATCAAGGAATTACGATCCGCATGTGATGAGACGCTTATGTATCCTACTACTGAAAAAGGATATTTCCCGAATGTTTTAAATAATCGTTACTTGTCATCCTCTACAGAGGGTAGGCACATGACTATCGGATGGTTTCTTGATTACGGACTAGGCAATACAGGCTATAGTGAAAAAAATAAAGAACTTAATGTGCGATGCGTGCGCGCAGGTCTTATTGCTAAATAAGGAGATAGTTAACCAGGGGGAATTGGTTTGATTGCGCTTTTTGAGTATTATATGTTTCCTCACTCTTGAGAGTTGAGGAAGCATATTTTCTCCAGTTCAGGTTTTACAGGCAGCTATCAAAGACGGGAGGGAAAATGATACATATTAAAAAAAATTGAGTTTTTCCATTTTGCGCCTCTTTTTAGATTGTTATAGATTTCCTTCCGAAAATCAGCACGCCCGTTATTTCTCTTTGGAGGATTGACGCAAGATAAAAGGCAACAGCTGCCTCCGGAACTTCCATTCAAAGGAAAAATTTTTTTACCC
>JAFDJA010000024.1 GCA_019307745.1 Deltaproteobacteria bacterium | reverse complement strand
ATCACATAATTATATGTATCATCAAAGCGGGCGACCCCCGCATTATCCCACAGAAGAGAAACAACCCAGTCTTTTTCATCTTTCAGTTTACGGGTCGGACCTTCTATGCATGTCTTGAAAAGGTTATTGGCCCTCTTTTTTTCTCCTGTTGCCAGATCCTTGTAAATAAACAAGCCTTTAAAGGTATTATGGTTGCAATGGTCACTACGTGCCTGAGATATATACTCAAGCTCCACATCCGTAGGGAGTTCAAGCCCAAACTCCTTTCTTTTAGACAAGACCTCGTTGCGCAGGAAATACTCCCTGATAACCGGGATATCACTTTCCTGAAGCGCGAGGCTGCGTTCATGAGATATCCTTTTCAACTCATCATCAGTGCCTATCGCAATCGTACTTACCTGTGGCACATGATCAAGGATGACTTTAGGCACAATATGACCGATCCCCTTTTCCAGGTTCCACTCATCTCCGGAATAGACCTTCCATTGCTGAATAATGTCATTTGCAAGGATCTCAGACGGAATAACAGTAATCTTTTCCTTTGTCAGATTACTGCGGATCTCATATAACTTTGACATATAGACGGCCTCATCATGCTTCAGGCTTATCTTTAAGAGATCCTCAATTGCCTCAACAGCAGTGCTTCCAGCCGTGTCCCTGACTCCAGGCCTGAAACCGACCCAGACCAGCCAGTCAAAATCCCGGGCTATAGGTGAAAAAGATGACTCCTCTGTTACAGGATTAGTAAATATCTCTGTCCTTAGCCTCTCCAATTGATGTTCATTTAAATCAGCATCTATGGTCATGACCTTTATTACGCGGATATCGTCTATCTTAAGACCGAAATAGTCCTCTGCCCGACCCATGATACTCAGGCCTTCAGCATCCATGAGCCCCGTTTTCGTCCTTATCTCAAGGCGAGAAATCATCTGCAACTCCTTATTTATGAATTTAATCAACGTAATTGGCGACTTTAATTGAATTATCCAGATGAGTCAATTCTTCATTCTAAATGGCAAAAGGTAATGTTATAGATTTTTTTTCCAATCCTCGATCCTGTTCCAGCGGTGAAACGACACCCTGTATAACCCTATAAACCCCGAATCATTTTTCAAATTACCAGGCACTTTTCTAAACATTTCCATCCCTTATGGTTAAAAAGCCTTTTTCTATATCTTATGGGTCTTGAAATTGCTCACCGTAGTGGATATAATATTATAAAATTGTCCTGATAAATTCAAATGCCGAACAACCAGGACCTGACCATGCAATCGAAATGGCCAGGAAAGAATAAAGAGGTTAAAAATGACAACCGAAGATCCCCAAGACACAGAAAAGATTGCCAAGCTCCCTAATCAGCAGGAGTTGGAAAAAGAGTTAAGTGATTACCTGTCAAAAAAATATGGGAGTCGCATCAAGATTATTTCACCTTTTCTTACTCCCAAAGAGGATGAAGACAGCATAAACGGCAAAAAATCATCGCTTAATACGGACCCTATACCCCAATTTGACATGCTTCCTGAAGAGCTTGAATCCTATTTAAACGGATTCATTGTTAAACAGAACCAGGCAAAGGAGGTTCTTTCAACAAAAGTATGCACCCACTTTAACCGGATCAAATACCTGAATAAATTTGCAGACAGAAAGTCTACTGTGGGAGTAGGCATGATCAAAAACAATGTCCTTATGATAGGTCCCACCGGGGTGGGTAAGACTTACATGGTCAAACTCATTGCCCAGAAGCTGGGCGTCCCGATGGTTAAAGGGGATGCGACCAAATTCAGTGAAACAGGCTATGTGGGTGGAGATGTTGAAGATCTTGTCCGGGATTTGGTCCATGAAGCAGATGACAATATCCAACTTGCTGAAACTGGAATAATCTATATTGATGAGATTGATAAAATTGCATCATCAAAAAATATTATTGGTCATGATGTCTCACGCACTGGTGTCCAAAGGACGCTTCTGAAACCTATGGAGGAGACAGATGTAGACCTTAAAGTGGCACACGATCCTGTCTCACAGATACAAGCCATAGAGCAATTCAGGAAGACAGGCAAAAGCGAAAAACAGGTGATCAATACTAAAAATATCCTTTTTATTATGAGCGGCGCGTTTGGGGACTTAGCGGAAATTATCAAAAAACGACTTCAGCGTCAGGGCATTGGGTTTGAAGCAGATGTTCGGCCGACCGAGGTTCCATGGGATATCTTTAAAGATGTGACAGCGCAGGACCTGATAGAATTTGGATTTGAAACAGAGTTTGTTGGAAGGCTTCCGGTCCTTGTGGTGTTTGATGAACTCACCAGCGAAGACCTTGTAGAAATCCTGAAAAACCCAAACAATCCAATTATCATAAGCAAAAGACAGGACTTCAGGGCCTACGGAATTGATATCAAATTTGAGGACGAGGCGCTCTGCAAGATAGCAACCCTTGCGGCTCAGCAAAAGACCGGTGCCCGTGGACTGGTAAGCGCCATTGAGAGAGTGCTTATTCCATTTGAAAAAGCCCTCCCGTCCACTGATATCAAGACACTGCTTATCACTCCTGAAGTGGTTGACAATCCAGAGGAAGCTCTGTTATGCCTTAAAAATAATCCCGATGATCCCCGCAGATCAAAGAGCTTTAAAACACAGGCCAGGGTGGAGTTTGAAACCCTGGTCAAATTCATTGAATCAAAGTCTGAAGAGTTTTTCCATAAATTCGGGCTGAAAATCTATAGGGGCAGGTGCGAGATTGTCGCGGACATCTATTTAAAGACCACCTCAGATGTCAACACTGCGTTTGAAGACTATCAGAGGATGTACCAGGAGATAAAACAGGAAGAAAGAAACCTGGATAAAAAGCTTGAAGTAATTATTATATTTGATGACAGTGCCATTGATGAACTTATCAGGCAGGCAATTGAGATGAATGAAACACCAAGTTCACTTGCTGCTTACCTGGCAACAAAACTAGAATATGGCCTAAAGTTGCTGAAGGACAAGACCGGTATAGACGAATATGTCATAAGCGGTGAAGCTGTTACGGATATGGATGAGTATATTGACAATCTTTTTAAAAAGAAATATCAGGGTGAGAAAGAGCCTGCTCTACCACAACCCCAAGAAAACTAAAGCAAAAAGTAACCATGCATATTTGATTAGCGATTATCAACATACATTAAGGAACAATCATGAAAATACGGCCGCGCCGCTTACGAAGGACCCCTGGAATAAGAAACATGGTCAGAGAGACCACTATTTCAACAAATGACCTTGTCTATCCAATCTTTATCAAACATGGTAAAGGTCTAAAAGATCCAATCCCATCTCTCCCCGGCCAGTTTCATTTCTCTGTCGATATGGCGATAAAAGAGGCTGAAGAGGCGATGGACCTGGGCATCCCTGCAATATTTCTGTTCGGTCTACCTGCATCAAAAGACGCCGCAGGAAGTAGTAGCTATGACGAAAATGAAGTAGTACAGCAAACGATCTCCTTAATCAAGAAGAAACTGCCTGACATGACCGTCATGACTGATGTGTGTTTGTGTGAGTACACCGACCATGGCCACTGCGGTATTATCAAAAACGGTCAGGTGGATAATGACTCCACCCTGGAGGTAATTGCAAAAACGGCTCTGAGCCATGCAAAGGCAGGGGCCGATTTTGTAGGGCCTTCAGATATGATGGATGGAAGGATCTCAGCTATCAGAGATATACTGGACAATAACCAGTACCAGGATGTCGGGATAATCGCCTATGCTGTAAAATATGCTTCCGCCTTTTACGGTCCCTTCAGAGAGGCCGCAGACTCCACGCCTCAGTTTGGTGACAGGTCAGGATATCAAATGGATCCGGCCAACGCTCTAGAGGCTCTAAAAGAAGCAATCATGGACATTGATGAAGGGGCGGATATAATCATGATCAAACCAGCCCTGCCCTATCTTGACATTATCAGATTGGTGAGGGAGGAGTGTCTCCTGCCTATGGCTGCATACCATGTAAGCGGCGAATATGCCATGATCAAAGCTGCTGAAGAAAAGGGCTGGGTTGACGGATCAAGGATTATGATGGAATCTCTGACCTCGATTAAAAGGGCAGGGGCAAATCTGATAATCACTTATTTCGCAAAAGACGCTGCTAAAATCTTACAAAACAACACTAAATAGAGTATATCAAAAAGTTATGACCCCAATATGCATAATTCTTACCAAACAGGGTCATTTTTTTGAAATTTTTTGTTTTGAAATTTTTGTATAAAATCCATCAAACAGATAAAGAAAAATTCAGGCACCTATTAACCTTAACAGGGAATAAACATGGAGAGCCCGCACCGACAACCCCGTGGACCAGATGACAAACACCTCCATCCCCAAGAAAATTCCAGCATACATAATCCCCCCAGACTTGTAGCATGGGAGGTGACCCGCAGCTGCAATCTCAACTGCGTGCACTGCAGGGCCGCTTCCGAAAAGGGACCATATTATGGCGAACTGAGCACTGACAAGGCAAAAGAGATCATTGACCAGATCGCAAAGTTGACAAAGCCTATTATAATACTGACGGGCGGGGAACCTCTTATGAGAGATGACATATTCGAGCTTGCCGAATACGGGACATCTCTTGGTATGCGCATGGTCATGGCCACTAACGGTACACTGCTCACACCTGAGACAGGTGAAAAGTTAAAATCCGCTGGTATCCAGCGCCTGAGCATATCCCTTGACGCGGCTGATGCTGAAAGTCATGACAGGTTCCGCAACGTTCCAGGAGCATTTGACTCTGCCCTGAAAGGGATAGAGATATTGAAAAACGCAGGCCTAGAATTCCAGATAAACACCACCATAACAAAGCATAATGCCAAGGAGATAGAAACCATACTTGAGATGGCCATAAGGCTTGAGGCTGTAGCCCATCATATCTTTCTCCTGGTACCTACAGGCAGGGCAAAGGACATGGTCAATCAGGAGATTGATGCGCTGGAATATGAAAATCTTCTGCACTGGTTTTATGACAAACGGGACAAGGTTCCCCTCCATCTAAAGGCCACATGCGCCCCCCATTATTACCGTATTCTTAGACAGGAGGCGCGCAAAAAAGGAGAAAAGGTGGATTTTGACACTTATGGTCTGGATGCAGTGACAAGAGGGTGTCTGGGGGGGACAGGCTTCTGCTTCATCTCATACGACGGTATTGTTCAGCCCTGCGGGTACCTTGAACTGAACTGTGGTGACCTTAATAAGGCATCCTTTGAAGAGATATGGAGCAGTTCGGATATATTTTCCAGGCTGAGAGACTTTTCAGCATATGAAGGGAAATGCGGAAGATGTGAATTCCGAAAATTCTGTGGTGGATGCAGGGCCAGGGCATATGAGGCCACTGGCAGATATATGGCAGAGGAACCCTTATGCGTTTATAAACCTGCCCACGGATAATCAGAGTTCTGGGATCACTTCATACTTGAATTTTGCGATAACCAATAATGTACCTGTTATGTCCAAACAAATTATTGTATAACCGCCTAAATATATTGCTTTTTAAGGTACGTTTCGATATTGTTTATGCAAGATTCAGGTCATAACATACGAGTAATTCTACATCTGCTAAAATTTTATCAAATACAGGAGAATAGACATTGAATCAGGACGCAATAAAAGAACTTTTAGAAATCCTGAGTAAAGGGGATATATCTGTTTCCGATGCCCTTCAAAAATTGAAGCACCTCCCGTTTGAAGATATTGGTCTTGCCAGTGTTGACCACCACCGCAACCTTAGAAGGGGGATGTCTGAGGTGATATTTGGTGAAGGCAAGGAAGTGGAAGATATTATAGCTATCATGGAAAGCATGATCAGGCAGAATGAAAATATAATGGTCACACGCATCTCCCCGGAAAAGGCAGAAAAGATCCTGTAAAAATTCCCCAAGTGCGTTTTCCATCAAAGGGCAAGGATGATTATTCTAGAGCAGGAGCCTGTAAAGATATCCGGAAGGGGGATGATAGTTGTAATATGCGCGGGCACATCCGATATGCCAGTTGCTGAAGAGGCAGCCCTTACTGCCAGATTTATGGGAAATGAGGTAGAGACGATCTATGATGTAGGCGTTGCAGGTCTTCACAGGCTCTTAAGCCATAAAGAAAAATTCAGTAATGCCAAGGTAATCATTGTTGTTGCAGGCATGGAAGGGGCACTCCCCAGTGTTGTAGGTGGCCTGGTGGACAAACCTGTAATTGCTGTCCCCACAAGCATTGGTTATGGCGCAAGCTTTGGAGGGATTGCGGCCCTTTTAGGCATGCTCAATTCATGCTCCGCCGGGATTACTGTTGTGAATATTGATAATGGGTTTGGTGCGGGATATGCGGCAGGCGTTATCAACAGGCGGTCCTGATCTCTCTTACTATCCGTTTCAATTCCTGCACCTGGAGCCTCTTCTCTTCATCCCAGCATGGAAGAAGTGAATTATTATGAAACAAGGGTTCTGCAGCAATATCATAGTTTGAGCATGCAATCGCTTTTTGCCAGAGAGGGGTGTGAGGAAGGGGTGAGTACTCAGCCAGATATGGTGAAGTGCCCGTGTCTGCAACAAAATTCAGGGTATTTACCACAGACTCCACGGATTGTCCCGGCAACCCCATAAGAATGTAGGAACCTATATCCCTACTGTCAAAGCCTGCATTCGTTAAATTCCGAACAGCCCTTTCAAATTCCCCATCAGACACTTTTCTGTCCAGGTCATTATGCAGCCCGATGTCAGCGGTCTCAAGGCCAAGACGGATAGTACGAAAGCCTGACCTGTAAAGAAGCCCAGCAATTTCCTGAGAAATCTCCCTAACATGAAGCGCATTGGGTGTATGGAATCTCAGGGACAGGCCTGATTCCATCAGCCCATTCAGGACTATCTTTATATGGGAACCTGAATCTACCAGAAGCGCATCATCATAAAACGCAAAATCCTTGATCCCGAATTTTTCATTCCAGTATCTAATCTCCTCAATTACTTCACTGGGTTTACGTTGTGTAAAGGTGGGATTCAAGAATCTGCTTCCACAATAATGACACCTGTATGGACACCCTGTTGAGGTAGCAATACAGATATAATCCAGCTTCCTGAGAAGATCAAAGGCCGGCCATGGGGTGCCATCAACGGAATGACAACCTTTCGGCGCGTAAATACCGAATTGCTTCAAGGCCTCCAGTAATGGCCCCTGGTCATGGATTGTTCCTTCACTCACCACACAATCCGCACATGAAGACATTACCGCATGCTCCTTACACAGTCTTGCATATGCCCCCCCCAGGATCACAGGGAGGCCAGGATATGTCTCTTTCGCCAAATTAATTGCCTCTCTTACTCCTGGATACCAGTAGGTCATAAGAGATGTGACCAGGATGGCGGAGGGATCTTCTATTTTCAGAAGTTTCTGGATAAAGAGTTGTTTTGCAATACCATATCGGCTATAAGTTCTGTTTATATGGGCAAGGGGGGCAGGTTTGGGGATCTCTTTTCTCCAGAATTTTCCCGTGCCATACAATCTCCTGACAGGATGTGCCTGGGATGAAAACTCTTTCATGCCTGTGGCGTGGACATCCATACAGTCTACCACCTGGATGTCAAATCCGCACTCTCTCAAAAAGCCTGCCACATACAGAAGGCCAAGGGGCTTGGACCACATGTCATATGCTGCAAAATCATATATCCAGGGATTTATTAATATCAGTGTAGGTTTCATTATAAGGCGCCTGAGGTTAAAATCCATCTAACAGGACAAATACCGGAATATTGTTAAAGGGTCAAACACGATACGTGTTTTATAAATTTTCTGCAACCAGCTTATGGTAAAATTTTAAAGGGTTTATATGATGAGGGCAGTGATTCAGAGGGTAAAAAGTGCCAGAGTGGAAGTGAACAAAAGGATCATTGGCAAAATTGATAAGGGCATTTTGATCTTTCTTGGCATAGGAAATGAGGATACTAAAAAGGACTGTGAATATATTGCGAAAAAGATTGCTAATTTGAGAATTTTTGAAGATGAAAAAGAGCTCATGAACCTGTCCCTTATGGATATTGAAGGATCAGCCCTTGTTGTTTCGCAATTCACCCTCTGGGGTGACTGTCGCAAGGGACGCAGGCCATCCTATATGAGGGCGGCCAGACCGGAATTGGCAAAATCAATGTATGAGTATTTTATTGATATTCTGAGGGAGACCGGCATGGAGGTAGATACAGGTGAGTTTCAGGAGATTATGGATGTGCATTTGATAAATGACGGACCTGTAACCATACTCCTTGACAGCTCTAAAACCTTTTAACCGCCTGGCGACATACTTTTGTGGGATGATCTGCCGGTCAAAGTATGGGGCATACCTGAATCTGCATAAATAACATTAAATGGTGTCATAAAAAACAATATATTCAAGCTGTTACGCAGCAATCTATTTGAAGATAACAGGTGCCTTATTGGTTGTTGCAAAATAAGATCAGGCTTTTCAAAATTTTTTCCCTTTGGGAGCATTGATCTCACCAAATCTGCTGCGTTATCAAGCGTTCGTTGTAGACAAACACAGCTTCACGTTTGATGCCTTTTATTTTCTTTGCGCAATCTTCGTTGTGCGCAGACCTACTACTTCGCAGCGGATTCTCAAGTTTAGCAAGCTCGATGCTTGCAAAGTTCAGGTAATAAATTGATTGTTATGATTTAATTATGTTATATTCTTACACACAATAGGTATAATTTAACTCTAATTAACCAAACTCTATATGGTTGGAGATGACTGAAAACAAAAACAGACCAAAGGCCGATAGGAAGATAATATCCCTGGGAAAACTTGCCCATAATCTGAGCAAAGATGGCAGGTTTAAAGAGGCTGAAGAGACATATTTCAACATCCTGGAAATTGAAGAGGGTAATCTATATGCCCTTGTGGGTATGGGTGACCTGAAACGAAAGACAAGGATGTATGAAGAGGCAATCTCCTATTATGAGAAATGCCTTCAGATTGAGGTTGACAATAAATACGCCCTTTCAGGGCTTGGAGACGCCTACAGAGGTATACGGGAGTTGGATAAGGCACTGGATGCCTGGCTGTATTATCTCTCTTTTTATCCGGATGATTATAAGATCATAACAAGGGCGGCTGATGGCTTCAGGAAGAAAGGGGACATTGAATCTTCAAAAAAATATTACCATATTGCCCTGCAAAAGAGGCCTAATGATCCGTACGCATTGATGGGACTGGGTGACATCAGCGAAAAGGAGGGAAACGAAACAGAAGCACTCAATTTTTTTGAGACCCTTATTTCACACACTGGTAATTCCGTTATCGCAATAACATCTGCCGCGAATATCTATAGGAGATTAAAAACATATAAAAAGGCAATGAAACTGTATCAGATGGCCCTTGATATTGATCATAAAAATTCCCACGCGTGGAATGGCAAGGCAGACTGCCTGAGGGGTTTAAAGGATTATGTGTCTGCCATTGAGGCATGGAAAAATGCCTTAAAATATGGGATGAGTAAAAGAATCGGGATGACACGAATCGGCGATTCCTACTTAAGCCTGGACAATCTTGAACAGGCGGAAGCAAGCTACAAGGAGGCCCTCTCCCTTGGATATGATAAGTATGCCCACCTCGGGATGCTGAAGATCCATACATCCCGTAATGATAAGGACAAGGCATATGAAGTATTATCACTGTTTGTTAAAAAAGAGCCCGGGGACGCAAGAATTGCATCAGAGTATAAAAAATTCGGCAGAAAGTATTCCCTGGGCCCTGAAAAAAGTCCCTCCTCAAATCGTCAGCAATAAGATTACCCTGCAATCAGAGTTTTTAAGATATCCTCTTTCCCGATAATCCCTACAAGTTTTCCCTTCTCTACAACAGGAATGGTATGGAAATTATTATCCACCATTAAGGATGCTATGGTTTCTATATCCGTATCCGGATTCACAGTAATCGGATTTTTAGTCATTGCCTGATGAACCTGGGTCGCGGCAATCTTGCCTGCCTCTTTTTCAATTTGTTTCATGGAGGTGATAGGGATAAGCCCGTCCAGGATAGTAAAAAAAGAGGGTATGGGTAATTTTTTCTGCTGGGCTATCATATCACTCTGACAGATTATCCCAACCAGTTGCTCCTCCCTGTTTACAACCGGGAGACCGTTGACACGATTTGCCACAAGAAGTTTTGCCGCTTTTGTAATATATTCATCGGGCAGGACGGTAATCAAATCAGTCGTCATTATATCCTTGGCGTTCAGCATAATTCCTCCTGTCATAAAAAAAGATCATATCATTACCAGTAATCCTTTTTTCAAGTTCCCGGCCAGACCTGAGGCTTGACTGGAAAATTATAATATTCCAGCAAAACATAGTCAATGTTTAGAAAAACATAAAACTAGGGGACTCAATCTGATCCCTTTATTGCAGATTTCCGGGCCGCAATCCCCGGGAAAACCTCTCTTTCCTTTGGCAGGAGGTAAAACAATAACTTTCCGGCGGGGTAATATCCTCCTGTTTTAGTTGTCCGTTCTTGTCATGCCAGGCACAGCACACATAAAGGGGCGTCTTAGCTTCCTTGCAGATAACATCTGGGGCCATCCTCAACTCTCTTTTCATACATTGCACTATGCCGTTAAAAAAAAACTTAAACTGATCATGCCTGATTAAGGGCTGGCCAGCTTGTCTACTCAAACATCAGTGCGGGTGGAGATTTAAGAAGCGGACCTGTTCAACTCTGAATGGTCTGGCACATCTCCTGCCTGAGAATTTTAAAAAATTCGGCCTTTGCCTGTCGCTCGATCCAGGGCATATGCCCGCAGTTTCTGAGCAAGATAAATTTGAAATCCCCCAGGACATCAGACAGAGGCTTTTGGACCCCTTCAAAGGGATGAGGATCATAGTCGCCGTGAATCACAGTCACCGGACATTTGACATGCTTTCCAAATTCCAGGAGTTTTCCGCTCCTCCTGAGTTCCCGGGCATCCTTCCATACGCACTGGAAAATTTCCACGCGATAATCAATTACTTGGAGTTGATATGGTAATGGATCAAATGCGTCGGCTTTTATAAATATTTCACCAAATCGAGCAAATATCCTGCGTTTATTATCGGCAGCGGAATTATCCAGGGCTTCCATGATGGCCTTGACCTCGGATCTGTCCTCTTCATTGAGTCGCTTCAGCCTTGTCTCTTCTATTTTTACGGCATATTTTTCTTCAAAGCAGCCACTTCCAATGAGTATTATTTTTTCAACAAATGACGGGTAAGAGGCTGCAAATATAAAACTGAGCCATGCTCCCCATGAAAAACCGATTAATGTAACAGGTAGGCTTCCATTCTTTTCAAGAACCATCCTCAGTTCCTTGATCTGCCCCTCGACTGATGCGGCTGTTTGCAGGGGCTCTAAGACAGAGCAGTCTGATGACAATTCAAGCGCTACCGGAGCCATCTCTCCAGCCGCACCCGGACCACCGTGGATAACGACAAGGCGAAAGGGTGCCTTTCCATATTTTCTCAAATTTTTAACCTCTGTTTTCATCTCCACTCAAGACCTGAATCTCGCCCTCCTTATCCAGTGATTCAGATAAATATAAAAAAATAAGACACTGAATTTTGCAGGCATCGAGCTTACCAAACTTGAGAACCCGCTGCGAAATTGCGGGCCTGTGAACAGCGAACCTCGTGCAAAGAGGGCACAAGACATCAAGTGTTAAGCTGTGCTTGTCTACCACGAACGCTTGATAACACAGTAGATCCGGTAAAATCAATTCTCCCGAAAGGTAAACAATTTTTAAAAACCTGATCTTATTGTGCAATAACCAATAAGGTTTCTGCCATATTCAAATAAATTGCCGTGTAACCTCTTAAATATATTGCTTTTATGATATCCTTCAACATTATTTATACAAAATTCAGGAAGATACTTATGATAAAGACTTCCAGGTAAGGACTCCCCCGACATAATACTCAAAATTATGTATCTTTAACAGACCGAAAGGCCCTTTTGGTTAGCATAAAAACAAAAAAAATTCAGCAATTTCATAATTCCCCTGTCTGTTCCAAAGGCATACATCCCATACAGGAATCACAGTTCTAATGTACAGACCCATGTTCCGGCATCTTTAAAATCAAAAATAACTTGAGACACAGGAGATAAGCTATTTAACAAGGTACAAATTGAGCTTGATTTGCCAAAATGTCTGTGCTATTATTTTTTTAAACGAGGGTAATGGCGTTTATGCTGGATATGTATCTTAACGCCTAATTTAACATTGGTTTAAAAAAAATTACGGCTTATCAGGCCAACAGGGAGGAGAAGGACATGAAAAATAGATTATTATTCAAGATCGGGATAATGGCCCTTATCTCAATTTTCATGGTGAGCGTTTATGGATGCGGTCTCTTTTCACCATATGAGGGAAAGAAGAAGAAAAAGGGCGGCGGTGGCGGCGGTAAAGGCGGCGGTAATAAAAAGAAAAAAGGCGGCGGTGGCGGCGGTAAAGGCGGCGGTGGCGGCGGCCAACAAAACACTGCTGGCGGCGGTGGCGGTGGTGGCGGCGGCGGAACCTGGATAGTCAAAAATGACAGTGACGGAGACGGCAAGGTATCCAAATCAGAGTTTATGGTAACCTTTACAGGCAGGGATGCGAATGGTGATAAATCGATTACTGTCGATGAATGGAATGAAAAGAATATAACTCGGAATGACACCGATGGTGACGGCATGGTGTCTGAAGATGAATTTGCCGCAACTTTTAACACAAGGGATGCCAATGGAGACGGATTTGTAGACGCTGAAGAAGGCGGCGGTGGGGGCGGCGGCGGTCGCTGATCCAAAGCAGCTCTATGAAATTTACTCATGGCGGTGGACCGTTTGTGATGATTGAGATATAGGAAATCTTGTCCTGAGATACTAATTAAAGTATCAGCAGTAGACGGATTTCCTTCACCGCGTATGGCTGTATTCCACAGGAAGGGAACCAATAATAGATCAGCATATATCCAGCAGAGATCATCAAAAAGGCAGAGTAATTACACTCTGCCTTTTTTCTTTTAAGACCTTGGGGAAAACAGGGCATCCCGGTATAAAAGGCTGCCATTGGTCATGATGTTCTTCCTGGGCAAGACTATCAGACTTACATACCTGGTACAATTATCCTGGAATCATTTTTTTCATTTTCCTGCTCCTGCATCTTCTTCAATCTCTCCACCATTTGCTCAAATCCTTTTTCCATTGCATCTGGAAAGATTTCCAGGGCTTCCTGGAAATTATTGGCCTTCAGTACCTCCTGTATAGGGAGCGGGCCTGATGGAGACATTATCTGGGTAGTGCCGATAAAGACAGGAGTCCTGCTCTCATCGTCTGTACCGTCAGGCCTTATTGGTATTAGTTGCCGAATGGATGCGACCTTAAAATCCGTAAAGGCCTCCTCCTTGTAAAGGTTAGTTTTATCTACTGTGAAATCAATGGACTGGCTGGTATTTTCCTGTGTCATAATCATACTTCCTTTTTAAAAAATTTATAGAATTGTTTTAACGCCAAGTAGAACTTTATAAAATTGTTATACTATTCAAAGCCTGATGTAAACTCCTAACTGCGAATCCGGCTTAAGCATCTTGACTTGTCGAAAACTACCTGATCTAATGGAATCTAAATATTGTAAATTCACAGTCACTGTTTCAATCTGATTGTTTTGAATGGACTACCCCGCCGCAGAGCAGCGGGGCGTCAACAGGGCAATATCTATTTTTATCGCGGCAAGTCGCGGGGGAGTGTAATCCTGAGAGATTAAAAGCAAAGACCTTCCAACCTGAAACGGGTTAAAACATTCTAGAAATCAATAGGACATAGCCTATAACATTTTAATCACCCGATCGTTCAAAAAATAATAACAATCAGATCACGTTATGATATTTGATTTTTATTCCATATCAAAAATAGAAAGGGGAAAGGCCTGCTATGAGAAACAAGGGAGTATTAATAAACAGGATTCAGCACATGCTCGTGGCGTGTGTGTTTGCAACAGGAATTCTCACCATTTCCGCCACAAGCCCGAACTCTGAAAACACTCAAGGGGAAGTCTTTTCTGTGGGGAACGGCCCAATCGGCATTGCTGTAATGTCAGGAAATACTGATACTGATCTTATATACGTCACCAATTTTTTAGGCAGCAATATGTCTATTGTTAAGGTATCAGGGGTGTCAAATGCCACAGGAATTACTGACATCTCTCTGGTAGATACGATTTCAGGCATTACCGGCGGTAGGCCTTACGATATTGCGATATCCCCTAACGGGGATCACATCTATGGATCACAATCCTTGATTGAGGGCGCCATATCTGTTGTCTACACTCCAGAAAACACAATATATGAGATATCGATCTCCGGCATTACCGAGCCTTTTGGCATTGAAATATCACCTGATGGCAATTCCCTGTATGTTGCCAACAATCACAACAGCACCCTGTCAGTTATTGATATTTCCAGTGTATCTGGCACCAATATATCAGGAGCCACTGCGATCAGTTCGATTGACATAGGTCAGGGACCGGTAATGGTCGCAGTTTCACCTGACGGGAATTTTGTCTACACTACAAATTTTGCAGATAACTCACTGTCAATAATACCAACAGCAGACATGTTATCCGGCATCACTATCCCGGTAGGAGGCAATCCGATTGGCCTTGTAACCTCACCTGACGGTAATTTCATTTATGTCTCCAATTTTTTCACCAACGATGTCTCCATAATTAATGCCCCTATGATGTCCGGGACCACTCCGGATATGTCTGGCGTTACCGAGTTTAAGAGGATACCTGTTTCAAAAGGCCCATATGGAATTGATGTGTCCCCTGATGGTCAATATATCTATGTTGCCAATAAAGAGGCAAAGCAGATATCTGTGATACAGGTGTCTGTCGACTCAGGAGTTACAGACTTTGTTAACATCCAAAATATCAAATTGGATGAAAGACCCTATTTTCTGGCAGTCTCTCCGACCGGCAACTATATATATACGACAAACAATTATGATGACTCAATATCAATAGTTCAGGCTCCATTTTAGTGCCTGTCGAATCAGATTGAAATACCACCAGCATTTTCTTGGAACTATTTTCATGACTCTCAGGGGATGCAGTATAATATTTATCAATGACCAGGAGGAGATACTCCTTTTTCTAAGAGATGATATCCCTGACATCCCATATCCAAACATGTGGGACATCCCAGGAGGTCACGTAGAAGAGGGAGAGACGCCTGAGGAATGTATTGTGCGGGAAATGAAAGAGGAGATTGGTCTGGATATTGACGGATTTAACCTCTTCTCGGTCATAGAATTCGCAGAAAGGACAGAACACACCTTCTGGAAAAAGGAAAATCTGGACATTAGTCAAATAATACTGACTGAGGGGCAGTGCTTGAAGTGGTTTACCGGGGAGGAGGCAAAGAAGACCAGGCTTGCAAACGGATTCAACCAGGTCATAGAAGACTTTTTCAAAACAGCACCTTTTCTGAAATAAAAAAGCAACTATTTCAAGTTGCTTTCATTGACAGTAAATTTAAAATAATGTCTATTCTCGTTGACCCATCACAGAAATAAGGCTGCTGATGCCCTCCCTGATTTTCTCAAAATCATGATCCCTGATCCACTGTTTTTTAAATATGCTCCCACCAAACGCGACAGCTGATGCACCATTTTCAAAAAACGCATTGATTGTGTCTTCACTCACGCCGCCGCACGCAAGGAGCTCTATATCATTAAACGGTCCCTTGATCTCCTTAAAATATTCAGGTCCAGGAAATCCGGAAGGAAACACCTTGACCATAGTCGCCCCTGCATTCCATGCGTTATATATCTCTTGAGGGGTGAAGGCGCCGGGGAAGACTGGTATGGAGCTTTTCGCGCAATACTCAACAACATCAGGTATAAGTACAGGAAGTACGATAAAGGTCGCGCCCGCGTCCAAGGCAGAATTAAGACCTTCCATTGAAAGAACGGTCCCTGCTCCCACGGTGAGGCGGCCAGCTGAACACCTTACCATCTGCCTGATTAGATCAGGCGCGCTATAGGTGTTCATTGTGATCTCGATGTTTATAAGCCCTGATGAGATTACCGCCTCAGCTAACGGCTCAATCACATCGGCCTCAATCCCACGTAGGATGCCAAGCAAAGGCAGTTCTTTAAAGCCATGAACATCCATCAGCCAGGCCTCTTCTAATCCATGGATGAATTAATCAGGCTGTCATAAAAATCAGAATATTTATCCTTATCCTCACTAGCACGCAGGGCCATGGCAGTCCTGGGATGCTCATTAAGCATACCTGTAACAGCATAAGGGATATGGTATCCCCATTCAATGTCCTCAGACAAAGACAAAAATTCCTCAGAAATCACATCCAAGATCGGCTTGATCCTATATTTGGGATTTTTAAAGAATCCCAGTAAAAGCTCCATTGTGCAATTTCCAGCAGCGCGGCCTATGCCGAATATAGAGCCATCAATATAATTGGCATTCCTTATTACCGCCTCAATGCTGTTACTGAATGCAAGCTGTTGATTATTATGACCGTGATATCCTATCTCTTTTGACTTGATAACCTTTTTAAATCTCTTTACCAGCCCGGCAACACTTTCCTGATATAGAGATCCAAAGCTGTCAACAATATAGATCACATCGGCTTTACATTCACTTTCTATCTGCTCAATGGCCTCATCCAGATCAGGGCCCTGATCCCTGGAAATGGCCATAACATTTATTGTTGTTTCATATCCTTTGTCATGGAATTCATTTGCCATGGCAATGGCCTTGTCAATATCCTTGACATAGGCTGCTGTCCGAACCATATCAACAGGACTTTCTGAGGCTGGTTTGACATCCTCCATGTTAACACGGCCCACATCAACCATGACAGAGACCTTTGTATCAGACTCCACTCCATCAATGACCTTGCTGATATCCTCATCATCGCAAAACTTCCATGGGCCATATTCTTCTGGGGAAAACAACTCCTTTGAATTTTTATATCCCAACTCTATATAGTCAATACCAGCCTGGGATACTGCCTTGTATACCTTTTTCACAAAATCGTAACTGAACTGGTGCTTATTCATCAATCCGCCGTCACGAATTGAACATTCCATTAGTTTAATTTCAGGTCTGTACATAACACTTGTCCCTTCTTTTTAAAAATTTCACCCAAAAAAGATTGCTTCTACATAATACTCCTAAACAATAGCCATAAGGGACCGTTTATATAATATTTGTTTTTAATATGCAACCAATAATCTTAACAAGGGAGTAATGCCTTTTATAATCTGTAATAAAGGAAGAATATCCATAGCCCTCCAATTTCGCGGATCATTAATAAAGAGGAATTGATTGATGAAATCCAATATATCTTTTATTCACATACACCACACCTTTTACATTCACCCAACTTGCAGATACTCGATTCTTTTTCCCTTAGGGCCAGCTCATATTCCTTTTTAAGAAACTCCTTATTTATACCATTGTCTATAAAATCCCAAGGAAGGATCTCATCTATCCCTTTTGCCCTGTAGACAAAAAATTCAGGATTCATATCTGAATGACGGAATGCCAGGTTCCAATTACCACCGGATTTGTGCACCCGCATCAATATTCCGCCCACCCTTCTGTCACCTGTTGAAAATAATGTCTGAACATAGGACCACTTTGGCACATCAAAACTCACACTGGTTCCACCCTCCTTGGCAAGCCCCTTTTTTAGACGTTTCTGCCTATCCTTGAGTGTGGAAACCTCTTCCATTGGAAACCACTGAAATGGAGTAAATGGTTTTGGGATAAAACAATTCACGCTCAACCTGATATGACCAATACTTCCCCTTGTCCTGGATTCTCTTATTATGCTGTGCCGGATCTTTTTTATCAGGTTAAGTATATCATCAATATCAGCATAGGTCTCTGTGGGAAGGCCTATCATAAAATAAAGTCTGACCCCAAAGGATCCGGATTTTGCAATCATTGCTGCAGCATCAGTGATCTGATCCAGGCTGAGATGCTTATTGATCATCCTTCGCAGCCTCCCGGAACCTGCCTCTGGCGCTATTGCAAGACTCTTATGGCTCCCCTTTTTAAGCAGATCAAGTATTCTTGGAGTAAGCAGATCTGCTCTCAGAGATGAAACGGAAAAACTGCACCTGTTTTCAAGTATCCTTTCAAACACATTTTCTATACCAGGGGTATCCAGCACAGAGGCGCTCAAAAGCCCAAGAGAACCGCTCTTCACCTCCTTTCTGCTGAAAAACTCCAAAAGATCAGATTCTTCATGCTGCCTGGGTGGTCTATATACATAACCTGCTGCACAAAACCTGCACGATCGGCCGCATCCCCTTCCAAGTTCCACGAGCAATCTGTCTGCAAATTCGGTTTCAGGCGTCAGGATAGAGGAGAAATTAACAGGAAGGTCCTCAATCGACAGGCGTGCCGCTTTCACTTTCTCCGGAGCAAAGTCATAAAGAGGCTCTCTTGAACTTATAGTACCATCATTATTATATTCGATGTTGTAAAAAGAGGGAATATAGACAGAATTGATGTTTCTTGCAAGATGTCTTAATATCTCTTTTCTTTCAATACTGATGGACCTGACACCAGCGAATTGATCCATGAATTCGTCTAAGGTCGCCTCTGCCTCACCAAGGAGAAACAGATCAAAAAAATCTGCAAGGGGTTCTGGATTCAGAAAGGACGCGACTCCACCTGCCATTACAATGGGGCTGGAATTATCTCTGTCACTGGCAAGGAGAGGAATCCTTGCCAGTTCGAGTATCTTCAGAATATTGGGATAGTCATTCTCAAAGGAGAGAGAAAACGCAACAATATCAAACCTGCAAAGCATGGATTGTGATTCCAGGGAGAGAAGGCCTTTCCCCGTTTCAAGGTGGAGGGACAACTCCTGCTTATCAGGAAGAAAGGCCCTCTCTGCTACAACCTCATTCTTTCTGTTTAAGAGGTTGTAGACAACCTGGAATCCCAGATTGGACATGGCAACATGGTAATGATTCGGGTAAACAAGGGCCACAGAGACCCTGCCGCCCCAATCCTTTTGCACTGTCCCTTTTTCCCTGGCTAATTTCTCTCTATACAGGGAAACAAGTTTATCCGACACAAAACATACTCCTTCAGATCTTTTAAACCAAAATAGATTCAAGGTTATACATATTTGAACCTTAATATTCCGGTATTGGTCCTGAATTACCTGTAATTGCCCATTTCTCCTAAAACTTCAATCTCACGTGACAGGACCAAGGATAGAATTCAAAAAAATCTGGCGCTTTGAAAAAAGGCATAATCCGGACATGATTGTCAAAAAGCGTTAACTCCTTATGACAGTTGAAATTATCGTCCATTACCTGTTTAATCCGCCTTTAATCTCAGAAAGGTAGGATAATCCAGATTGTCTTTAAAAAATGTCCGCTTGAAAAACCCCTTTTTCCCGTCCTCATATTGGTCCTGATTTTCTATAGCGATCTGGGGTTCTTCGACCGTTTTTCTTGAAAATGCTGGGATATCCAGGTCATCAACACTTTCTCCATTCACCTTGACGGTCCACACACTATCTGAATCCTCAGGAGATGCATCCCTCAGCCTGACCACATTGGTTCGATGTGTCTCCTTATCAATACCCGTAGCTATCACTGTTACCTGGATCTCATCTTCCATGGAATCGTCAAAAACGACACCCCAGAAAATCTCAGCGTCATCAGCGACCTCACCCTTGATATAATTGGATGCCTCATCAATCTCATCCATTGATATATCCTGGGGCCCTGTGATGTTCATGAGGAGTCCTTTTGCGCCACCAATGGAAATGTCTTCTAAAAGCGGGCTGTTTATAGCCTCCTGGGCAGCTTCAATTGCCCTGTTCTCTCCGCTGGCTCTCCCTGTTCCCATTATTGCGGTTCCCATCTCTGCCATAACCTTTTTAACATCAGCAAAATCCAGATTAATAAAGCCACTGCTCAGGATGAGATCCGAGATTCCCCTGACCGCATTAAGAAGCACTTCATCGGCCTTAAAAATCAGGTCCCTGAAAGAAGCACCTTTTCCTCCCAACGATTTCAAACGCTCATTAGGGATAATTATAAGGGTATCAACGACTTTTTTCAGCTGCTCAATCCCCTCCATGGCACGATTCATTCTCTTATCCCCTTCAAACTTAAAGGGTTTTGTGACAACCGCCACTGTCAGAGCATTGCTTTCCTTACACTCGCGCGCAATTATAGGGGAAGCGCCGGTGCCGGTTCCACCGCCCATTCCAGCGGTTATAAAAATCATATCCGACTCACTCACCGCTTCCCGGATATCATTGATACTCTCTTCAGCAGAAAGCTTCGCCACTTCAGGATCAGCACCAGATCCCAGTCCACGCGTTATAGAGGCACCGAGCTGGATCTTCCTGGAGCATCCGGAACGCTCCAAATCCTGACTGTCTGTATTGGCCACAATAAACTCAACGCCCCTGAGATTGCTTGTGATCATATTATTTATGGCATTACCTCCTCCTCCACCAACACCAATAACCTTTATCTTGGCATTGTACCTCTCTTTCTGTTCAACAAATTCAAATTTCATGTTGTCCCTCCTTTCTGTCTGGCCCTGGCGGGCTAATTAAATGACATCCTGAAACCATTTTTTCATTCTTTCAACGACACGCCCGAAAATATTTGTATCCCTTATCCTGAATTTTTTATTATCGGCGCTGCATTTTGCTCCATATAGCACAAGACCTACGGCAGTCGCATACATGGGCTTATTTACGACCTCAACCAGACCGCCAAAGCCCCTTGGATAACCCAGTCGTGCAGGGGCATTGAAAATCTGCTCTACAATCTCCGTGACACCTGAAAGTTCTGAAGATCCTCCGGTTACAACAATGCCTGAATTGGCCTTATCCTGATATCCGGAGCGAATCAGCTCGTTCTGAATCAGACTGAATATCTCCTCAAGCCGTGGCTCCAAAATTTCCCCAAGAATTTTTTTTGATAAAACCCTGTTCTGTCTTTCGCCGACAGCCGGGACCTCCAGTGTTTCATCATCGCCTATCATAGATGCAAGTCCACAGCCGTATTTCATCTTGATCTTTTCTGCTTCCAGCCGGGGCGTCCTAAGCCCGATGGAGATGTCATAAGTCAAGTTATCGCCGCCCAGTGATAAGACAGATGTATGCTTGATAGCCCCCTTTGAAAAGACTGCTATATCTGTTGTGCCGCCTCCAAAATCTATCAGAGCAACACCCAAATTCCGCTCCTCGTCGGAAAGAACCGCTTCACTGGAGGCGAGTGATTCGAGCACTATATCGCACACGTCCAATCCTGCCCTGTTCGCGCATTTAATAATATTTTGCGCGGAAGATACTGCACCAGTCACAATATGAATCTTTGCCTCCATCCGCACACCAGACATACCCAAGGGATCTGTTATTTCATCCTGGTCATCGACAATAAATTCCTGGGGGAGCACATGGATAACCTCCCTGTCCATGGGTATTGCCACTGCGCTCGCAGCCTCTATCACCCTTTCTAAATCTTTTTTCGTAACCTCTCTCTCTTTGAGGGCGATTACTCCATGGCTGTTAAATCCCTTTATATGTCCACCTGCAATACCCACATAAACAGAGCTGATTTCACAGCCAGCCATGGTTTCTGCCTCTTCAATCGCCTCTTTGATAGAATTGACAGTCTTTTCAATATTGATCACAACCCCTTTGCGAAGTCCTTCTGATGGATGACTGCCAATGCCAATTATCTCTATTTCACCGCCGGGAACTATTTCACCCACGACTGCACAAATCTTTGTTGTCCCAATATCCAGACCAACAATAATTTCTCCACCCATTTCTTTGACCCCTTATTATAGAAGTTAACCGTTCTTGAATGAGACAACCGCCCTGTCATCGTAATTCAAATCGATTGTCTTAACTGAATAGATGCGACCAGTCCGTTCCAAATGAGCCATAATTTTTTTAAGTTCTGTTTTCTTGTCATCAAACTCGTCCCCATTTACTCTTATAACTGTCGGCATATTCAGGGAGTACAGTGAGATACACCCATCATTGTCAACATGAATTTCTGACAGCTGATCGTGGGACAACAATCCTGTTTCAGCCTCCAGAAGATCCATGGCGTGGGCAGCTAATTTGAGCTGCTCCTGTCGACTGCTGCCGTTTTGTGAGGCTGTTGTAACCACTGGATAGTCCATATCATCTGACGTCCCTACCTCCTTAAACAGGTCTCCAAAGCGGTTCATGTAAAACAGTCTATCAGACACAACCAAGGCCCGCGGTTCCTCTTTTACAGCCTGTATGACCAGCGTGTGTGGATATTGTTTTTCCGCTTTTATGGATCTGACCCAGGGATGCTTTTCCATCTTTACCTTCATCTTCCGCAGGTTGATGGTTAAAAGGCATATATCAGAACCCAACTGTCCCATATCTATCAGTTCCTGCTTTAAATCTTCATCATCAATCCCTGAAACAATAATATGTTCAAGCCTGATATGAGGCGAGGTTATCAGGTATTGATGGATCGATAAAAAAACCATGCTGATACCAACTATGCTTCCCACCAGAAAGGAGAACTTAAAAAAAACAGAAACAATCAGACAGATACGTCCCCATAACCTGGGAAACATTTCAGCCCTCTTTTTCCTTTTTACTATCTGTTTCTTTAAGCTAGACCTTCTTGGCATTTTAAATCCTGTCTGATGTATCCGTTTACATTCACACTATTTTTATCTCAGGTTCGAGCCTGATCCCGGTTAGCGCCTCTACCCTGTCAGCAGCCAGCTCCATGAGCTCCAAGATGTCATTGGCACTGGCTCCACCGGCATTTACTATAAAATTGCCATGTCTTTGAGAGATCATTGCACCTCCAACACGCTCCCCTTTGAGTCCTGCCTCTTCAATCAGCCTGCCGGCAAAGTCATTTAACGGATTTTTAAATACGGATCCTGCGTTTGGATATTCAAGGGGCTGTGTCTGCCTGCGTTTTTTTAGATACACTGTAGCCCTTGTCCTAACTGCTTCAGGGGTAATTTCATCAAGTTCAAAACAGACCTTAAAGATCACTGCCCCTTCTGGTACAGACATACTCCTATATTGGAACTTGAGCTCTGATTGATCCAATCTGAGCTGTTCTCCTGTGCCAGTTATCAGAAAGAGGTGACTTATCATACTGCCAGCATCCTTATCAAAGGCACCCGCATTCATGGCTGCCGCACCACCGACTGACCCTGGAATTCCTGCCAGAAACTCCAGGCCTGTCAAACCATTGGCACTGCAATAGGAGATCAATTCTGGAATTGACAAACCGGCTCCCGAAAACAGGTTCATCCCTTCTCTTTCAATGGTTGCTAATTCTCCCTTAAGAATTATTATAACGCCTTTGAACCCACTCTCCCTTATCAGGAGATTACTTCCCCTGCCAACTGCCATATAAGGGATCTTTTCCATGCCAAGAAAAGAAACTATCTGCTGAAGCATCTCCAGTCTACAAGGGAAACAAACTGCCTCTGCCCTGCCTCCAGCACGAAGAGTTGTGTACTGTCCCATGGGACAATCAAACTGTATATCTCCTAAAACTACTTCAGCCAATCTGTTTTGCTGCCATTCATCCATTACAACCTCATGAAGCTATCTTCCTTTGCTACAACGTCTTCAGCAATTCATCCCCTATTTTGAAAATATCCCCCGCCCCAAGGGTCAGCACTACATCGCCCGGTCTGATAAGCCCAGAAAGCATGGACAGGATTTCATCACGATTTCGGCACAACATAGTGTCCCTGTGGCCGTGCTGCTTTATACCCTTATATAGCCATTCCGTATCCACACCCTCGATACTCTTTTCTCCAGCAGGGTATATGGGTACCACAATGAGTAGATCCGCCTGATTAAAGCTGATCACAAACCTATCATACAGGGCCTTTGTTCTGCTGTACCTGTGTGCCTGAAAAACAACTACCAGCCTTTTTTCAGGCCAACATTTTTTCGCTGTCTCAAGGGTGGATAAAATTTCAGTTGGATGATGTCCATAATCATCGACAACAAGGACTCCCCCCCTTTCACCCTTAACCTGAAAGC
>JAFDJA010000123.1 GCA_019307745.1 Deltaproteobacteria bacterium | reverse complement strand
TCTGCATAGGATTTGTCCCTGCCAGAAATTCATCTTCGTCATTGACTCCGTCTTCATCATAGTCGCCGCCTTCATCCAGGATGTCCAGATCGAACGGAATGGTAACGCCGGACTGACCATGCCAGTACTCTTCCCATCCGTCGTCCATGCCGTCAGGCTCAGTGTCTGTAATGCTGAAAGTCACTGTACCGCCTGTTATATAATCGTCGTATCCTGACGCAGCCAGAATTGTGGAAAAATTGCTTGTGCCGCTGACACCGATTACAAGATTGGATTCCTCACTGTCCCAGCCCGCGTCTGCATTATCGATAAGGGTCGGAACTATTGTTATGCCGTAATCTCCAGGGGGATTGCCCGCCACAAGGGAGACGTCCAGGGAAAGAAGTTCAGTGGCTGAGCCTGGATCTTCCGGATCAGCAAGTGCTGCCGCAACAGCCAGTCCCTGTGTGACCCCTGATGTAATATTGTTTGAGACGATAGGGCTTGTGTACAGCACCCCTCCAACGCTCACACTTGTGGGTGCGGTAGTACCGGAGAACTGGGTCTCAAAATCCGTAAAATAGTCACTGCTGGCAGTAACTGAAAGCTCTGTCGGGTCAAACGAGACAGTAAAGGCAATGCCTGCCACGCCGTCAAGAGTAACGTCAGATGTTGCAGGTATGGTAATGACAGGGTAGTCCAGGGCGCTTGAATCATATGTAGTGGAACCGCTTCCCACAGTCAGGTTCATATCGCCTTCCGCTACAACACCAAAGGCGCTGGTTCCCGCAAACAGCAGGGCTGCAGATAGCAATGATGCAATTATAGATTTCATTATTTTCATTTTAAACTCCTCTTAAAAGATAAAATATATCATATCACTCGTATCTGAGTGGATTTGCTGAAAATTAAAGATATAAACATGGATGAAGCCTGCAGAGGCCTCAGGTATGGGGGGTGGTACTAGACAGATCGTGGAGGAGGTGTGTCTGGCAGTATTGACAGGGATTTATAGATAACAGCCTTTTCAGTTATCTGAAAGGTGTTATAATCAGATGCCTTGATAACCGCGCTTGCAGACAGTATATAGGCAGGATTAATCAAAAAGGTATTAGTTGTTTTCTGGGTCTCTCTGTGAGGGCTTAGTTCTGTCTCCAGCCCCGCGACGATATTTAATGAGGTGATAGCCTTTTTTATTTTGGAAGTAAATAATGCCGGATTATCCACTGTATCCGCAAAATTTCTGACATTTACAATAAGGTCCTCCAGGTTCACCGTGGAGTCCCTGGTTGTATCGCACAGGCTGTAAAAGGGCAGACCTGATGCGATTACAGTAACTATCAGAATAAGGCTTAATATATTTTTTACACTGTCCATCTGATTATAAGTATCCGGCTATTTGAAAATTCTAATAATCTCAATGATTAAAAGATATTTGAAGGAGCTGAATAAGTCAAGTTGAAAAACATAACTTTAAACAGGATATTTTTTATGGTCCGCGACGGTGAATAATACTAAAATTTATATTTGACTTATTATGGGCTTGACCTCTAAAGATACCAGGTTTATTTTATTACCTGGATTTTGCACCGGTTATCGTAGCAAAGAGCTTCAAGCCACAGTAGATGGTTGGTGCAAAATTCTTCGCTCACTTTGTTCGACTCAGTCCCGCAAGCGGGTTCCCAGACTCTTTGCTCACTTCGTTCGACGCAGTCCCGCAAGCGGGTTCCCAGATTCAGGTATTAATCAGGTCCGTAAATAAACAACACAGAGGTGCTATGTATAAAATATTTAATGAATCGGATTTTCCTGAAGGCGCGCTTGAAAATGAAGTGGTCTGCAGAACAATCCTTGTTGCCTTTTTCAGAAATTATTATGAAAAAAAAACTGGTAATAAATTTTCTCCGGACATACCAAAGGAGGAATGCAAGATTATTGTCAATAAGGAGCACGATACCAGGCCCGATCTGCCTTTGATAGGTATGTACCATAATGAGACGCCTGTAGTCCGCCTGTGCAAATCTCAGCATGATGGACGTTACCAGATTTATGTGCTGGATCCTGATGAATCAATGAATGGAGCGGATTATTGAACTGAAAGATGGGCAGGATTACTTCCGGTTAAAAGAGGTTGTGCCTGAATGACCTGGAGTGATTGCTCCGCTGTGCATGATACACCTGCCTTCCCGGTGCCGGTGTGTTTTTTTCAACCCTGTAATATCAGCCCGCACCGTTCTTGTCTCCCTCTATAGCGAGGTTTGTGTTGATCCTTGATATTTGAATTT
This sequence comes from Deltaproteobacteria bacterium, assembly GCA_019307745.1. Taxonomy (GTDB): domain Bacteria; phylum Desulfobacterota; class DSM-4660; order Desulfatiglandales; family HGW-15; genus JAFDJA01. Next base: position 6,922 of record JAFDJA010000123.1, on the reverse strand, counting down.
TTAGGATCAAATTGAAAAATCCGAATTCAAGTGGTAATACTGCATGTGAAAAATTCAGGTAAAAATATTTGAAAGCATTTGTATGTCAGAATATCGAGAACGTAAATACAGAAAGAATATCAGGTCCAGGGATCTTGTTTCATTCCAAGTGGCAGTAAAAGAGACTGATTTGTGGATAAGTGCTGACAGGGATCTTGCCGATGAGGCAAGGGACCTGATTCTGGGGTGCAGGCATCAGCTTGAGTCTTATATCCGATCACATCCGGAGTTTCTGACCACCTTAAAACCATATCCTGAGGACCCTTATAGCCCACCCGTAATAGGAGATATGATTCAGGCCTCGGATGTTGCAGGGGTAGGGCCAATGGCATGTGTTGCGGGCGCTGTCGCGAGTTATGTGGGGCAGGGACTGCTCAAAGGGTGGACAAAGCAGGTGATTGTTGAAAACGGCGGTGATATTTTTTTAAGGGCGAACAGGACCGTGACAGTATCGCTTTTTGCCGGCAAATCAGTGCTTAGTGAGAAGATTGGCATTAAGGTTCCTGTTGAAATGATGCCCCTGGGCATATGTTCCTCCTCAGGTACAGTGGGACATTCTCTCAGTATGGGAAGGAGCGATATGATATGTCTCATCTCTTCTTCAGCCCTGATTGCGGATGCCGGTGCCACTGCCCTTGGAAACAGGATCAGAACCAGGGATGACCTGGGAAAGGCTGCGGGCTGGGCAGGGGATATTGAAGGGATATCTGGCGGAGTGGTTATCCTGGATGATCAGATGGCTGTGTGGGGGGATATTGAGCTGATTTCGTTGAATGGCGAAATGTAAGTGCAATCGGATTGTCTGAAGAACAATTTTTTTACCATAAAGGGGGAGGACGCCATTGACGATTATTTATTTTAAGGCCTTCCTTGATTGTTCATGGTACTTATCTTTCGTTATTCAACAATCCTTATTTTCCTATAAGTAATACATCTTTTCGTCTTTTTGAGGCGGTCGGTTTTTTCGGATGCCGGATAATCTTTCCTTAATATTAAACGGGTCCTCTCCTTCAAGGAGGTCTCCCATCTCCGCTTCAATCTTTTCAGGATCTTCCCCTGCCTCCATCCTGGAGAGCGCCTCTTTCATTCCATCACCAAGGTCGAGTCCTGTCATATCTGTAAGCTTGCGCATAAGGTTCGCGGCCTGTTTGGGATCGTCTTCATTGATGTTTCCCGCCTCTTTTGCAAGCATGTTAAATGCCTGTTCCATCTTAGTCTCGTCTATATCAGGCATTTGTGTATCATCATCATCTTCCTGCCTGTTTCTGATTGTTGAAAATATGGACACCTGTCGTTTAAGACCTTTTTTTTCGCATTTGGGACAATCAGGCCTTTTCTCCGTATCCACTGACCTGGAGAAGAAGTTGAATATCATATGACAGTTTTTACAATAAAATTCATATATTGGCATGATTAACCTCTCTTCTTGATTGATTCATTTATTTTTGAATTTGACATACAGTATATGGTCTTTTCAGTCAAATGTTTTATTAGGAAAGTATATTATGGCTTGTTTTTTTCCCATCTTTGCTATAATCTCAAACGACAAACAAAATTGCGGGAGATAAATGTCAGTATATGAAAATAGCAGTACTGTCAGACACTCACATAAGCACTGTTACAAGGGAGTTGGTTCAAATTCATAAGGATTACCTGGCAGACGCGGATATGATCCTTCACGCCGGAGACATTGTTTCTTCTGATGTTGTTTCTTTTCTCGACAGGGGTAATTTCCACGGTGTGTCAGGCAATATGGACCCATATGATGTGCGGGATATGCTTCCCGTAAAAAAGATTATTAAGGCTGGTTCGCAAAGGATCGGCCTTATCCATGGGTGGGGTTTTTCCAGTGGGCTGGAACAGAGGGTCTTAGCTGAGTTTGAGGATGTGGATGCCATAGTTTACGGACACTCCCATAAGGCGGCAAACCATATAAGGAATAATATCCTGTTTTTTAATCCTGGTTCAGCTATAGGTTTTAGACCGGCTTCCCCTCGTTCCATGGGTTTTCTGGAGATTGAAGGCGATGAGATTAGGGGAAGAATAGTTGAACTCAGATAACAGCACTGATTTTCTGGTGCCGGCATATTTAAAATTATTTGTGATCGGGATTACATGAAACATCTTTGGGCACCATGGAGGATGCAATACATTCTTTCAGACGGGAAACCGGACGGGTGTATCTTCTGTCCCGGGGACAGTCGCGATAATGATGAAGACCGCCTGATACTGCACCTTGGGCCTTATAGCATGGTGATGATGAACAAGTACCCTTACAACAGCGGTCACCTTCTTGTCCTGCCAAACAATCATGTTCAGGAGTTGGATCAACTTTCTGATGAGCAGATCATAGACCTCACCCTTACTGTAAAAAAAACCATCAATATCATGAAACAAATCATGTCTCCCGAAGGATTTAATGTGGGATTGAATATTGGAAAGGCTGCAGGAGCAGGTATTGAAGAACACCTCCATTTTCATATAGTTCCCAGATGGAACGGAGATGTGAATTTTATGACAATCCTGGGGGAGGTAAGGGTGGTGCCCGAGCACCTTAAGACGACATATAAAAATTTTAGACCGTACTTCGAGAAATTTTAGCCTAATACAGACAAATAGCAGGAGGATGAAAATGAAACATTTCAGGCTGACAATATTCGTGCTTTTTATTGTGTTCATGGTAACTCTGCTGGTACAGAATCACACGGCATTTTCCACAAAAGTAGTATTCAAATTTGACCTTTCTCCGCTTCCTATAAGTTATTATACATCTGAAATGATGTTATATTTTATCATACCTGTCACATTTATTCTCGGGGCATGCATAACTCTTTTGTTCTGGATTATAGACAGTTTCCAATTAAAAAGAGAGATTAAGCATTTGATAAGGGAATCTCAGGAAAAAGACCAAGAGCTAAACTCCCTCAGAAATCTGCCTTTGACCTCAGATAACGTTGCAGGCGAACATGTTGCCTTAAATCAACTCGATAATATTGACTTATAAGGTTTGGGATGGATTTTTCAAGTATTCAGAGGATTTGGCTGTACCTGTTTGATCCTGTCGGTCAAAATGTCATTATTGGCATAGTATGCGTTTTTCTACTTGGCCTGATAATAGGTTATCAGGTACGCCGCAGAAAGGCAAAGAGGGTAAAAATTTTTAGCAGGGAAGGAGATGACTCCTTTTTTAAGGGTATACAATACATGCTCTCCAATGATCATGATCTGGCCATTGAAGAGTTGACAAAATCTGTCAAGCTGAATTCTGATACTATTGAGACATATGTTGCACTTGGTAACCTCTATCGTTCAAAAGGGGATATTGACAGGGCTATACGCATTCGTCAGACCATTATTCTTCGCCCGAATATTGATGAGGAGAATAAGATCAGGGCGCTTATTGATCTTGGCCTGGACTATAGAAAAGGCGGCTTTTTAAACAGGGCATTAGAGATATTCCTTGAAGTACTCAAAAAGCGGCCATCAAATCTTGAGGCCCTGGAAGAGGCGGAGAGGCTGTATGAGAAGATGAATGACTGGGAGAACGCGTTTTCCTACAGACAAAAATTATCAAAGCTGATTGACGGGAACCACAGCCATATACTTGCGCACCAGCAGACAGAGGCAGGCAAGGCATGGATAATAAAGGGAAATCAGGGAAGGGCAAAATCAGCCTTTCAGAAGGCAATATCACTCGACAATAAGTGTATTGATGCCTACTTTCATCTGGGTGATCTGTTTTTTGAAATAAAGGATTTTAAAAAGGCAATTACGGCCTGGAAAAAAGTTGTGAGAATAAGACCTGAATTCACCTTTCTGGTATACCGTCGTCTGGAAGGCGCATATTCTGAGATGAAGAATCTCAAGCCTGTTGAAGATTTTCTCAGGGAATGCGCCAAATTCAATTCAGATGCATTTACGCATCTGGCCCTTGCGCGCTACAGATATAATGAAAATGACCTTAAAGGGGCACTTAGGGAACTTGAAAAGGCCATTAAACTGAACCCCTTATTTTCTGAGGCCAGGGGCTTTATGGCCGAAATACTCCTTGCTCAGGGGCAGCGTGATCAGGCACTTGATGCCTATAGAGAACTTGTTAACTTCCTGGACGTCCCCCATCATGAATTCCAGTGCAGTAACTGTGGTTACAGGTCAAGTGATCTGAAGTGGCAGTGCCCGCAGTGTAAAAAATGGGATACCATCGATCTTATGGATTCGGGAAAGGCGGATTCGTCTTCCGTGCGATCATCAGAAAAATTGTTTCTTGAATCAAGCACTGATACGCCTGAGAAAATCCCGTGACCAAGATGACACCGATGCTCAGACAATTTTTTGATATCAAGGGGGAATATCAGGATTGCATACTCTTTTTCCGCATGGGTGATTTTTATGAGATGTTTTTTGGCGATGCGGTGACTGCATCCAGGGTCCTTGGCATCACTCTGACATCCAGGGGATCATATAACGATCAGAAAGTGCCCATGTGCGGTGTGCCTCACCACTCCTCCAGATCATATATCGCAAAACTTGTGGAAAACGGTTACAAGGTTGCAATCTGTGAGCAGATTGAAAACCCAGGACAGAGCAAGGGCATAGTAAAACGGGATGTGGTCAGGGTGGTTACGCCGGGGTCTGTGGTTGATGACGAGGATGTGGACAGCTCTTCCAACCTTTTTATGGCCTCAGTTGCCGGAAAGGAAGGCCTATACGGGCTGGCCCATGTGGATCTGTCAACCGGTGAGTTCCGGGTCACTGAAATTGAAAAATGGAAGGAGGTTCTTGATGAGCTTGGTCGGATAGGGCCTGCGGAACTTCTTGTCCCTGAGAGCAGCAACCTTGCGGATAAGAGAGATCTTTCTTCATACCGGATTGAGATCCTGAACAAAAATAATTTTGATGAGTTCAGGGCGGATCATCTCCTTATGGAGCAGCTGGGTGTAAAATCCCTTGTAGGTTTTGGCTGTGAAAATATGGAGCAGGGTATTATTGCGGCAGGTGCTGTTGTTCATTATCTGCAGGAGACCCAGAAGGTTAATCCGGTACATATCAGGGAGATTGTGACCTATTGTCTGGGCGATTATATGTTCCTTGATGAGCCCACGACATGGAACCTGGAACTCTTCAGGACTATGAGGCGACAAACTACCAAAGGATCTCTTTTTCAGGTCCTTGACAAGACAGTCACTCCCATGGGGAGCAGGCTCTTGAAGAGATGGATAGGGTATCCACTGGTAGACCTTAATCAGATCCGAATGCGACTGGCCGCTGTGTCCAGCTTTAGAGATGACCGGATATTCCGGGATGAGATCAGGGAGCAGCTCAGCGGTATCTATGACCTTGAAAGGCTGAATGGCAGAATCTCTTTAGGAAGGGCCAATGCGAGAGATTTAGAAGCCTTAAAGCTCTCATTATACAAACTGCCCGCACTCAGGGAAAGACTTACCGGTTCAGCAAGCAGGCTCCTTGAAAGTATCGCTAAAAAGATGGATGGCCTTCAGGATGTTGCCGCGATTATAGAACAGTCCATCAGTGATGACCCTCCTGCATCTCTGAAAGATGGTGGGATTATTAAGGAGGGGTATAATGCGGAGCTTGATGAGCTGATATCCATTTCAAGAGATGGCAAGGCATGGATCGCGGATTTTGCACAGGCAGAACAGAAGAGGTCCGGGATATCCAGTCTGAAGGTCGGGTATAACAGGGTGTTCGGATACTATATTGAGGTATCTAAGACCAACCTGAAACATGTTCCCGATGATTATATAAGAAAGCAGACCCTGGCCAATTGTGAGAGATATATTACCGAGTCTCTGAAGGAATATGAGGGAAAGGTTCTTGGCGCTGAAGAAAAAAGGGTCGATCTTGAATATGAGATATTTGAAGAAATTTGCTACAGTCTGGCCCGGGAGAACAAACGAATCACGGAGACAGCAAGGCTTATCGGTCAAATAGATGCCCTTGCAGGCCTTGCTGAAACAGCAGAGCTGAACGGATATGTATGTCCGGATGTAAATGACAGTGGAGAGATAGATATCATTGATGGCAGGCACCCGGTTATTGAACAAACGGTAAGAGATGAGGATTTTGTACCTAATGACATCCATCTTGATGATATCGAGCAGCAGTTTCTGATAATTACCGGCCCTAATATGGCAGGAAAATCGACCATCCTAAGACAGACCGCTCTGACCGTACTTATGGCCCAGATGGGGAGTTTTGTTCCAGCATCTCGAGCTGTTATCGGTTTTGTTGACCGTATCTTTACCCGTATTGGTGCTTCTGATGACCTTGCCAAGGGGCAGAGCACATTCATGGTGGAGATGGATGAGACAGCAAATATTTTAAGACATGCCACTCCTAAAAGTCTGGTCATACTTGATGAGATAGGGAGGGGGACAAGCACATATGATGGTCTTAGTATTGCCTGGTCTGTTGCCGAGGCTCTACATGACAAGGAGAATAAAGGAATCAGGACCCTCTTTGCCACACATTACCATGAGCTTACAGAGCTTTTAACCTCCAAACCAAGGGCCAGAAATTATAATATAGCTGTCAAGGAATGGAATGACAGGATCATTTTTTTGAGAAAGCTTGTACCTGGCGGTACCAATCGAAGCTATGGGATTCAGGTCGCGCGTATTGCAGGTATACCGGAAGATGTGATATTGAGGGCAAAGGAGATACTTGAGAATCTGGAAGGAGAAGGGAGGGATTCTTTGGGAAGACCAAAGCTTGCAGCCCATTCCACCCTAACATATGAACAGAAGGAGAATACTCAGCTCCCCCTTTTTTCAGGACAGGACAATCAGCTCCTAAAGCGGATCGGAGATATTGATATCTCCTCTATTACACCACTGGAGGCCATGATTGAATTGGATAAATT
>JAFDJA010000238.1 GCA_019307745.1 Deltaproteobacteria bacterium | reverse complement strand
TCATCAGATTAGGAGGTTTTTATGAAATCACGATTAAAGGTAGTTTCTGTATTTATAGTGGCAGCACTTGTTGTGCTGGCTGCCTGCGCTCCAAAGGCAGAAAAACTCGAGATTGCTTATGAGAAATACACGCTGGACAACGGTCTTGAGGTTATTCTCCATGAGGACTCATCTGATCCCATCGTTGCCGTGGCACTGCTGTACCATGTGGGTTCCAACCGAGAGGAAGTGGGACTCACAGGATTTGCGCACCTTTTTGAACACATGATGTTCCAGGAATCACAGCATGTAGGACAGGACCAGTTCTTTCGCAAGATCCAGGACGCTGGAGGTATGCTGAACGGGGGAACCGGCAATGACAGTACCATCTATTTTGAGGTGGTACCGAGGAATGCACTGGAGATGGTCTTGTGGATGGAATCTGACCGCTTGGGCTTTCTTGGAAGCAAGGTCACCCAGGAGGCTTTTGTAAATCAACAAGGCATTGTCAAGAATGAAAAACGAGAGAGTGTAGACAATCGTCCCTATGGCTACACAACGGGTGTAATCGGGAAGCTCCTTTATCCTGAAGGGCATCCCTACAATTGGACTGTTATAGGTTCTATGGAGGACCTGACAAATGCCACTTTGGAAGACGTGCACACCTTCCACGACAAATGGTACAGACCTAAAAACTGCACGCTGGTTGTGGCCGGTGACTATGATGAGGCTCAAACAAAGGAATGGGTCGAGAAGTATTTCGGTGAGATCGATGGAGGGGCAGATATTACTGATCCCGTGGACTGGCATATTACACTGGATGCACCCAAACTGGCTTATCATGAGGACAATTTTGCAAAATCTCCTGAACTCAATATGATTTTCCCCACAGTGGATGAATATCATGAAGATGCCTATGCCTTGTCTTTTCTTGGTCAGCTTTTTTCATACGGAAAAAAAGCGCCTCTTTACAAAGTGTTTGTGGAAGAAAAGAAACTTTCACCCTCTGTGTCCGGATATCAGTCGAGCCTTGAAATAACCGGTACCTTCCGCATTCGCATCCGAACATTTCCGGATGTGGATCTGGATGATGTAAAATCTGCCATTTTTGAGACGTTTGAAAAATTTGAGACCGAATCCTTTACGGATCAGGATGTAGAAAGGATTAAGGCTGGAATCGAAACCCAGTTTTATGGGGGGCTTTCCAGTATTCTCGGTAAGTCCTTTCAGCTGGCCAGCTATAATGAGTATGCGGGTTCTCCTGGTTTTCTGACAGAGGATCTTGAGCTGACGAAGGCTGTAATGAAGGAAGACATTATCCGGGTGTATGAAAAATACATCAAGGACAAACCCTATGTTATGACCAGTTTTGTTCCTAAGGGGGAGATGGAACTTGCTGTAGAGGGCTCGGAGAAGGCTGATGTCGTTGAAGAGGCAATTTCGGGGGAGGAGCTGGCTGCAAAAACGCCGGTTGAAGATTTTACGGTTGAAGCTATTCCGAGTTATTTTGATCGGAGTCTCGAGCCTGATAAAGGGCCTGATCCAGTGATTACTTTGCCTACGGTTTGGCAGGCTGAGCTGGACAATGGAATTAAGGTGCTGGGAATTGGGCACGCAGAACTTCCGCTGGTTCAGTTCTCACTCGCTATTAAGGGAGGAATGCTTTTAGATGATATCGATAAAGTCGGAGTGGCCCAGTTAGTGGCGCAGTTGATGAATGAAGGGACGGAAAATAAAACACCTATTGAACTTGAGGAAGCCATTGATGATCTTGGTGCTTCCATTTATATGTCTTCGCTAAGGGAATCTCTTTCCTTACGTGTTAACTGTCTTAAATCAAAATTTGCCGATGCTTATAGATTGGCTGAGGAGATTTTATTTGAGCCGCGCTGGGATGAAAAAGAGTTCGCCCTGTTGAAACAGCAGACGCTGGAAAGCATAAACCGCAGTAAAGCTAATCCTAATGCCATATCCTATCAGGTGTTCAACAAGCTGGTCTATGGAGACAGCCATATTTTCAGCCGTACATCGTCCGGACCCAAAGAGTCGGTGGAATCTATTGAAATCGATGATCTTAAGAATTATTACGCTGCGAATATTTCACCCTCGGTCGCCTTTATCACTGTTGTTGGAGATATAACACAGACTGAGGCTATGGCGATATTCAGAACCCTTGGGGAAAGATGGGAACCTAAAGAAGTTGTAATACCTGTTTATCCGGTTCCAGAAGCGCGGGACATGGCAGAGGTCTACTTTGTTGATGTTCCTAATGCCAAACAGTCGGTAATTCGGATAGGTAATCTGGGAATGACAGCACTAGATGCGGATTTTTATCCTGCCTATGTGATGAATTACAAATTGGGTGGAAGTTTTAACGGCATAGTGAATCTGGTTCTGCGAGAGGAAAAGGGCTACACATATGGGGCAAGTTCAGGATTCAGTGGATCACATGTGCCCGGAACTTTTGCGGCATCATCTTCCGTGCAGTCGCGTGTGACGCTTGAGTCCGTGCAGATCTTTAAGGACTTGATGACCGAGTATAGGGACGGCATTTCTGAAGACGATATGGCATTTACAAAGAGTGCCTTGATAAAATCCAATACTTCCCGTTTTGAAACACTCGGCGGTTTGATGGGCATGCTGAGCGCGATTGCTTCTTATGATTATCCTGTCGATTACATAAAGAATCAGGAAGAGATCGTTAGAAGTATGACGATTGAAAGCCACAGAGAATTGGCGCAGAAGTATCTCCATCCTGACAAAATGATCTATCTGGTTGTCGGCGATGCCAAAACACAGTTAGAGCAGCTTGAGCAGCTCGGATTTGGCAAACCTATTCTGATCGAGCATAAATAAACAAAAACAGTGTGATTGATATAATTAACCTGGCTTGCTCATATGCGTTGACAAATAATAAAACTCCTTTGTCCTGATTGTTTTATGTTTGAGTATAAGATTTTTCGATGTTATAGGATACACATGAAATGCTTGCTCAAATCATTCATTTTGGATTCGATATCGAAGAAGTGACCTGTCCTATTCGATATTTTAAGGAAGCTTCAACCATCTTCTTATATCGGAGTTTCAGATACGGATTGGGAGTTTTGTGGACATCAATCAGATTTTGGTTTTCTAAACATCACATTAAGCAGCTCGCTGTATATAATTCTTCTTAAAGAAAAAATTACAGTTCAAGAAAAAAAATATTCTGAATCTTGCATGAATAAATGATCTTTTAAAATGAAGGGCCGAAAAGTCAATCTCTTAGTTTTAATCCTCT
>JAFDJA010000122.1 GCA_019307745.1 Deltaproteobacteria bacterium | reverse complement strand
GTACTGATCTCCGATAAAATGATCCGCAGGAAGGAACTCCACTGCTCCCTCACAACCAAGGTATCTGGCGTATATCGCGCCAAGGCCTATACATGGCCCGGTATTCCTCCCTACAGGCTCAGCGACTAAATGAATATCCCTGTGTTTTAAAAGAGCCTGAGTCTCCTTCTTATGGAGGTCGCCCAGTATGACAATAATCTCCCTGTCCTGCACAATTGGTTGAAGCCTGTTACAGGTCTCAACAATCATTGGTTCACTTCCACCAATCTTTAAAAGCTGCTTGGGCCTTTTTTTTCTGCTTATAGGCCAGAACCGCGTACCGGAACCACCTGCCATAATAACTGCAAACATCTTGTTCCTCCGAGTTCTTGTTGGATTAGCAAATCAACTGTGTATTATTCCCCTAGAGATCCGAAAGTCAGGTCCTATAATCAGCATTGATGCTCACATATTCATGAGTCAGGTCACTGGTGACGATAAAATCCTCACACTCACCCTGGTTAAGATCAACAATAAGGGAAAACTCACTATTTTTCATTTTATCAGCCGCCTTTTCCTCCAGGTCCTTCCCCAGACCAAGGCCGCCCCCAACTATCTGGACGTCATCTATCCAAATGGAGACATCTTCCTCCCTGATCATGATACCTGAACGTCCCAGTGCTGCCATGACCCTCCCCCAATTGGGGTCCTGCCCATAAAACGCGGTCTTTACAAGGCTGGAGTTTGCAATGGTCCTGGCACACTTCAGTGCCTCCTCCTCAGAAGCAGCCCCCCGAACCTTTACATAAACCACCTTTGTGGCACCTTCCCCATCCCTTACAATCATAAGGGCAAGGTCAGTCATAACCTTTTTCAGGGCCATGACAAAATCATCATACTCTTCAGTTGTCAGATTCCTGTTACCTGCAGCACCATTTGCCATAACCAGGACCATGTCATTAGTACTGGTATCCCCGTCAACGGTTATACGGTTAAAAGATACCTCGTTTGAGGACAAAAGAGCGTTCTGAAGCAGGGTCCCGCTGATATTTATATCCGTTATCACAAAGCAAAGCATTGTGGCCATATTGGGCATGATCATTCCAGCACCCTTGGATATCCCTGTTATCCGGTAGGGTTGTCCTCCTGCCTCACCATCAATGCTGCTGATTTTGGGAAATGAGTCAGTAGTCATGATAGCTTCTGCTGCTGCAGCTATCCCGCCCTCCGACATCTCACTTACAAGCCCTGGTATTGCCCTGGCTATCGCATCCATAGGAAGAGGTGCGCCAATAACACCTGTTGACGCCACAAGCACCTCATCAGTCCTGACATCCAGTTCTTTTGCTATAAGTTCAGCTGTAGAACGGGCATCCTTTATGCCGATCGGACCGGTGCAGGCATTTGCATTTCCGGAATTGACGATTATTATCCTGGCCCAGCGGTCCATGATATGATCTTCTGTAAGCAGGACAGGCGCAGCCTTTACCTTGTTTGTGGTAAATATACCCACTGCCACTGAGTCATATTCTGAGAATATCAACGCTAAATCAGGGGTATTTTCCTTTTTTATACCTGCGGCTATACCTGATGCCTTAAACCCTGAGACTGAAAATTCCATTATTTTTTAACCATTAATCGTTACGGATAAGATCCGGCATCCCCGGACCATGAGAAAAGATACTACCCTATACAGTCACACATTTTTCACTTATGCCTTTGCCCCGCAGCACTTTTTATACTTCTTCTTGCTGCCGCATGGGCAAGGATCGTTCCTTCCAATCTTATCCCCTTCTCTTTTTACAGTGGAGGGTTTGGTACCTTCACCTCGACTTAACTGCATTCGCCTTGGCTGCCGTTTTGGGATATCCCTGGACTTTTCAGCCCTGAACTGAAGGCGGGAGATTGTCAGGATAATCTCCTCATTAATCCTGCCCATAAACTCCTGAAACAACTCGAATCCCTCCCTTTGATATTCCCTTAAGGGATCGCGCTGACCATATGCCCTGAGTCCAATGCCTTCCTTCATCTGATCGATATCCTGAAGGTGTGTAACCCACTGTTTATCTATAATCTGGAGCATGAGATATCTTTCAACTGACTCCAGTTCCTCTTTTTGGGCTTCTCCTACCCGTTCCTCCCTTATCTCGCTGACCTGCCCGTGAATTATGTCCACAAGTTCTTCCGGGGTAAGGTCGTTAAACCTTTCCTTTCCAATATCTTCCGTGCTGATCCTGGGCCTGAAACCATACACCCTGGTCAGATTGTCTTTCAGACCTTTAATGTCCCAGTCATCAGGCGTAATTTGGGGATCAACAAAGGTTTTGACAACTGAATCCATGTGATCGTACATCATATCCCTTATAATACCCTCTACATCATCACCTGCCAGGCATTTTCGTCTCAGATCATAGAATATCTCTCTCTGCTTGGTCATGACATCATCATACTCCAGCAGATGCTTTCTTATATCAAAATTATGGGCCTCCACCTTTTTCTGGGCATTCTCAATGGCGCGGGAGATCATTCTTGCCTCAATAGGCTGTCCCTCTTCCATACCCAGCCGTTCCATGATATTAGCTATCCTGTCAGAACCGAATATCCTGAGGAGATCATCCTCCAGGGACAGATAAAATCGTGATGATCCCGGATCACCCTGCCTTCCTGAACGTCCCCTTAGCTGATTGTCTATACGGCGGCTCTCATGCCTCTCTGTTCCAAGAATATGAAGCCCTCCAAACTCAACAACTCCATCCCCCAACACAATATCTGTACCGCGACCTGCCATGTTAGTGGAAATGGTAACGGTCTTCGCCTGACCCGCCTTTGCAATAATATCAGCCTCTTTTTCATGCTGTTTGGCGTTCAGGACCGAATGGGGAATTCCCGTCTTCTTCAGCATCCGGCTCAGCTTCTCAGATTTATCGATAGTGATTGTACCCACAAGGACGGGTTGACCCTTTTCATGGAGCTCTTTTATCTCCTCAACCACTGCCTTGAATTTCTCACTTTCGGTCTTATAGATCACATCGGAATAATCCTCTCTGATCATAGGTCTATTGGTTGGTATAACAGTGACTTCCAATTTATAGATATTTGCGAATTCTGAGGCCTCTGTATCGGCTGTACCTGTCATACCCGCCAGTTTCTCGTACATCCTGAAAAAATTCTGAAAAGTGATCGAGGCAAGAGTCTGGTTCTCCGCCGCAATACGAACACCCTCTTTTGCCTCAACCGCCTGATGAAGACCATCACCCCATCTCCGGCCAGGCATCATGCGGCCTGTAAATTCATCTACAATAACCACCTGTCCGCCCTTCACCACATAATCGACATCCTTTTGAAAGAGCCAATAGGCCTTTATAAGCTGATGGGAGGAATGCAGCAGTTCAGAGGCCCGCATAAACTTCTCTTCAAGGTCCTTCTGCCGCTCAGCCTTTTCCTCATCACTAAAATCCTGATTCTCCCTTATATCATGACTCTCCTGGTCAATATCAGGAAGGATAAAGTCTCCCAGCCCGCCGCCAGACAAGAAGTTGATTCCCAGATCCGTTAGCTCCACTGAATTATTTCGCTCATCCAAAACACAGTATAGCTCCTTATCTACTTCTGGAAGCAGCTTCTGTCCCCTCAGGATACTTTCTGTCCTGTCTATCTGCTTTAACAGAGATGGATTATTGGCCACAAGGTCAAGAAAAGTCGGATTTTTGGGATCCCCCCGCCTGACACGCAGGAGTATCTCGATGGTTGTTTCGCCATCATCTCCCTCTTCAAGCCTCTTCTGGGCATCATTAAGAATGGACCGCATATAAGAGGCCTGCTTCCTCCTTAAATTTAAAATCAGGAGTTTGGCCTCCATGTAGATCCTGTTCTCGCTGTGCTCCACAGGACCGCTGATTATAAGAGGAGTCCTTGATTCATCAATCAGAATACTGTCTACCTCATCAACGATTGCAAAATAAAAATCCCTCTGCACATAATCATCCAGAGAAAATTTCATATTGTCTCTCAGGTAATCGAATCCGAATTCATTGTTTGTGCCATATGTTATATCACAACCATAGGCGGCCTTGCGCTCCTCGTCTGACATATCATGTACAACTACACCCACTGACAGGCCTAGAAATTCATATATCGTGCCCATCCATCCGGCATCGCGCCTGGCCAGATAATCATTGACCGTCACCAGATGACACCCCCTGCCTGTGAGTGCGTTAAGATAGAGAGGAAGTGTGGCTGCAAGGGTCTTTCCTTCACCGGTCTTCATCTCTGCAATTCCGCCCTTATGGAGCACTATCCCGCCCACGAGCTGAGCATCATAATGCCTCATCTCAAGCGCCCTGACAGAGGCCTCCCTCACAACGGCAAAGGCCTCAGGTAGAAGATCGTCAAGGTCCTCACCCTTGTTTAACCTGTCCTTAAACTCTCCTGTCTTTGCCTGGAGCTGTTCCCGGGTCAGAGCATGAATTTCAGGCTCAAGTGCATTGATAGCCTCAACAAAGGGCGTAAGTTTTTTGAGATCTCTCTCATTTTTACTTCCAAAAACGGATTTTAAGACCTTACCTATCATAGTATGTCACTCTTTTGACTTTTGAGCCGGTTTCAAGACATATTCTCCATCCATTTTTTGCGTCAGACTCAAACTTTAGTCCTCAAAATATCAAGCTATCCTGAGATAAAAATTTCCGTCCTTCTCAAATCTGAACAGAGTTAAATTATTTGAAACAGACAATATTAAATTAATAGACCATAATATTTAGACAATGGGAATCCTGATGGCCATCTCACCTAACTATCTGTAATCTGACGAAATCATGCTGTTCCCAGTCCTCGGGAAAAGCATACTTCAGACATAAGACCGACACTATACACAATAAATAAGAAGAAGTGAATATGAAAGGGGAATTAATTGAGGATATAACGAAGAGGATCTACCGGAACACCGTTCAGGTAAACCTCATAATGAAGGTGAGGGCCTGTGGAACGGCCGCTATTACCCATCAGAGCTACCTTCTGACCCCGACTTACAGACTCTCCCTTTTTAACCAAATAGTCATTCAGATGCGCATATCTCGTTTTCAAACCATAACCGTGGCTGATTGTTAAGATCTTTCCATATCCGGTGGCCTCTCCCAACGATGAGACAACGCCCTCTGCAGGGACAATGACAGGGGTTCCGATCCTTGCGGAGATATCAAGACCCTTATGAAATTCCTTTTCATTGGTAAAAGGTGAGATGCGGTATCCGAACCGGGAGCTTACCCAGCCTCTGGAAGGCCATATAGACGGGGTGCAGGCAAACATGGATTTCTGATCTTCCATAAAATCATAAAGCTCAACAAGATCCTGCATCTGAACCGAGGCCTCTGTATCAACATTTGTCAGGGACTGATGCATCTGACGGATCTGATTACGTTGCACCTCTTCTATGGAATATTCCGGGTAAAAAAATTCTGGATCCGACCCACCAACTCCCAGGAACTGGGTATTGTCGTCTGTCTCAAGATTAGCCATCACCTTCAGCTTTTGGGTGAATATCTGGAGTTCAACCATCTTGCTGTTTATCTGTTCTATCTTCTGGGAAAGAGCGGAAATCTGAATCTCATGTTGCTGGTTCTCCTGCTGGATGCGGGTATAATCACTGACAAGGAGCTTCATTCCTTTGTAATCTATACAGGCCCAGGCGAAAATCCCGCATGTCATAAGAGCGAAAAGGCTAAAACAATATATGACTGCCTTGGGAATCCTGAACTGCCGAACCTTCCTTGCCCCATCAGGTAGAAACGTTATAGTCGTTTTCTTTAATGCCAAAAATCATCTCCTAAAGATTTCACATTCTGCTATACTGTACGAAACATCCCATTATGTCAACCGTTTTCTTGTTTCATATAACCCTGTAAATTCAATAAGATACATGGCTTTCTGCCTCAAAATTCCATTTAAAACACAAAATAAATATATTAAATCAAAAAAAATATTTATTTCGAGGATTCTAAGAAAGAACCAGCATTCCTTTTTTCATATAAAAACCGTAAAATTTCCTGTGCCAGGGCCTGATTTATTCCAGGAATCAGCATTAAATCCTCCTTTTTTGCCCCCCAGATACCATTTATGTCGCCAAATCGCCCCAGTAAAAGTCTCTTTCTTTTCTCTCCAACACCTGGTATCTGGTCCAGCAGTGACTCTTTCATATTCCTTGCCCGGAGATTGCGGTGATAGGAGACTATAGACCTTATCCGTCCCGCCCTGCTCAATGTCGTCTCCCTTGGCAATAGCCACAATTCCTGGCAGGTCAGATCCCTTGCCCTCAAAATCATCCAACACTTTTTTCACGACCTTAAGATGCCCCTTGCCTCCGTCTACGATAAAAAGATCAGGGAGACTTCCTCTGGACAGTCGCCTGGATATTAATTCTGCCATCATACTATAATCGTCAATACCATCAACTGTCTTAATCTTAAAATTACGATATCCCGGCCTATGGGGCTGCCCATCAACAAAAGAGACAATACTGCCAACGGCCTGCCTCCCATAAAAAGCTGAAATATCGAGACCTTCCATCAACCTTGGTTCCTTTTCCAGTTTCAGTACTGACCTGGACAGACCCATAAGATCCTCTTCTCCAATACCCCTGTTTCTGACAAAAAGATCCTCTGCATTGGATAATGCCATCTTAATAATACGAAGTTTATCTCCCCGCCGGGGACAGTGTACTGCCACCCTTTTCCCTGAAAGATCAGACAGGTATCCCCCTAGAGCCCTGACCTCATCCACTGGCACAGAAATGAGGATCTGTTTGGGGATAAATATTTCCTTAGAATAATACTGCTTCAGAAAAGCTGTCATTATCTCAGAAGCTGAGGCATCCCTGTCTTTGAAGGAAAAATTTCTCCTGCCCAGGAGGACTCCCTTTCGCACAAACAGGATAACCAGCTGAAATATATCATTTCCCTGTGCAAGGCCAATAACATCCTGATCCTCCATTTTAAATGAAACAACGTCCTGTGGTTCTGTGGTCTTTTCCACAGCTCTTATCATATCCCTTATCCGTGCTGCCTCCTCAAAATCCAACCGAACAGAAGACTCTTTCATCTCTTTTTTCAGGCGGTTCAGAAGCTCCAGGCTGTTTCCTTCCAAGAACAGCCTGACCTGTTCTACCATGACCTTGTAATCTTTGGCCTGTATATCGCGGGTACATGGGGCAAGGCACCTTCCAAGCTGGTAATTCAGGCAGGGTCTGGATCGTTTGGCGGGGGAACTGCCTTTGCATTTTCGAAGCCTGAAAATAGTATCTATCAGATTGAGGGTGCTCCTGACAGAACTGGAAGATGAAAAAGGACCAAAATAGATAGCACCATCCTTCCTGACCTTGCGAACAATTGACAGCCTTGGGTAATTATCACTGATACTGAGTCTGAGGCAGGGATAATTTTTGTCATCCCTGAGGATAATGTTGTATCGAGGCATATGCCTCTTTATAAGATTGCCCTCCAGTATGAATGCCTCATTTTCAGTGGCAGTAATAATATAGGCAAGATCTTTGGCCTTTTTCATCATTACCCTGGTCTTGACCGGGAGAAGATCAGGTGGCCGGAAGTATGAAAGGACACGTTTCTTCAACTCCTTTGCCTTTCCAACATAGATAACTCTTCCTGACCGGTCCTTGAACAGATAAACGCCCGGGCTCTCTGGCAGGCATTGTCTGAGGGAATCCGGGTCCAGCTTATTGTCTTTATCTGATGAATTACCCATAATACTCCTGACCACTTCCTTGTTGCATCAAATCAGGGTAAGTGATAAAAACGGATTCAGTCAAGAAATTTCCATGCATATTGACCCGAAAACATCATCCGGCCTCCAAAAACAATCATTTTCTAAATGATAAGCTTAGACTCTGTTTCGGGCTCATGTGAAAAAAATCCAACATTGGATCATCTCTAAAAGGGCTGATCGAAATTAAGACTACAGGAGGTCGAGGATTTCATACTAAACCTTGATTCCAGAAACCTTGACCGCTTCTCTCCCTACTGATTGAGAGAAGAATCCGAAATTTTAACAGAATCCATACATATGAGACCCTCTTTTCTCCCAAGATTGATAAATGATCCCCTGTCTGATCCCGGCATGTTTGTTCCTTTTCTCTTTGAAAAAAGAGCACTTTTGTTCGACCTTGGAGATATCCATTCACTTCCCCCCAAAGAACTCTTAAAAATATCCCATGTGTTTGTATCTCATACACATATGGACCACTTTGTAGGTTTTGACACTCTTTTAAGGATATTTTTAGGCCGAGAAAAGGAACTCCATATATTCGGGCCGAAGGGTTTCTTCAGACACATAGAAGGAAAGCTGTCAGGTTACACCTGGAACCTTGTGAGTGAATATGAAAATAACTTCAGTCTAAAGGTTACAGAGCTTAACAAGACCAGTATTTTGACCAGGACATATAACAGCAAAAATGATTTCCAGCCGGAAAAAGGAGTAAAGGAGGCTCCATTTTCAGGGGCTCTGTTAAAGGAGCCCGCCTTCCAGGTGGAGGCTGCTATCCTTGACCACCGTATCCCCTGCCTGGGATTCTCTTTGACTGAAAACTTCTATGTTAATATCATAAAGGAGGAGCTTAAAAGACTTGGGCTTGGTATTGGGCCATGGATTAATCAGTTCAAAAATGCATTATATGAAAACAGAGATCCTGAAAGTATCTTTGCAATAACACATGCGGACGGGGATGCAGAGGGGAAGGAAAGGATATTTACCTTGGGAGAGCTTACCGGACAGATAGCCAGGATCTCTCCAGGCCAGAAGGTCACTTATATTACAGATGTAGTGGGCAGCCCTCAAAACCGGGAAAAAATAATCGCCCTTGCCAAAAATTCTGATCATCTGTTTATTGAAGCCGCATTTATGGACTGTGACCAGAAGACAGCCAAGAAAAAGTATCACCTGACCGCCGGCCAGGCAGGGAGACTGGCAAAAGAGGCGGGCGTAAAACAACTTACTGTGTTTCATTTCTCCCCAAGGTACAGCCATGGCCCTGAAGAGATCTCAAAGGAGGCAATAAAGGCGTTCATAACACCATGAATTCAGGGCTATATTTCTACTATCAAATCAAGAGCATGGCTACCCCGGCAACAGGAGCTCCAGGAAAAAAATTGACTTTCAGACCTGATTATGAGATAGCGTTTTTTTCAACATTTATGTTGCGGACAGGCACTTCAAAGCCTTCTATGAGGGCTTACCAATATAATTTCCGGTCACTGGAACAATGCGGACTCCATATCCATTCAATTTCAGTTTTTTTACTTTTATGACAATTCCAGAAGGGAAAAGGGATGAGTAAATTTCCAATAAGGTCGATAATATTTATAACCTGCATGCTGTCTTCCATTATATCCGTTTCAACCACACGGGCAATTGAGGTACAAATACCAGCCGTGGAAGGAAGATCCGGCCAGACAATCAACGTGCCTGTTATTATCGATGAGACAGATAACCTTGCAGGTATTAAACTGGTAATGAGTTATGATAAAGATACCCTTATGTTTAAAAAAAGTTCAAAGACTGAACACACCGGGGAATTCATGCATGTCACCAATGATAAAATTCCTGGCGAGCTGATTGTTGTTATGGCTAGCCCAAAGGGTATTTCGGGAAAAGGATTTCCCATTCTAAATCTCACATTTGGGATTAAAAGCGGGATAAAAGAAAAAAAGAACACTCAGATCTCGATAAGTAAAGTTCAACTAATGAGTGATAAGCTAAAGGAAGAAAAAGGGGGAATAAATATAAAGCCTATTACTATCCTGCCTGAAGAAACCAAAGCGTCATCAAAATAGAGAGGGAAACAAGGCAGGATAAAAGATATTCCTGTCACGCCTGAACCAGAAAAATATCATGTGCTGATCTCATACTGCTCCATGTGAAAGGCTTTGTGGGATATTATAATAATTCTTCTATCCAGCCTTTTTTCAAGCTCCATTATCGATTGCTGCTCCTCCTCCTTCAGGACATTGCCTATCTCAGGGTGCACACGCACATATAGCCCGCTACTGCTCTCAGGAGAAGAAAGTTCCCGTTCCAGGTCTCTGAAGATATCATAACATATTGTTCTTTTAGACTTGATCGCCCCCCTCCCCTCACAATAGAAGCAGGGTTCACACAGATATCTGCTGAGATTCTCACGAGTCCTCTGCCTTGTCATCTCAATAAGCCCCAGCTCAGACATCCGGAGGATATGGGTTTTGGCCTTCTCTTTGCTCATAGCCTCCTGGAGTGCCATAAAAACTCGCTCACGGTTTTCCAACTTCTCCATATCAATAAAGTCGATGACAATCAGGCCGCCGATATTTCTTAAACGCAGTTGATAGGCTATCTCCTTGACAGCCTCAAGATTAGTTTTAAAGATAGTCTCTTCAAGATTTCTCTTGCCCACATAGCTGCCAGTGTTCACATCAATAGCTGTAAGTGCCTCAGTCAATTCAATGACTATAGATCCCCCTGACTTAAGCCATATCTTGTTATCCAGGGCACGGGAGATGTCCATCTCTATACCATAATAATCAAATATGGGATCAGTTCCAGTATAGAGTTCGACCGAATACTTTAAAGAGGGAGCAAAGGTCTCTATAAACTTCATTATATTATCATATTCTTCCTTAGAGTCTGATATAAGCCTATCCACCTCATGAGTAAAAAGGTCTCGCACCGCCCTTAAGGAAACAGTCAGATCCCTATACAGCAGACCGGGGTTTGACATTTTGGACATTTTTTCTTTGATGTTGGTCCACACCTTTGCCATAAAATCCATCTCAGACCTGAGTTTATCTTTGCCCTTACCTTCACTTACTGTCCGGACAATAGCACCTAATCCGTCAGGCTTTATCTCCTCAATAATTTGTTTAAGCCTTTCACGCTCATCAGGAACTTCAATACGACGGGAAATACCAATATGACTCACATTGGCCAGAAGTACCAGATGCCGTGCGGGCAGAGAGATATAGGAAGTGAGCCTGGCACCCTTGGTCCCTATGGGTTCCTTTGCCACCTGGACCATAATATCCTGGCCAGCCTGAAGAAGGTCCTCAATGTTGAAATTAATATCAGCAATGGGATCAGATCCCTCATCTGACATATCTTCTGTCACAACATCCTCACCATTATCAGCGACCGCACTAAGCATCATTTGTTCCAGATCAAGCACATCCCTGTGCACATCCGTGACATATAGAAAGGCTGTCCTATCCTGCCCGATATCCACGAAGGCTGCCTGCATGCCTGGAAGAACCCTCACGACCCTTCCCCGATATATGTTTCCTTTCAACTCTTGACCGGTCCGCCTTTCTATATAGAGTTCAGCTGTTATTCCGTTTTCAACCAGCGCAACCCTTGTCTCATGGGGCCTTGTATTTATTATTAATTCATTAGGCATAAGAGATCCTGATTATATAAAATCCTAGTAAGAGTGGAGACTGGTCCGTCCTGAATAACACTAAAAGGAAAGGACCTTTTCCTGAAGGCACTTAACTATGTTTAAAAATCTATCCTGTTCTAAGGTTGTAAATATTACCCTATAACCTGTCTGATCTTCAATACTTTTATATCACTATAAGCCAAATCCTTGATCTTAAAAATATTTTTGACAATATCAGCAGGCTTCAACCCGGGTCCGTGAACATGACCTAGGACCATATCCAGAAGGCTTGGGTGGATCAAGTCCATGATCTTTACAAGGGGCCGGATATCGACATACTTGTCCCCATTTTTTGTTGATTTATTCACATGGAACCGTTTGGCGGCAAGAAAATCATCCAGGTCACTCCTGTTCAACTCATGCCCTTTTACAGTTATCCTGTAATGGCTCTCCTTTAAAAACCCTTTTTTCTGCCCGGTTATATCTTCCAGCTGAACAAGATTTATACCCTCAGGCAACTGTTCACCAATCGCCTGTTTCAATTCCTGTATCGTCAACTTTCTGTATAATTGAATATCAACCGTTTCATGAAGACTCTCAATTCCCAAAGGTAGAGCAGCTAAAAATGAAACCTTTGGCATAGGATGAAATCCCTTTGAAAAGATAAGATCCAGACCTGCCCTCCTGAAAGCCCTGATAAAAACATTGGAAAGCTCCAGATGGCCAAGATATACTGCCCTGCCTGTCTTTGAAAAGGTTATCCGGTATTTCCCGGTATCATGGGATCTCTTGCTTGAAACAAGACCTTCATCATCTCTGGCCAGATCCCGGTACCGGCAGATCACCGGGTTAATATCTTCATGATTGCACACCCCGCATTCAATACATTTGTCACGACAGTCAGGAGTCAATTTTCCCTCTCCTGCCCTTTTATACTCCCTGATCAAAAATGCCTTTGTAACACCGGCGCTGATATGATCCCAGGGCAGGATCTCATCTATGGATCTTCTCCTGTAGAGGTAAAAATCAGGCGAAAGTCCTGCCCTTTCAAAGGCCCTTTTCCATATCTCCATGTTGAAATGCTCACCCCATGCATCAAACCTGGCCCCTGACTTCCAGGCATCAATCAACGGCCCTGTCAGACGCCTGTCTCCTCTGGAAAAAATCCCCTCCAACCAGCTGAGTTCCGGGCTGTTCCATTTGACCCTCACCCTACTTCCCCTCAGATCTGATTGAATCTGATTTATAAATCGCCTGCTCTCATCAAGGCTGATCTGAGGCTCCCACATAAAAGGTGTATGTGCCTTGGGAACAAAGGTGGCTACACTCACATTCAACTTGATCTTTCTACCCTTTCCTGCAAAGCTGACCACCTTTCTGGCAAGATGCACAATATCCCTACGATCCTCATCCAGCTCGCCCGGAAGTCCAATCATAAAATAAAGTTTGATCAAATTCCACCCCGCCCCATAGACATCCTGGGCCATTTTCAGAATATCTTTGTCAGTTAGGGACTTATTGATTATCCCCCTTAATCTGTCATTACCTGATTCAGCCGCAAGAGTAAAACCTGTCTTTCTGACCCGTTTGATCTGTTCAAACCACTCCGGGTTCAGGCTGTCAATCCTTAAGGAGGGGAGGCTGACAGCGACCCTATCTTCTGACAGCCGATCCATGAGTTCCCTTATAAGAGGAGCAATACATGCATAGTCCCCAGAGCTCAAGGACAAAAGGGATATCTCATCAAAACCTGTCTTTCTAAGGGCATTTTCCACATTTTTCATAACTGACTCAGGGCTCCGATCCCGCACCGGCCGATATACCATGCCTGCCTGACAGAAACGGCATCCCCGTGTGCAGCCACGGGAAATTTCCACTGCTAGTCGGTCATGCACAAGCCGTGTAAAGGGAACCGCCTGATCATCAGGAAAGGAGTACTTGTCAATATTGGGTATTATTGCCTTTTTTACTGTCTTGCAAGCAGGGTCTATTGGCTCAATAGCGCTGATAACTCCATTATCCTGGTAATATACATTGAAAAGTGAAGGCACATATACACCGTCTATCTTTGCCAGCTCACGCAGGAGTTCATCTTTCCTGATCCCATGCCTTTTCCCCTCACGCACTGCCCTGCATATCTCATATGCGGCATCTTCCCCATCACCAATCACAATAGCATCAAAAATTGAGGCTATAGGCTCAGGGTTGAAGCAGGCAGGGCCTCCCGCGATGATCAGAGGAAATGGGTCTCCTCTTTCTGAAGAGAGAAAAGGAATATCCGAAAGATCCAGCATTGTCAGGACATTTGTATAGAGAAGCTCATGCTGGAGGCTGAACCCTATAATATCAAATCGGGACAGGGGAATGTTTGAATCAAGGGAACAGATGGGGCGCCCTTTTTCTCTCAGCTCCCTCTCCATATCCACCCATGGGGAAAAAACCCTCTCCGCGGCAAGCCATTCATGATTGTTCAGGATATGACACAGAATCTTTAGGCCCTGGTGGGACATCCCCACCTCATACAGGTCAGGAAAGGCCAAGGCAATAGTGACATCCACCTTCTCCCTTACCTTTTTTACACTGTTTATCTCATTTCCAATATAACGGCTGGGCCGCATGACATTTAACAACAGGCTTTCGTCTGATTTATCCATTCTTTTTCTAGTCTAACTCCTGCAATTTATAAAAAAAGCGAAGCATAAGCCCGTGCCTCGCGTATATTAAATTGGACAACATATTTTTTCAGGCCCTGTTAAGGCTGCTCCCCGGACCCTGCCGTTTTTTAGGCAAAAGCACAATAACCTCAGCCCCGCCATCAAAATGATTCCTTCCATACACGTGACCCTGAAGACCATCTAAAATACGCTTGACTGTGGCCAGTCCCAGTCCTGATCCACCCACTTTGGTCGTGAAAAACGGGATAAAAAGATGGGAAAGCGCCTTATTACTAAACCCGTGGCCCGTATCCCGGAAGACAATCTTGATCATCTCTGTCTTCTGACTAAAAAGATCTTCATTACCCGCCATACAGGTATAGATAAAAAGAGTACCTTTATCTAGCATGGCATCATTAGCATTTAAAAAAAGATTCCACAATATCTGTTTTATCTGTTCAGGATCGGACTCAAGGGCCAGACCATCATGAAAATCGGTCTCCAACTCCATGTTGGAATTCCATTTGCCACTATTCTTAAAGAGCTCAAAGGATTCCCTAATAAGCTGATTGAGATCAAACTCCTTAAACTCAACAGGTTTAGGCCTGGCAAACAGGAGAAAATCACCAACCAGATGGTTCAGCCTGTCGACCTCCCGGACAACGATATCCATAAGCTTGTTATTCACAGCATCCTGACTCATACTCTCTTTCATAACCTGAATGGAACCACTGATGGAGGCCATAGGATTTCTTATCTCATGGGCAATACCTGCCGCAAGTTCACCGATCATGGCAAGTCCTTCAACCTTTTTCATCTCCTCCTCGATCTTTTTCATATCTGTCTCATCCTGGAAAAAAAGGATCTGTCCCCCAGTGCCGGTCTCCGGTATATTGAGAGGAGAGACAAAAAAGCGAAGGAATCTCAGGCTGCCGTCCTTACTTTCGTGGTTCAGAGATATAATCCCTGGTTTTTCACCTGACCCTGAATGGGATGTATCATTTTCAGACTGCAGGTGTTCTGCAATAGCTGGAAACAGGTCAGCAATCTTTCTGCCAATGGCCTGGTCAGCCTTAATGCAGAAAATCTTCTCAGCTGCCGGATTGAAAAGGATTATCTCGCCCTTATGATCAAGAGTGATCAGGCCGGATGCAATACTCCGGATAATCCATTCGTTCAAGGCTTCCAGTTTGATGATATCCTTCTGTTTGACACTTAATTCCAGCCTGCTTTTCCTTGCCTGCTCAGACGGATAACTGCTTAAAAATGCTGAAAAATAAAAAGCAGCTATATTAACCATAATCATATAAAAGATATAAAAATTCTGATATTCCAGAGAGTAATCCAGACGGCTCCCAAGCGGATGGATGACATTATAATAGTGCAGGTCCAGCAGCA
>JAFDJA010000237.1 GCA_019307745.1 Deltaproteobacteria bacterium | reverse complement strand
CAGATTCTAGGGCGGAGTTATTGATTGCCATTTTTTTTTTTTTTTACTTCCTTGCCATATCTTAGAGGTAATTTTTAATCTATTGAAAGACCAGCCGCATATGCAGGGGGATTTCAAATGCACGCTTCAGGAGCGTCTAATAAGAATGATAGATTTTTCACAGTTTGGATGCTTTAATTTCTTCAACAATTTCTAAAAACACGTCGGTCAGTCTCAAAACTCCGATGATGTTCTTTTTCTGGGTCACTAGCAGAGATTGATGCTTGCCCATAATCAACTGATGAATGGCTTTGTCCAATGATACATTTTCATCGACGTGTTCGCCCTGCGTAAGCGTCTGCATAAAGGTCTCCACCTTCAATTTGGCGGCTTTTCGGCTTAAGTCGCTTAACGGTTTATTCCAGAGTGCATATTGCTCCATCAATGATTTTTGATACATGGGGCTCAAGCCCAGCCGCGCAAAAGAATCTCTATTGACGACATCTTCGTATCTCGGTTCCAGTGCCTGCAAAATATCGATATGACTTATTTTGCCGATAATTTTATTGTTTTCGTCAAAAATCAAGATGGCCCGGTGCCGGTGGCGGGTCGGATCAAATCCGGCAAGTGTTTCTTCCAGGGCCACCACGGCTTCGTAGAGGGTGGCTTTTCTGGAAACGGTTGCATACTCGGAAAGCGGAACCATCAGGTCCTTGACATTTTTCTTTTCCATTACAATGCTCCTTGATAAAAGAAATAATAAAATCGAAGTCTACATCGAATTCTCCTTCTTCGGCAATTAAACTTCTGTGGTCAAATTGAACCCGGGTGCAACATCATTGCCGTACAAGGGGATCAATGCTTTTTGGGCATGGACTTCACGGGTTAATATGCTTACTCGGATCATGTAACATATTGTTTCTTTTTTTTACAGAATAAATTTCTGGGTTATTATGTTCTTTTTTTGCCTAAGCTGGATCGAAATGCCTCTGACGTTATTCCGAGAAGGCGGAAATATAGCATCCAGTATCTTGTTCATAAAAGCGTCACAATTTCTTAATAATTTTTTTCCATAAAAAACAAAAAATCCATGCCCAAGGAACTTAATTCTGCTCTAAGAAACTGTTCAGGCTTTTCATATCCTCAATATTATAGACTTTCAGTTTGCTGTCCCGGGGTATAATCTTTTTCAGCATGCCGGTCAGGACCTTTTTAGGTCCTACCTCTACAAAGGTATCAATTCCGTCTTCCATCATCCGAACGATGATGTCATACCACCTGACCCGGCTTGTGAGCTGATTGGCCATGATATCCTTCATTTTCTCAGGGTCATCCTCTGTCCCTGCAGTGGCATTGAACAGCATTGTCGATTTGGAGGCCTCAAAAGGGATATCCTCCATGAACACGCGGAAGTCATCCACGGCATCGGCCATCAGGTCGCAGTGCCATGCGCCGCTTACCTTCAAGGGGATCGCTTTTTTACCCATCTCTTTGATAAGTTGAACAGCCCGGACAACCGGTTCCTCTTCTCCTGTGATTACAATCTGTTCCGCTGTATTATGGTTTGCAATAGCAAGCACTCCCTTATCTCTTGCCTGCTCTACGATTTTG
This sequence comes from Deltaproteobacteria bacterium, assembly GCA_019307745.1. Classification (GTDB taxonomy): domain Bacteria; phylum Desulfobacterota; class DSM-4660; order Desulfatiglandales; family HGW-15; genus JAFDJA01. The sequence goes on along the minus strand of JAFDJA010000237.1, from coordinate 1,680 downwards.
GCGACTTCATCAATATTCATGCCCAGGACAGCCGCCATGACTCCTGGATGGGACAGGGACTCCCTGTGCATCAGCTCTCCGCGCCTGTTCACCAGTCTGAGTGCATCATAGGGGCTGATTACACCGGAAGATGTAAGGGCCGCGTACTCGCCAAGGCTGTGCCCTGAAGAGACATGGGCACTTATTCCTGATTTTTTCAGGGCGGCCAGGCATACGAGATTGACTGCCGTAACAGCGGGCTGAAGATTCACGGTGAGGGTAAGTTCATCCATGGGTCCCTCTGCGCAGAGCCTTGATATGGGCTTCCGGCATATGTCATCCAACTGTTCGAAGATCTCCTTTGCCTCGGAGATCTCGTTGATTATATCCTGCCCCATGCCGATGGACTGTGAACCCTGGCCCGGGAATAGAAAGGCTATCTTTTCAGACATGAAATTCTCCTTGTTAAAAGTTAAATATAAATGCTTAGCTGGATAGGCTGAAGGCTAAAGGTCAAGGGAAGTCAGCTATGTCACAATGCCTAATAGCCTTCAGTCTTCAGTCTATCCACCTAATTAGTTACAAAACTTAACCTAATATGATTTTTATTGGGGATTGCTACTTTGGGGGTCACCCATGGCTTTACGGAAAAGCTGATCAAGGGCGATATCATATTCCCTTGAACCCGGGGAAAGTGATTTATTACGGGAAATCTGTTGCATGATCTTCTCTTCAGCTCTTTCAAATTTCAGGTTGATATTTGTAATCACATTATTCACGGCTTTGTAGATATCAAGATCGGTGCCGAAAATATCAATTACATTGGGATCATCAATGACTACTTCTAAAATATATTGGGTCATATATAGAGAGATAGGATTAGCGCGTGGTATAAGGTTGCGAATGGGGGCGGTAAAATATTTAAAATCAAACTCACTTATTTTCACGGCCTTTTTCAGGCCTTTTAATATGAGCTCGGATACAGCGGCGGAATGATCCGTCTCCACAATCTTCTCCATAAGGAGGGCCTGGGATAATCTGGAGTGGATCTCGGGAAGTTTAAAATTAAAGAATCGATCCCTCTGAAAGGCTTGTTGTTTCTCTTTCCTATCCAACCTGTTAATTAACTTGTCTTGAACTCTTCCAGTGTCAAAATTTTTCATGATTCAATATTCTTGTTATTGAGAGAATGGCTTGTCAATATTAATCTTTTGTTTCGGCCTTTTGACTGATTTTTTTTGAAGTTTCATTCTTTGTATTGTCAGCGGATCCCTTTGCCTCAATGGCGGGTTCCTTGGTCTCTTTGCCTGTATCACTATCTTTTGATGTCGTTGTTTTCCCATCATACCCGCCACCCTTGGAGGCATAATCGGTCACATACCACCCTGTACCCTTCAAGTGAAAGGTGTTCTGGGAGATAAGCTTTTTCATTTTACCTTTGCATAGTTCGCATTTGGAGACTGGCGGATCAGATATCCTCTGTAATATCTCTGATTGATTTCCGCATTTTGCGCATTGATATTCGTAAATAGGCATATTAAATTTCCTCAAATCTTTTTTACAGGGTAAATTGGATTTATATCATGTCAATCCTGTTATCCTGTCAAATATTTTGACTTCGGTGAACTTTTATCTATGAAGCAACCATGTTACATATCCTGTGGCCATGGTATGATTCAAGTATATAATCAAGTTTTGGCA
>JAFDJA010000236.1 GCA_019307745.1 Deltaproteobacteria bacterium | reverse complement strand
TTATTGCCTTTTCCGAATGGAAATCGGCTTTGGCCGGAGCTGTGCTTGGTATGCTGACAATTATGGCTGTTTATGCCGCAAGAAAAAAGAAAATAGCGGTTGCTTAAACAAAAATAGTAGTTAATGGTGAAGAATAAAAAACAGGACTTCTGGAGGCGTACAATGCTCGAACCTACATCAGACAAACACTATGAATCAAAGTTTGAGTTTCCCTTGTGGAAACTTATAAAGCAGCGAGCTGAAGAGAAGGACATCAGCTATATAGAAGCTGCTGCAGAGGTCAGATCTGAATATGTCAAGACCATCCGCTACAGAGACACAGACTATACTGAAGACGAGGTGCATAAGCGCGCTCAGGAGATGACTAAACTGGTGCACCACACCCCTAGTGGAAAAGATGTATTTTAAGGAGGAGAAATCGTGACCGTTGAAAACATCGCAGACAGAGTAATAAAGACTGACGTGCTTATCGTGGGTGGCGGAATCGCGGGGTGCCCTGCTGCTGTAAGGGCCAGGAAGCATGGCCTGGATGTGACAATTGTGGAAAAGGCAGATACTCGAAGGAGTGGAAGCGCTGCAGCTGGTATCGATCACTTTGGGGCACTCATGCCTGCGGATTTCTCACATCTGGAAGAGAAATATGGCAAGGAGAATGTATTTCGTGGAGAGGGTTTCTGGGATCCGGTACTTGGTGATACAAGGTTTGCGGACGCAAATATTCAGCACGTTCTTTCCCGGTATGGCGAACAGATTCTGACCGATTTGGAAGAGATGGGTGTACCAATGAAGTGGGATGATGGTGATTACTATTGGATCCCTACTACCCGATATCGCGGAGAGGCGCTTACCATGATCAGGGTCCACTGGGAGAATGTGAAGCCTATTATGGCAAAGGCTGTAAAGGATGCAGGCGTTAACGTGCTGGAGAGGACCATGGTGGTTGATCTTCTCACGTCCAATGGGACAGTAACCGGTGTCACTGCTGTAAATACCCGCACTGGTGAGTTTATAGTTATCAAGGCCAAGTCAGTGGTTATGGCAACCGGTCTGTTTGCCCGGTGCTATGATCCGGAGACCCCCCAGTTCTATAAATATAAATTCAGGTATCACTGGTGTCCTGCTACCGTATCAGGTGACGGCTGGGCAATTGCGTACAGGGCAGGCGGAGAGCTCTTAAACCTTGATCTTCCTTTGTGGCGGTTCAGGGAACGTGATGATCTGACCCTATCTCATGGAAATTTTCCACATGGCGATGGACTGCCCGCAAAACAGATAACCTGGGACGGGGAAGAGGTATTGGTTGATGAGGGAGGATACTACAGACAGTTGGAAACCGAGGGCAGGACTCCCCTCTACTATACCCTGGAGACCCACCCTGATGACTTCCATAAAAGGATAGAGGTTGCCTATATAGATGAGAGATTGCTCTCCTTTAAGATTGCAGAAGAGAGAGGTTTTGATCCAAGGACTCATAGATATGAGCAGATGCCGAACAAACCGCATAACTTTCCCTTTGCCGGTATATCCACAGATGAGACCTTTGAGTCAACAAGCCTGAAGGGGCTTTTTGCTGTGGGAGATTGTGTAAATGGGCTGCATGGATGCGGTGCTGCCACGATCAGTGCATTTCTCGTTGGTGACGCAATGCCGGATTATATAAACAGGATTAAGGACTCAACCATTGACGAGGGTCAGGTCACAGAGCAAAAAGAGACTGCGCTCGCACCTATGAAGGTAAAAGACGGCACAGAGCCCATGGAACTTGAATCATGTATTAGATATGCGTGTGACCGTTATGTGGGAATGTTCCCTTCAGAAGGAAAGCTGCGTGAGGGTATACGCCGACTTGGTTCTCTGAGAAGAAAGTTCCTGCCCAACCTTATGGCCGAGAATCCCCACAAACTGATGAGGTGCCTTGAGGTCAGGAATATTATGGACCTTGCTGAAGCGCATATGCACGCCACCCTGGAACGTAAAGAGACCCGTTTTGGATATATAAGGCCAGACTATCCTGAGATGGATAAGTCCAGGGACAATATGCTTACCTTCCAGCGGATGGAAAATGGCAAGCCGGTCCTGGAGATAAAAGGGATCCCTGACCTGAAACCGGAATACGCATAGGAGGAGTAATAAGATGCCCGCAAAGGTTGACTATAAAAAATGCATTGGCTGTAATAGGTGTTACGATCTATGCCCCTTGGATGTCTTTACAATAGATGAACGTACCAATATGCCTGACCCGACTTATAATGAGGAGTGCTGGCACTGTGGTATATGCTGGATGGAGTGCCCGAAACGGGCCATAGACATCATCTTTCCCGCATCTTTCTGGTAATTCATTTGATTAAATATCCTAGTTCAAAGAACGTGGTTTTCCAAACCAAAATCAATAGAATTACAAGAATAGGGAGGCGAACTCATCATGAAAATTGATATTTATTCTCATATCCTGCCTGAGAAATATCGGAATGCCTTGATGAAAAAGGTTAAATCAGGTTCTGAATTCAGAGAGATGCATAATAGGGCAAATTGTGATTTGGATATACGTTTACGGCTTATGGACCGGTACCCTGATGTATTACAGGTGTTAATCGTCTCGCTTCCATCATTGGAGACAGTGGTCTCCAGTGGTGATGCCGTTGTGCTGGCAAAAATTGCAAATGATGAGCTTGCTGAAATTGTTGATAGGTACCCTGATAAATTTATAGCTGGTGTTGCATGTCTACCGCTGAATAATATAGATGAAGCTTTAAAGGAAGCTGATAGGGCGATCAATGAATTGGGTCTGAAGGGAGTTCAGATAGTTTCCACAATAAATGGTGAAACTCTGGATCTTCCAAAATTCAAACCGCTCTACGAGAAAATGGCTGACTGTGACCTTCCCATCTGGATTCATCCGGTATCACCCAAAGGTATTGATGAGCCGTTGTTCGGTTGGCCGTTTGAGACGGCATCCGCAATGAGACGTCTTGTCGCTTCGGATATTTTTGATCTTTACCCTGATATAAAGTTTATAACCCATCATTGTGGAAGTATGGTGCCTTTCTTTGAAGGGCGGATAAAGTGGATGTTTCGATTGGTTCATGAAGCTAGTAAAAGCAGCAGGAAGCCTCTGGAACATTTCCGTAGATTCTATAATGATACCGCTGTCTACGGCAGCACATCAGCATTAATGTGCAGCCATGATTTTTTCGGTACAGATCATCTTCTGTTCGGGAGTGATGCTCCTCTGGGACCGGACTTCGGGCTTACAGGTGAAACAGTATATGC
>JAFDJA010000023.1 GCA_019307745.1 Deltaproteobacteria bacterium | reverse complement strand
TCATTGCCAAATATGAATTGTTTTCAAATTCAGTGTCCCGATATGTTCTATCATCCCTGGGGGTATTCCTTTGAACCGGGAAACTCCCCTGAAAAGTCGCGAAGAATTAATCCGTATGCTGGAGCTTTTGAGTAATGGACAAGGGATCGTCATTTTTCCAGAGGGTACATATTTCCGGGACGAAATGGGACGAGGCAAAATGGGCCTGATAAAGATGATCCTTTCCCGCCGAATGGTGCGGTTTATTCCTGTAGGGATCTCTTACAAAAGGAATGGATTCCCGACCAATGTCCGAATCAATATTGGCAGGTCAATATATGGAGATGCCTCCTCTGATCCGGAACCATTTTTTAGAAATATCATGAATGAAATAAAACAACTTTCAGGACTTTCATGAATTAGAAATTCAAAAATAATGACTTCAGGAGGGAAAAGGTTTGCCAAATTTACATAGTCTTTTAAGAAACATAGATGGATACAAGGATGAAATAATTGAACTGCAAGCCGGACTCACTTCCAGAATAGCTTTAGGCCCTGAAAACAATGGAACTGGTGAGCACGAAAAAGCGGCATACCTTCAAACCATAATTGAAGAACTTAAACCGGACTATATTAAAGAGATCCGGGCACCTGACAAAAGGGCAAGGGACGGATACCGCCCCAACCTGGTCGCAAAATGGAAGGGGAAACAACCAGGCCCGACCATATGGGTCCTAAGCCATATGGATATTGTCCCTCCGGGCGACCATTCACTCTGGGCGACTGATCCATATGAAGTAAAGATAGATGGGGACCGAATTATCGGCAGGGGTGTGGAGGATAATCAACATGGTATTGTCAGCTCTTTTATCGGGCTGAAAGCGATTTTGGAATCCGGCAAGAGACCCAGGAATAATGTGGGACTTGTATTTGTGGCGGATGAGGAGACCGGAAGCAAATACGGGCTTGAATACCTTTTAAAACAACACAGTAATTTCTTCTCGTCAGAGGATCTCATCATAGTGCCTGATGGTGGAAATAAAGATGGCTCAATGATAGAGGTGGCAGAGAAGTCCCTGCTATGGCTGAAATTCACTGTCATAGGATTTCAATGCCACGGCAGCACCCCGGATAAGGGTAAAAACAGCCTATACGGAATGGCAAAACTTGTGGTTGCCCTTAATGATCTAAAACAGGCATTCGGCCAGCGGGACGATCTGTTCAATCCACCCACATCCACCTTTGAATCCACAAAGACGGAGCCCAATGTCCCGAATATAAACACGATCCCAGGTAAAAACATCTTTTATATGGACTGCCGTATACTGCCGCATCATCAGCCCGACGACATTCTTGTCCAGGTGGAGAAGATTACATCAGATGTTGCAGCTGAACTAGGCCTTGAGATTCAGGTAGAACAGGTTTACAGACAGGACGCGACCAACCCTACACCTATAGATGCTCCGGTAGTAAAGGCCCTTGCAAAGGCAATCAAGACAATAAAAAATCTTAATACCGAGCAAATAGGTATTGGAGGAGGCACAGTTGCGGCTTTTTTCCGCAGGGCTGGCATCCCCGCTGCGGTCTGGGTAACAACACAGGACACAGCCCATCAACCCAATGAGTACTGCCTCTTGAGTGACCTTATCTCAGATGCAAAGATATTTGCATCTGTATATATGGATGAGCTGAATGAAGAAGGGAACTGACAATAGAATAAAAAGCCTTATCGAACAGGGAATTTCAGATAAGGCGTTTTCCGGGGCCTTGCTCCTTGTTGCACAAGGAGGAAAAAAGATCTTTTTCCAGGAGGCTGGTCAGGTTTTATCGGGGCCAGACGCCTGGCCTGTTAAAAAAGATACAATATTTGACCTTGCCTCATTGACAAAGGTCCTGGCAACTATGCCCGCTATGATGTGGTTGATTGATCATGAAAAGGCAGAGCTTGATCAGCCCTTATCTGAGATTCTCACACCAATTCAGCACACAGACAAGGAAAAAATTACCCTGCGCCATCTCCTGAGCCATACATCAGGCTTTGCTGATTGGAAACCTTTTTATCTGGAACTGCAAAGGCACAGGCCTTTTGAACGAAAGCGGGCACTAAGGGATCTGCTTGTGAATGAGCCTCTGGCATATGTGCCCGGGACCGATTTTATTTATAGTGATCTGGGATTCATGCTCCTTGAATGGGTCATTGAGGAGCTGGCTGGTGAACCCTTGGACCAGTTTGTGAAGTCCATTATCTTCAATCCCCTGAATTTAAACCGGACCTTTTTTTATAAAAATATGGAACAACCCGGTTTTGCAAAGAATGAATTCGCAGCAACAGAGAGATGTGCCTGGCGTGGGCATCTCCTCCAGGGTGAGGTACATGACGAAAACGCATCAGCCGTGGGCGGATTCTCTGGTCATTCAGGACTTTTCGGGACAGCAGAAGAAACATTTAATATAGTAAATCTTCTACGGACACACTACCTGGGTCAAAGAAAAGATTACTTTAAACCAGGGACGGTAAAAAAATTTTGCAGGACTCAAGGGCTGGTCAATGGTTGCACCAGAGCACTTGGCTGGGACACACCCTCTTCTCATGGTTCTAGTGCAGGAAGATATTTTTCCCCAAACAGCGTCGGCCACCTTGGTTTTACCGGGACTTCAATTTGGATGGACCTGGAAAAAGATGTTATTGCCATATTGCTCACTAACCGTATACATCCGACTCGCGAGAACAAGAAGATAAGGGCTTTCAGGCCAATGATACATGATACTGTTATGGAAGAATTAGGATTGGATAAATAAAGGTCCTGGGCATTAAACTCACACTATCTATGTGGGAATTTATGGATGGAGAATGGGACCAATTCCCTAATACTCCATCCCACCAGTGCCGTCATCTGCTTATCTTTAGCTTTTCAATAACTATTGGTGTCTTGGGCCTGTCACTGCCCGTGGTCTCACACTTTCCGATCTCTCTCACAACATCCATGCCCATAATAACCTTCCCAAATGCTGAATGGTGATCGTCCAGGTGAGGGGTGGGGGCCAGTGTTATAAAAAACTGGCTTCCATTGGTTCCGGGGCCGGCATTAGCCATGGAAAGGATTCCCTCGCTATTATGGCGCAGGTCAGGATCAAATTCATCCTTAAACTGGTAACCGGGTCCACCCATACCAGTACCAAAGGGACATCCGCCTTGAATCATGAACCCATCAATAACTCTATGAAACATCAAGCGATCATAGTAATTACCGCCTCGTGTTGTCTCCTGCCTGCCTTCAGCGAGATTAATAAAATTCCAGACCGTCTCCGGGACCTTTTTGGCATAAAGCTCAGCCTCAAATGTCCCCATGCTGGTCTCAAAAACCGCAACCGGTTTTTCACTATCTTCCTTATAGCTGATTTTTTCCGACATATATCCTCCTGAATTGTAGTTTAAATTTATTGGTGACTATAAAAACAAAAAGAAACATGTGTCAATGATATTTCAGAAATTTTAAATTCTATTGATTCAATTAATGATGCAAGATAAAACTTTTCAGGTAGTATATTAGTCATATTATTATAATGTTTTTTACCTATATCCATGCTCGTTACTTTGTTTATTCGGCTCTTGTCAGTTTAAACTGATCCTCGTCAGCAACTCATCAGGTTCTAAGCGATGTGCTATGAAAACAGATCTCTCATTACGTAGTAAAAGGCTTTTGCCAGTTTGTTGCTTAATGCTTTTAACATTCGACTTAAGCATATGCTCAAATCAGAAAGAATCCCGTTTGACATCAGTACGACTTTAAATCATCATACTGTTTTATAGCTGATGGGTTTGAAAAATGAGCATTATAACCATGTTACTGCAGACCATCAACTGACCATCCCCAAATATTGGGCCAGTTCAACAACTACGCCTTGTGGATCCTTTTCGTAATGTTTCAGAATCATTATTGACGCACAAAACAATTTCACCTATACTGCTGGAGTTGAATTTCTAGTTCTTAACAACTAACCACGTGGCCTAGGGAGGGGACTGATAAATGAGCTTCAACAAGTGGATGATGTTCGTTTTTCTGTTCAGCATCCTTTCATTCTCAATTTCTGGTTTTGCTTCTGATAAAGAAGATCCATTGACACAGCATAAGAATAATAACACTGTTAAAGAGCATACGGTAGAACCTTCCCATGAAAAGGTAGAAAACAAAGCGACTCATACTAAGGTAGCAACACATGAAACTGAACACTCAGTTCAAGGACATGGGCATATAAATTTAGGTGAAGTGCTGCCGCTCTGGAGCTGTATCCCATTTGCATGCATGCTACTTTCCATCGCACTGTTTCCGCTTCTTACTCCGGAATTCTGGCACCATCATTTTGGCAAGGTCTCTGCCTTTTGGGTAGTAACTTTAGCGCTGCCTTTTCTGATAGCCTTTAAGGGAGATGCACTTTATGAGATTCTTCATATTATCCTTGCCGACTATGTACCCTTTATAATCCTTTTATGGTCCCTTTATACCGTCTCTGGAGGAATTTTGCTCCGCGGCACACTTCGGGGCACACCAGCCCTTAACACCATAATGCTGATAATCGGGACTATCTTGGCCTCGTGGATGGGAACAACAGGGGCAGCCATGCTGTTGATCCGGCCATTCCTGCGAGCCAATAACTATCGGAAAAACAGGACATTTATGGTGGTTTTCTTCATCTTCCTAGTAGCGAATGTGGGCGGTTCATTGACTCCTTTAGGTGATCCTCCCCTGTTTTTAGGCTTTCTTCACGGAGTAAGCTTCTTCTGGACCTTCAAGATACTCCCTCATATGCTTGTTGTCTCTCTAATTCTGCTTGTAGTTTTCTTCACTCTAGATTCATACTACTACCATAATGAAGGGATAACCCCTCCAGAAGAGGAGGGCGTCAAGGTGCCTATCAAACTCGAAGGGGCACACAACTTTATTTTTCTAGCAGGTATTGTCTTATCAGTACTTATGAGCGGAATAGTGGACTGGGGTGAGGTCAATACCTTTGGAGTGCACCGTGCTGTTCAAGATTGGGTGCGCGATTTTCTTTTACTTGCAATGGGAATTCTTTCCATGATGCTGACATCCCTAAAATTACGCGAAGATAACAACTTTACATGGTTTCCTATTATAGAGGTTGGCTACCTCTTTATAGGAATCTTCATTACTATGATACCATGTCTGCTTATACTAAAGGCGGGATCAAAGGGAGATCTGGCATTTTTGATCAATGCGGTAAAGGAGCCAGTTCACTATTTTTGGATTACGGGTGCACTTTCAGCCTTTCTCGACAATGCTCCGACCTACCTCACCTTTTTGAATACCGCTCTCGGAAGCTTTTACGCTCACCTGACGGAGGCTCAGGCCGTTCCCCTCCTTATGTCTGAAAATGCTGTCTATCTTAAAGCTATTTCAACCGGAGCGGTTTTTTTCGGCGCCTGCAGTTATATTGGGAATGCGCCCAACTTTATGGTAAGATCAATATCCGAAGAAGCAGGCACGCCAATGCCCAGTTTTTTTGGCTACATACTCAAATACTCTTTGGTCTTTCTGGTCCCGTGTTTTCTGATTGTAACCCTAATTTTCTTTTGATAATCAGGGCCTCCAGAGAACTTTACAAAGACCCCATGGTTTTCTGTAAAATGAATTTTAACAGACAATTTAGGGGGTGGGGAACACTTTTCTTTTCGATGGCGGGATAAAATCCTATCTCAATATTTAGCCAACAGTAGGGCCGCCTGATTTTTTAACGGGTAAGCCTCCATAAGGCTTACTCCCCTTAAATTGCCACCATTTATTGCTGTCTTGAACTTTAAGGGTGTTACATGAAATTCCTAATAAGATTTTTCTGAGAAAAGGCGTCCAGGTTTTAATCAATCAAAGAACTCAGAAAACCGGACACAATTAGACAGCCCTGGTGCTAGGGACAAATCAAGACCTTGACCAATGGTCAAAGGTTTAACATTTAGAGGGTGAAAATGATATCTTTAAAGGGATCAAATATCGCCATTATAGGAGGCGGAAATTTTTGCAGAGTATTCCTGCAGATTATGGCCTGTGAAGACCTCATTGATCAGATGCCAAACATACTTGGTGTAGCCGACAAAAACAAACAGGCGGAAGGTATAGAATATGCCAGACAAAAAGGCATTTTCACTACCGATGACTACAGGGAGTTTTTTCATTTTAAAGATCTCCATGTGATTCTGGAATTAACAAGAGATACACTGCTTGCTGAAGTATTAAAAAAGGAGGTGCCTCCCGGAATAAAGCTGATAGACCATTTTGAGGCAGCTTTTTTATGGATTTCTCTTCAAATAGAAGAGGCAAAAATAAAGACACATAGAGAGCTGCAAAAACACGTTAATCATCCAGAAAAGACCAGAGAGCTATTTGATCAATTCTCATGCCATCTTGAAGATATTATCAAAAAAAGGACCGAGTATTCCCTAAGAATAAAAAGGGACCTAATGGAAAACGAAAGCACCATGTCTCAAATAATTCAGGGGACCACTATTCCGACATTTGTCATAAACCGTGATCATATCGTAACCTACTGGAACAGGGCATTGGAAAAATTAACCGGCTATAGCGCAGACGAGATCGTCGGGACCAATAAACATTGGTTACCTTTCAGGGAAAAAGAGCGCCCCGTCATGGCGGATTTTATTTTATATCAGTTTGAAGAGGGGGAGATCAGTAAGTATTATGGTGAAAATTGGAGCAAGTCTAATCTGATAGAAGATGCCTATGAAGCTGAAGAATTTTTCCCAGGCCTTGGAGGTCAAGATAGATGGGCTTTCTTTACCGCAGCACCGATAAAGAGACCCGATGGTGCTATAATTGGGGCTATAGAAACCATTTGGGATACTACTGAGAAAAAAAAGGCAGAGGAAGAACGGGAACGGCATACTAGGGAGCTTGCCGCCCTCTGCTCTATATATAATTCTCTGAGCAGCCCTTTTGAGTTAGAAGACCGGATAAATGAGGCAATTGAGGAAGTAAACAGTTTTTTATCAGCAGAGAGCATTTGCATCTTTCTCCGAGGGGAGGACAACCTCTTTCGTCTCACGTACAGTCGTGGTATTTCCGAAGGTTATAAAAGAAAATACGGGACAATAGATGAAAACAGTGTTGTGCATCAGGTAGTTCAGAGTGATAAATGGACGCTCTTTGAAGACCTGCCAGAGGGTAGCAATGAAAATATTGGTCTCTCTGAAATAGAGGGATTGAAGTCTCTTGCATATATACCAATCAAAGCCAAGGAGAAGAAGGCCTTTGGTGTCATCAGGATCGGGACAAAAAGAATCGATCATTTTAGCACTGAAGAGATAAATGTCATTGAATTGATTAGTAACAGAATCGGTATAACCATCGAGAACTCCGTACTCTATGAACAATACATAAAGTCGGAAGAAAAATACAGATCCCTTTTCAATAATGATCCTAATCCCATTTTTATCATAGATCGTCAGACATTAAATATTCTTGATGTCAACAGCAGGGCGGAAATCTGTTATGGCTATTCAAGAGATGAATTTTTTCAGATGCATTTTCCAAACCTGGGAGACTCAGATGATGAAGAACTGATTAATGGATTAAAAACCCTTTCAAAAGACCAGTCTATCCTTTTCTCTAAGAAACGGCATTATAAAAAAGGTCATACTCCTTTCTATGTTAATGTAAATGTCAGTTATGCAGGATATCGGAATAACGATGTGCTTATTGCTGCAACGACCGATATTACTGAAAGCGTGGAAAGGGAGACCCATCTGGTACAGGCAAGCAAAATGACTACACTGGGCCTCATGGCAGCGGGGATGGCGCATGAAATAAATCAGCCACTGAATGTAATCCAGGTCTGGTCTGATTACTTTCAGAAAATGATAAAGAAAAATGAACCTATCAAAGATGAAGATCTTATAACTCTGGCAAAAGATATCAGTGAAAATGTGCAGAGAGCCACAGATATTATCAAGCACATGCGGGATTTTGCGCGTCAATCAGAGGTTGTTAGAACTAAGGTTAACATCAATGATCCAATAAGGGATGTATTTAAAGTGTTGGGAGATCAGCTCAGAGTTCATCAGGTGGAATTGAAACTGGATTTTGATCCTAAATTGCCGAATATCATGGCTGAACATAATCGGCTCGAGCAGGTTTTTATCAATCTTGTGACAAATGCGATTGATGCCATGGATGAAAAAGCGAGTCAACTTGTCGAAAACGGATGGAAGAAGCAGCTAGAAATAAGGTCATTCCTAGAAAACAATCAGGTGGTTGTTACCGTGTCTGATACCGGCATAGGAATGTCAAAGGAGATTATTAATAAAATATTTGAACCTTTTTTTACAACTAAGGAAATAGGTAAGGGGACTGGCCTAGGTGTGAGTATTAGCCACGGGATAATAAAAGACTATGATGGCGACATACAAATAGAGAGTGAATTTGGAAAAGGCACCACTTTCTTGTTAAGATTTCCGGCCCTTGATCAGTAAAAGGCACTAGCACATGCAAAAAATTCTACTCATTGATGATGAAGCGGCAATTCTAAGGGTGATGGCCATGTCCCTTAGAAGCGACGGCTATGATGTTGTCACTGCACAGAGCGGCGAGGAAGGATTAAAGGTATTTAAAGAGGAATCTCCCCAGATCATTCTTACGGATATAAAAATGCCGGGTATGGATGGCTTGGAGGTCTTGAAGAAGATCAAGGAGATCCAACCCGAAGCCGAGGTGATCATCATTACGGGTCACGGAGATATCGATTCCGCCATTGAATCTCTTCAATACGGCGCCTCTGACTTTATCAACAAGCCGGTCAAAGACGAGGTGCTTTCAATTGCTCTCGAAAGGGCCAATGAAAAGATTAATATTCGACGACAACTCAATGCATACACCAATGACTTGGAAAATATGTGCCGTATTGCAACCGAGGAGTTCAGGAGAAAATCCAGTTTCACGGAAAAAATGATAAGGAGCTCCATCGATGGAATTATAGCTGCTGATGATGAATGGAAGATAGTTGTTTTCAATCCTGCCGCTGAATTAATCTTTGGATATTCCCGGTCTGAGGTCATCGGGAAGATGGATATAAGGGATCTGTACCCGTCTGAAGTTGTGGAGATCTTAAACTCAAAATCCGCTCATAAGAAAGTATCAGACGAATTACCATGGAGAGATGCCTTGATTATATCAAAAGATGGTGATAAAATTCCTGTAAGATTTTCAGGGGCTATTATGTATGAAAATAATGTCATGATGGGGAACGTAGGCTTCTTTCAGGACTTGAGGGAGATTAAATGCCTGGAACAGGAGTTGGTAAACTCGGAGAGATTGGCAGCTATTGGACAGACTGTGGCCGGTATGGCACATGGCATAAAAAATATCTTACACGGTTTTAAAGGGGGGAGCTATCTAGTCGACCTAGCTATTGAAAAAAATGACACGAATAAGCTAAAAGACGGCTGGCAGATGATACAGAGAAACATAAAACGAACGTCTGATCTAGTTCTTGATCTGTTGACCTATTCAAAGGAAAGAAAGCCTGAATATGAAAATTGCTTCCCTAATGATATTGCTAATGATGTATATGAACTTTCAAAAGAAATAGCAAAAGACCATGATATAGAACTTATCAAGGATTTTTCACAGTATATCGGGGAAGTAACAATGGACCCTCGAGCTGTACACCGGAGCCTCCTTAACCTGCTTTCAAACGCGATCGATGCCTGTATATTTGATGATGATCCACACAAGCAGCACCAGGTCATTATTAAAACTGACCGTGAAGAGGGCAACATCCTTAGGTTTGAGGTTAAAGATAACGGATCAGGGATGTCCAAAGAGGTCAAGGAAAAAATTTTTTCGTCATTTTTCAGTACAAAAGGGGTAAAGGGAACGGGTCTCGGGTTACTCGTCACAAGAAAGCTCATAGAAGAACATAATGGAACGATAGATGTGACGTCCCAGGCAGGAGAAGGGACAACTTTTATTATTAGATTACCATATAAAGAGATTGGATAAGTAGGCCAACCCTGGGAAGGGTTATAGGCTGTCTCCGCAGGCAATGCAGGAAAGGATTTTAACACCCACAAGGAGGATTTGATATGGGAAAAAAGGTGCTTGTTGTTGATGACGATCCGGATATAAGGCTGGTTAACGTTACAATTATAGAGGAGAACGGCTATACACCACTGGTTGCTACAAACGGTGAAGAAGGCCTAGATTTAATCCAGAAAGAGATTCCCGATCTTGTGATCCTGGATGTGTTAATGCCGAAACAGAGCGGCCTAAGATTGTATAGTGTGCTAAAAACCGACAAGACTTTGAAAGGTATTCCTGTTGTTATCCTTTCCGGAATAGCCAAAAGAACATTCCTTCGTTCTCAGAAGGCTTTGGTTGAATTTGGAGGCGATAAGGTGCCGGAACCCGAGATATATCTCGAAAAACCGGTTGAATCCGAGGAACTGGCTGACATAATCAAAAAGATCCTGGGTTGATTTACGACTTAAGGGAAGAATTAATGTCAGGTTGCCTACCTCTTGAAAAAAATTGTACGTGTTTTTAAAATTTGATTAAACAGGTTAATACTTAACCTTGCAGACAGGTGTGTATACAATACCATGGTGATCAAAAAACTATTATTTGTGACTAAATTCGAGGAGCTGAGATTCGACGCCCTGCAATCATTACTTAACCTGAGAAAGGCCGCTCTTGACCATGTAGTTTTACTAAACGTGATAGAAAGAGAAAAGGTTGCAATGCACAGGGGCTCAGGATATCAAAAGACCGAGGAACTCAAATTAAGGGAAAAGGCCAATATACGGTTTATTGATTGGGCGGAAAATCTATTTGAGCAGGGCATGGAGGTGGGTGTCTATATTGTTGTGGGTAGTTTAGTTCAGCAAGTCGTCTCTTCATGGGAAAAAGAGAATGCGGATATAATTGTAATGGGACCACCTCATAAAGGAAAATTAGAGCAGCTCTATTCAGGTTCCGACATAACGGAAATTATTCACAGGACTGCGACTCCCGTATTGGTGTATAAAGATCTGCCCAAAGGAGGAAATAAAAATGGCATGCCCTTTGAAAGGCCCCTCTTCGCAACTAACTGGTCACCAGCTGATCAGGAGTCAATTGAATGCCTGAAAGGATTGAAAAAAGTTATCCAGGAAGTAAATGTAATCCACGTTAACGACGAAAAAGAGCTGAATGGATCCTCGATAACGGAAGTTCAGAAGACCCGTAAGGAAAGCAGAAACAGGCTTGACAATATATGTGATACTCTTGAGGCCGAAGGTATTAATGCTAACCCTCATGTCTATATTGGAGATACCATCTCTGAGATAGAAAAGGCGGCACAGGAATGCAGGGCAACTATGATTGTCGTGGGAAGCTCCGGAAGAAACAGGTTGAAAGATAGATGGACAGGAAGCACGGCAAAAATTCTGGCTGAAAAGTCCAACTTCCCCACTCTGATCATCTCTGATCCTTCTTGAAGAAAAATTGATCTTTAAAAAAAATGTGTACTACATTCTAAAAAGGAAACGAAAATAAATCTTTAATATACATCATGGGAAAAGATCGAACCGGAATATCCAGGAGGAGGATTTGATGGCGGTAATCACTATTTCGAGACAATTTGGCGCAGGAGGGGAAACCCTTGGCAGAATGATAGCCGATGAACTGAACTATACTTTTGTTGATAGTAGCATCCTGCAAATGATCGCGAAAGAGGCAAATGTTTCTCCTAACTTTGTAAAACTTGTCGAAGAAGAGAGTGGTACCAAGTTGGCAAAGGTTATTTCAAAGATGGTTTCAAAACGATGGCTGGATTGTATATTAGCCGGTGAGTGTGGTTATATTGACGAAAAAATATACATAGATTATCTCGTATTAATTGTTGCTCAAATTGCGGATGAAGGAAATGCCGTGATCATGGGCAGGGGAAGTCAATACATCCTGAGTGATCATCCGGATGCTTATCATATTCTTTTAATTAATGAGTTTGAAAATAGAGTAAAATTTTTGATGGATCACCACAACCTTTCAAATAAACGAGCCATTAAGGCCGTGAACACTGAAGACAAGCGCCGCGCTAACCTATATTCTAAGCTGGGCAAAAAGGATTACGACGACCCTTCTAATTACCAGCTAGTACTGAATATGGACTGCATTTCCCTGGAATCGGCCTTTAAACAGGTATGCCTTACGATTAAACAACAATCTTAGGCAATCTTCTATCCTTTCCCCCATTTGACTTGCGAAAAACAATAGAGATTATTCCTGCATTACAAATCAAGACAGGCTTGTTTTATTCTAATAAGAGAGTTAGAGAGAGGCTTATGAAGATTGAGAATTTCGTAAGAAAAAAGGAACATGTAAGAAAAAAGCCTTATTCATTTCATATCCCGATCCTTTCGATTTAATCCTTTTCCCTTCATTCAGAAACACCCACCCCCGATTTCTCTCCCTCTGCTGCAATCTGGATGGGGGTGGCAGGAAGATAGCCAATGGACAGTCTTCGTTTCTTTTTAGATTGGGTGCCATCTTTATTATTTACGAAACTTTCTTTGAGCACTTCGATGATCAGGTTGCCCGCAAAGCCTTTTGCCTTTGAGCCGCTGGAGATTTTAAGGTTAAACTCGAAACCGCCGGGAACCGGAGTTACTGGTCCCTCAATTGATACTCCATCAGGAGCATTATGAATTACTAACACGCTATCCTGGAGGTCCTCTTTCTCTGAAGTATTTATCTTCACCTTCGCGCTGGCACCGGAAGTAAGCTGCACCGGGTCTTCACTGACCAACTCCATCGACATCACTGGTCTTCTCTGTTTTTTAATAGCACAGATAAGCTGTCTGGCGGGAACCAAGTGCTGATAAAGAAATGCCTGCATCACGTTATCAGCGGCTACAGTGTCATGGTGAACAGTTTTGCCATCAATTTGCGCAGTTCCCTGAAATTCCAGATTGATCACGTCGGCAGTAACCTTTTGGGGAGCAGTGATAGTCATCCAAGCACTATTGCTTCCTGCAGGGATCACCAATCTCTTCGACGTAAATCCAGTTTCATTGTCTTTTATTTTCACCGTTATTTCGCCATCAAAACCATCCCTGCGCAGGGCGTAAATACAGAAAGGAATATGAATCCCGGGACGGGCATGAATACTTGATGGTGTTATACGAAGAGAAAAATCGGGACGTGGATGTGAAATGCGCAAACGATAGGCATAATACTCTCCCCCGTGCCTCTGAGTGTCGGATATTTGCACAAAGTAGGTCCCGGTCTCCGGCAATTTTGCCATCAGATAAGAGTCCGCGTGATGGGTTAACAATCCCAGCCTGTCCACATGAAGATTATTCTCTTTATAGTAATTATCATCGTTCCACGCCAGAATTTTACCGGACTCGTCCATCAGCCTTAACAAGGAGTCCATCGGAGAATCCAGCCGACGGGCTGAGACTTCAACTACAATCTGGTCACCCGCGTTACCATTGAACTGAAAGAGATCACTATCGCCGTCTGTATCGATACGACCATTGACGATCATGGGCACGTTTATCTTCTGCGCGCCTTTGCGTTCATCATTGCTTACATCAACGGACTCGTTCTCATAACATTCCGGCAGATTATCCACTGCGTAGGGAATGCTATTAGACAACTTTTTTCCCGTGTGAATAAAAGCTCTTCGAATCCATTTGCCTTCGGAGTCGGTATTCAATACCAGCTCTTGAGTCGGTAAATTCCAGCCGGATAGAGAAGCGGTCACCTCTTTCCCCTCAGGACCACCGAGGGGGAAAATACCGGTAATAAAAGGATCTTCGCTTATTGAAACGCGATAAATAAAATCATGCCTTCCACGATAAATAGAATCACGAATCCCCAATTCATACTCGCCATCCTGCGGAACCTCGAAAAACAAAACAGGGTCGGGATTACCACGATAATCATCCGCATAGGCGAGTTCATTCCCATCTCCATCATAGAGTGTTATCACCGCTTGAAACCAGCCGGGTACTGCGTCGGCCAAATATGGAATGAGTCGGCGGGCGGACGCTTCTATCACCAGTCGTTGTCCCTTTTGGGAGCGAAAGCGAAAGCGGTCCACATCTCCGGGCATAATACAACCATTCAACAATATGGGCATATTCAGTACCACTGGTTTCACCAGCTCTTTCCACCAGTGCTGTCCATTAGGTAATTGATTTGCTTCAAGGTCATTCAGTTCCAGTTCCCGCTGTTCAGGCAACTGCCCTACCTGAAACACGACTGGATTGGTTAATCCCAGTCTTGACCTGAGTCGAAGTTCTCTGTCACCAGGCATAGCGTTGGCATCGACTTTAACCCTGATCGTCACCAGCGCCGCAAGCTGCGGGTTGAGCTGCAATTTTTTGCGCGGAAAAAAGAAAATGGAAGCAATATGCATCACCTCGCGCAGGGTCTTATCTTCAAGATTTGTCAGCAGAGGATGTTCTGGCAATGTATATTCGCCAATTTCTATATCCTTTTTTAATATAGACCAGGGAAATGAACGGATCATTTGTTCGCGCGTTTTTTCGACTTCTTCTGTTGTCAGCCCCGCTTTTTTAAACTGTTTTAAACATGCTTTCATCATTCCGTCAACGAGCAGCCATTTCTGACCTTGCCTTAATTTGCGAGACGGCTTAAAATAACGAATGGCAGATGCATGCACCCCTTCGCCAGAAACATAGACATCGGTCGGATTTCTGAGAAACTGACCACCAACAACTATCTCCACTTCACTGTCCCGTGCCGCACCAGCAGGATAGATGTACGCAATACTCGGCGGAAGATGTTGGGCCGCATCAGCTAAAACAGCAGCACTCAAAATCAAAAAAGCAATAATAATTTTCCATTTGAAAAACATTTTTAACCCCCATCGTCAATCATGGTTAGATAATCTCCGTAAGAAGACCATCTCCCTCTTCTGCCTGTGGCATGATTTTCACATCCAGCCCACGGGAATTCGGCAAGAGCTCATTGGGATTTATTCCAAGCAGGTGATAGATAGTTCCGATCATATTCTGCGGATAAACAGGGCGCGTGTCCACCTCAGACCCTGTGCGATCAGATGAGCCGATAATGCTTCCGCCTTTAAATCCACCACCCGCAACCATAGCCGAGAAACATGCACCATGATGTGACCGACCTCCGTTCCAGGGTGGATTCCATTGAATTTTCGGCCCACGGCCAAACTCGCCTTGCCACCAGACAATAGTACTGTCAAGTAATCCTCGCTCGCTCAAATCCTTCAGCAATGTGGCCATTGCCCTGTCCATCTCAGGAAGCTTGCGTCCCATGATCTGGAAATGCTGCTTATGGGTGTCCCACCCCTTGTAATTTATAGTGACGTAAGGTACTCCATGCTCTACCAGTCGCCTTGCAGTCAGGCATCCCTGGCCAAATGTATTGCGGCCATACAGGTCTCTGGTCTCATCGGATTCGCTGGACAAATTAAACAGTTCTCTGACATCACCGAACATCATTTCATAAGCCTTGTCTTCAGCCTGATTGAGTTGTTTGAAGTTTTTTTCTTCCGGCATGGCTTTGCCCAAGGTATCAAGGGAATGCAGCAGTGCCCGACGGCTGTGCTGACGCTCGTCAGTGATTCCCTTAGCAACTATGCCTTCCACCATAAACGGGTCCCTGTTAGGATCACCACCCGTTGAGAACGGCTTGTATTCAGGACCGAAAAATCCTGCTTCAGAGAAACGTCCCTGAGGCTGGGTCAGCACAATATAAGGAGGTACCACTCCTTTATAACCGTACTTATATCCTTTTAACATCGACACCACTGCACCGACACAGGGATAAACCAGGCGACCTGGTTCATGCCCGGTCTGGGTCATATATGACGCTGTTTCGTGGGCATTGATACCATGGGTCATACTACGGATTATGGAATACTTGTCAGCCTGTTTCGCTAACAACGGTAGCATTTCGCAAATTCTGATACCATCGACATTGGTTTTGATAGGATTATTATACGGCCCGCAAAAATCATAACTGGCATCAGGCTTAGGATCAAAACTGTCCAGGTGTGAAGGCCCGCCCCACATCCAGATCTGAATAACCGACTTGGCTTTTGCATTAAGTTTGAGAAGTGGGGGGGGATCCGCATACAAATTTAAAGGCCCTCCCGCTGCCAGAGCTGCCGCTCCCAGCAGGCCGTATTTCATTGCCTCTCTTCGCGTCAAGAGCGTTTTGTCTGCTTTGCTCATGCCTTATCTCCTCAATGTCTGTAAAGAAACTCCTTGGAATTAATTAGGGCCCATATTAAATCGATTGCCGCCTGCCTGTTTTTTCTTCTGGCTTTAACATTAAAAAGTTCCGCGGCCACCTGCATTTCATCCTTGGTCGGATTACGTGACAGTGTTAATAGATATATCTGCCGGGTCATCTGGTCAATTCTTCCCCTGTTTTGTGCGAGTAACTGCTTAAGCCTCAAGCCTCTTTCAATCTTACTCTTGATGTGAGTCGAATTGAGCAAATGCAGACGCTGTCCGTCCGACACCTCGTTGCTACGCTCTGCCTCAAGCCCGGTATCACGTTCCGGGCGACCAAACATTTTAAGCAAAGGACTGGTAATACTGCCATCAACCAGCTTCACCGTAGACTGCGTTGCCGGAATAAAAGTAAATGGTTCCGGAATAACGCTAGAATATTCTTCCTGAGTCCCGGTAAGCCAGCATATTGCGTCGACCAGAACCTCAGCATCCAGGCGTCGCACAGGATAATGAGCAAATAAAGTTTCGGCTTGAGAATCCTTGCTACTGGGTATGCATGACTGCTGATACGCACTGGAAGTAAGAATCAGACGAAATATGTGCCGCAGATCATATTTTGATTTATACAATTCCTCCTGCAGAAATGTGAGTATTTCCGGATAAACTGCTAGATTATCAGCACGAATATCGTCCGGTTCATGAATGATTCCACGGCCCATGAACCATGACCATATCCGATTGCAAACATTACGGGAAAACCAATCATTGTCAGGGGTTATCAACCAGTCGGCAAAGGTTACTCGCGGATCGCTTTCAGGCCTAACTGTCACCGTCTTACCATCGGGGAAAATAGCCTGCAGTGGTTCAGTCTGGGCCGGATCCACATGAACAATAACCTCTTTCCATTCAGCGGTGTGCTTGAACGCCACACGCGAGAAAACATTTTCCAATTGAGCACGCTTTTCCTCCGGCCACTTTTCGATACGTGTTCCCATAAAGGTCAGAGCAACGGCCGCAGCGATTGCGGATGGCTCTTCACCCTGAATAGCTCTATAGAAATTAACCGGCGGTACTCTAAAATTACTGCCACTCGATGTCAGCAGCTCTCGCGCAAATTGGTCATAGGGCATGTTGTACTTAACCGCTTCATGAATCCAGCGGGCATAAGCCTGCACACCATTGGGCCAAAGGTTGATAGGATACTCTGCCTTTACCCTAAGCAAATCGCACCATTTGAACGTCCAGAAGTCAACAAACGCCTCTCTTTCCATCAGTCTATTGATTAATACCCTGCGTTTATTGGAATTTTGAGATTTAAGAAAGGCAGTGGTTTCCCATGATTCCGGTAATGTCCCGGTCATATCCAAAAAAACTCTGCGAATAAAAACCTCGTCAGAACATAAGTTCGCCGGCTGAATCCCTTTGATGACAAGACTATTCATCAACATTTCATCAATTTTACCAACCGCAACAAATTCAGCGCCATTTCTGAAGGGGTATTCCACTGCGGATTGTTCTGCACCCATCAAGTTCGCAACAGTGATAAACAGTAAAACCGGAATCAGCAATCCTAATTTTCCTACAGACACCATTTACACTCCTCGAGCAGCTTGCAGCTCCAATTCAAATAAAAGATCTTCACGACAAACAACATTGTTACTGAGTAAAATTGGCAGATCAGAAAGTCCGCGTGCGGCTAAAACACCACGTACAATGGACGCGTCTTCTTTTTTCCTAATATAGGCAACCCCCTGCAGAGAATTATGCCACGTCATATCTCGTGACTTTAAAATTGCCTCAACCACATCTAAAGTCTTTTCAGTCTGCCGGCTCACATTATCGGGGTGAACAGTAGCACCCATTTCATCAATACTTGCTGTTCCTGAGATAAAAACATGCCTCCGATCGGGGGTTGCCACCTCCAAGGCCCGTGCAAAACTACTGCCATAATTCAAGGCCGGATTTTGCAGAGGCGATGGCACCTCATAAAAGGAAAACTGTTCATCTTTTGCTTTTGCCGCGATAAGCGAGGCAATTAATTTGGAACCGTGAATGTTTCTGGCCCCTATCCCGGTACTGGCAGGAACATGCTTATTAAATACATCATGCTTTTCAAAAAATGCTGTACGTGCCTGATTAAATTCATCATACCAATCAAGAATCCTATCGTTATAAAACCATGTTCGCATAACATGAGAAAAATCCATGCCATATCGTTGCAGACACTCATATATTTGGTCAAACACACATTGGATTTGCTGTGCCGGACTGTTAGTTATTTCTTCATCACGCAAATCACCAAGCACTACATATTCTGCCATCTCAGTATCATAGGCAGCAGCAACCACACGATTATCTACCAAGGAATACTTCACATCGGTACCAGAGACGGCACAGATAGTACAACCACCAAAGGGTGATACTCCCTGCGGATCGATCATCCAGGTGACTGGCCATGATGTCTCTCCCAATATTGACTCCCAAGCCTTATATGCCAAGGCTTTGTATTCTTTTTTATGCCACACAAAATGATTGAGAATTTGCGCCCCCCGCTCTTTCAAGGCTTCCGCAGCGCGCTTGAAAACCAACGCCGGATTTTCACCTGGCAAAGGGGCAGACGAAATAAACCACTCATCAACACCTTCCCTGTGAGTGACGTTAACATGGAGGCCCGGCGTATAAAATTTTTCTACAGCAGTATTATTCATTAACATTTCCTTGAAATCCTGAAAAGAACGATATGATTCACTGGCACCTGTCGCCGCCATGGCACGGTGGCGCTCAATATGCCTATAACCCGTTTATATGAAAGCTTACACTTTCTGGATCTTTCTATCTGCTCTGCAATACTAGCACGGTCAAAAACCGACAAGCGCTGGTTTTTAACACAATAATCTACATAGTTTTTCCCTAAGTAAAGTATATTGCACCTATCGAACAATATTATACAACTTTATTCTTAAAGCCAACCATATTTTTCTCCACAAACTTGAGCCTATTGTGATAATGAAGAGCTGCAGGTCCTGCAACATTCTTTAAGAGCCCTTAAAAGCTTTTCTCGCATTCTATTTACAAAACGAAAAGAATTAAAAGGAAGCGGTAGAGCGATATCATCCTATTTGATAGTGTTTTGCAAATATCAATCCTGAACTAGCCGGAGCTTTATTTGCCAGACCTATTCCATATATTAACTCCATAACCTTTACCTAAAAATCCTATTATTAGGTGGTGGGATAGCTTCCTTTTCACTTTAGAATTATAACCTTTCTGTGCTTACTGCTGAATAAAAATTTCCTGCCTACGAGGTTTGATTAAGATTCCGCAATTAATGTGCCAATAAAGAGGGGAGAAAGGATTAACCTTCCGAAATAGCAGGTAATTTTTATTTTGAACCGTAAGATGAACAAGATTTTTTCTGTAAAAACATGAGAATTTCGGATACTTGATATCAGGTTAACCATATATAGTTGAATACCAGGTATCCACAATCAGGCAGGGATAGATATGAAATAATTAACATGGGGGAATTATGCATGTGCCATGATAGAAGAATAAAGACCAGGATTTGAAGGCCTTTTTGTAATTACAATAAGGCAGATAGCCTTCAGGACAAAAAATAAATTATCCACATCATTTTTTATACCTGTTGAAAACAGGTCTAAGTCTCTGTGATCCCTTGGCATCTTAATGTTGAAAAACTATTCAAACCGCAACATATAGACTTTTATTCTTGACATAACCCAATATATTGAATAGTTTGTTCCATACGTTCTAAAATTGAAGCTAGCAGCTGGGGTGTCTTTTCTTTTCAATACCTATTCTTAATTTTTACATTAAAATGAGGATCATCTATTCTAAAGGAACAGGTGGTTACTAATATGTATATCTTTTTTTTAAAAGGAACAGTTAAAGGTATGCCTAAGAGCTTTATTAATGTTCATACCCAAATTCCCAATTAAAACCGGGTCGTAAACAGGTCCTTCAGATTTCCCGCGCTGAAGGCCTTTTAATTTATACCAATGAAATCCCGTGAAACAGTGGAGGAATCTATGTTCGAAAAGATCAAAAAACGAGACGGAAGAGTGGTTGAATTTGATTCCTCAAAAATTACCGCAGCAGTAGCCAAATCTGGCGAGATTACCAATGAATTTGATGAAAGGGAGGCTAAAAAGCTCACACTGAAAATCCTCACACTTGCAAGGGAGATGCGCCCTGGACCTTGCCCTGAAGTAGAGGAAATACAGGACATTGTTGAAAGAGTGCTCCTTGATTCACCTTTTTACAAGAGCGCCAAGGCATATATTATCTACAGGGAGCAGCACGCTCAAATCAGATCTATTACCACTAAGGCTAACGTGGATTTGGTGGATCACTATATTTCTGAGCAGGACTGGAAGATAAAAGAGAACAGCAATATGTGCTTTTCTCTACAGGGCCTAAACAACTATATATCATCAGATGTCACGGCAGAATACTGGCTGAACAGCATTTATCCACCGGCAATAAGAGATCTTCATAAAAACGGTGATATCCATATCCATGACCTAAGTCTGCTTTCAGTATACTGCGTGGGCTGGGATTTGAAAGACCTTCTTGTCAATGGCTTTAAGGGTGTGGAAGGCAAGGTAGAGAGTGCGCCTCCCAAACACCTTAGATCGGCCCTTGGCCAGATAGTCAACTTCTTTTACACACTGCAGGGAGAAGCTGCGGGTGCCCAGGCTATCTCCAATTTTGATACCCTGCTGGCCCCATTTGTAAGGCATGACAAGCTTCAATACAAAGATGTGAAGCAGGCGATTCAGGAATTTGTCTTCAATATTAACATCCCGACCAGGGTCGGTTTCCAGACTCCCTTTACCAATATTACAATGGACCTCTATGTGCCGGCCACCCTGAAAAACAATCAGGTGATCATTGGAGGAAAGGAGCAAAAGGAGACATACGCAGATTTCCAGGCAGAGATTGACATGATAAATCGGGCATTTGCCGAGACTATGATGGCGGGCGATGCCAAAGGCCGTGTATTTACCTTTCCCATCCCTACCTATAACATAACCCCTGATTTTGACTGGGATAATCCGAACCTGAAGAGTTTGTGGGAAATGACAGGCAAATACGGAATCCCTTATTTTTCCAATTTTGTTAATTCAGACATGTCACCTGAAGACGCAAGATCCATGTGTTGTCGTCTTCGTCTTGATAACAGAGAGCTATTAAAACGGGGTGGAGGACTTTTCGGGGCAAATCCACTCACAGGATCAATTGGGGTAGTTACTATTAACCTTCCCCGTATAGGCTTTCTCGCACAGGACGAAGACGACTTTTTCAGCCGATTAAAACAGATGATAACCCTGGCAAAGGAAAGTCTGCTGATAAAAAGGAAGGTTCTTGAGCGATTTACAGAAAGGAACCTCTACCCTTACTCCAAGTTCTATTTAAGAGCGATAAAGGAGGGGAGCGGTTTTTTCTGGAAGAACCATTTCTCCACCATAGGTATCATTGGGATGAACGAGGCATGCCTGAACTTTTTAGGTTCAGATATAGGCTCTGATACCGGCAGGGACTTTTCACTCAAGGTTATGGATTATATACGGGATTTGATGGCTGATATCCAGGACGAAACAGGTGATATCTTTAACCTTGAGGCCACTCCGGCTGAAGGAACTTCATATCGACTCGCCCTAATGGACAAGAAGAGATATCCCGGGATTATTTGTAGTAATGAGTCAGAGGTGGAGAAAGGATCTGATCCCTTCTATACCAACTCAACACAACTGCCGGTAAATTATACTGATGATATTTATGAAAGCCTTATGCTTCAGGATGAACTCCAGACAAAATATACCGGTGGCACTGTGATGCACATATTCTTGGGTGAAAAAATAAGTGATATTGATACGGTAAAACAGCTTATCCGAAAAATAGTCTCCAATTTCCGCCTTCCGTACCTTACCCTCAGCCCGACGTTCAGTGTCTGTCCATCCCATGGGTACCTTAATGGGCGACAGGAAAAATGTACTGTATGCAATGAGGATACAGAGGTTTATTCCAGGGTTGTGGGATACCTGAGGCCGATAAAGCAGTGGAATAATGGAAAACGTGCGGAATTTGAAATGAGAAAAACCTTTACTGCATCTCTTGAAGAGAAGGAATTGACCAGACGCACTGAATGCGTTGGTGCAGGACGGGAGCTGCCAGTTGCTGCGTCATGAGATTGTTTAGAAGTGGTTATCTGTTGCCTACAAAAAGAGAAAATTTCTGTAAAATTTTAATATCTGAATAGGCGTTTCATTCTCCCCTGATAACCATTTTAAAACTCTCATTTCCTGTGTCTTTATTAATAAAGGAAAACGTTGAGCTATGTTTTTTGGTGGTATTCAAAAAAACTCATTTATTGACTATCCTGGAAAAGTGAGTTGTGTCCTTTTTCTTTCAGGGTGCAATTTTAGCTGTCCCTTCTGTCACAATCCCGATCTTGCAAAAGGCTACCATGAATACCATGAAAACATGGCAGAGGAAGGGATCTATAATTTTTTAAAGATCCGAAGAGAATTTCTGGATGGCGTGGTTATTTCCGGTGGAGAGCCTACCCTCCAAAAGGACCTTTTTCAACTCTGCGAACGGATTAAGAACCTCGGCTACTCTGTGAAGCTTGATACAAACGGCAGCAGGCCCCATGAAGTCAGGAATCTGATAAATGAGGGGCTTGTTGACTATGTGGCAATGGATATCAAGACCGACCCAATATACTATAACCCAACAATCAAAAAGGGGGCAAACGGTCAGGATATTATTACAAGCATCCAGATTATTATGGAATCCGCAAAGGCTTATGAATTCAGGACAACGTGTGTTAAACCCCTGATCAATGAAAAAGTCATAGAAGGAATAGCAAGAATAATTAAAGGGGCGTCTCTATACGCACTGCAGGAATTCCAAAAAACAGAAGTGTTAAATCCGGAATGTTTTCAGGAGCCTGATTCCTGGTATACGGAAGATGAGATAATGGATTTTAAAACCATTGTCGAACCATGGGTACAGGAGTGTGTGGTGCGCTGACAATGAGGATGCAAAATTAAAAAAATAAGCCCCGGGCTACACAGGCAATAAGACCTGACAAGCTCGGGGTTTCTATTTTAATCTGTACCTGTCGTATCCTGTCGGAATTTTCTTTTATATGTTATGCACAGATCAAAGCAAAGTAACAAAGTCTTATATTATTCAATTCAAGGTACTGGCTACGGTTTAGTTCATTTTGTCACCTCTTTTGAGCTCAGAAGCCAACAATGCGAATTTTATAGGATCGATTATTGTAAATTGTTTTCAAAATCACTAAATCCCATACGAGTGTATATCTTCACACACGAATGCAATACATGAATCCTGTAAAAATTTATTGTCTTCCTATATGACAGAGATAGTCCCTATGAAACCCGGGAATTCCCTTGACTTCCTCCTGTTTTTACCATAATTGTTTTGTCCATACATTGTTCAGGTGTTCGAATTGAACATAAATGGGAACCCCGCGTGATTCGGGGACGGGCCCGCCGCTGTGATCCTGCCCTAATAAACCTGGATTATATCCCGTATTAGAGGGATATAATCCAGGAACGAATAAAAAGGGAACCTTTTCAGAATTTGTTTGCCACTGCCCTGATTTAAACGGGTGGGAAGGCCACTGGGAAGGAGGGAAAGTCAGAATACCTGCCTGAGCAAAGGGTAATACCTCCGAGGTAAGAGGTAATCCAGATAATCTAGAGGATAAACAGGGAAATCCCCGGATTGATATTATTATATCTGTCCGGGTTTTTTTATTTCCATAATCTAATCTCAAGGAGCCAATCAATGAAAGGATATGTTCAAGTCTATACTGGTGAGGGCAAGGGTAAGACAACCGCGGCATTTGGGCTGATGCTCAGGGCAGTGGGCGCAGGTCTTCATGTGTATATTGCCCAGTTTGTCAAAGGCATGGAATACAGTGAGCTGGAAGCTATTAAAAAATTGTCAGATCTTGTCACCATTAAGCAGTACGGGT
>JAFDJA010000235.1 GCA_019307745.1 Deltaproteobacteria bacterium | reverse complement strand
CCAGAAGTGCACCAATTGGGAGAAAGCCCTCCACCCCCGGGGGTCTTGACAGTGTAACAGCCTTAGATCCGGACGCCTGAAGAACATAGACTAGAAAATGGAGTCCGATCCCAATGGTTACCAGAAGTACACCCAGTTGTACTCGGTTTCGCGTCTTCCAGAAAAAGGTTCCTTTACCGTCCAGCCCTTTTTTTTTAATGTAGTGGCTGTCCGCTTTTTCTATCATCGGTTTAGTAGTCTTCGGAATATCAGTTTTCTCTGCCATCATGAATTCATAATTAAATGTCTCGGAAACTCTACAACCTGCTAAAATTATAGGTATTTACTGATGCCTGGTAATCTTGCTTCAAACATGATGTTATGGAACGTTTTTATGACACAGGCATGTTTCCCACTGAAGCGGGATTGAGGAGCAAAATCGTGACATCCCGCCAAAAGTTCGGGACAGCGATGATTTTTAAGCCTCAGCAGGTGGCAACTGCACAATCCGGGTTTAATCGGAAACCCATTCATCCTGTAAAATTTCACCCTGCACTCCCACCACCACACATTTTATAGGGACCTTTCGTTGGGAAGCTTGAACCGCCTGTCGGGTCAGACTTAACAGCCCCATACAGCAGGGGACCTGCATGATCAGGACTGTCAGGGTATTTATCTTGGCGTCTTCCAGCAAGGATTGAATTTTCTCCTGATAGATATCCTGACCTTCATCCAATTTGGGACACGCAATGGCGATTGATTTTCCCTTCAGATATTCCCGGTGAAAGTCACCATGAGCATATCCCACGCAGTCAGCAGTGAGAAGCACATCCGCTCCCTGATAGTATGGCGCGGTGGGCGAAATTAGATGCATCTGAATCGGCCATTGCCTCAACTGGGATTCTACCTTTCCTGCTGCTTCTTGCGTTCCTTTATCTTCCTTATCGCTAAAATCATGCATCTGAGAACCAGGACATCCTTGAAATTGTTCCATCTTGATACCTCCTTTTTGAAAAATACCGGAATGCTCCTAATATCTTTCCTCTAGTCCCTCAATGAACGTCAGATATCTTTCAGGCGAATACCCTATACTGTCATCCGCCTCGTTGAATTTGGAAAACAATTCTCCTACTTGGCTTACAGTAAGATTTCTGTCCATCCAGGGGTAAAGGATTTCGTCCTCCTTTTTTATGTGCTCATTAAGGATCTCACCATATTTGCGCAGGTTCTCAGAGATGGCGTCCTTGTCTTTCCGATCAAGCGCTTCAATTATCGCCCTGACATGCGCTCTTGCCTGCTCGTGATCTTCATGTATAACTTTAAGAATCTCTAAATCTTCATCAAAATATTTAAAAAGGATCTCTTCCTCTTTACCATGATGATATCTATCGGCGTAAGAGCGAATAAAATCTACACCATCGAGGATAAGCTGGATTCCGTCCTTTGATTCTATATCAAGATCCTTTAGGACTTCAGGTATTAATGCGACCCATCTTTTTATTAAGACATGTTCGTCAACCAGCCTTTTCATAGGAGGGGAGTAGGAGATCTCTTTGCTTACAGTCGCTTTTTCTCTTTTGATCTTGGGGAAAGCTATCTCCCTGCCAGGATATATAACTCCACTGATCATTGACATCATCTCCTGCTCTTTGTCTGCAGGAAGGTTGTGTATCTCTACAATATCCTTTAAGAGACAGGTGCCGACATTGCATGGAGCGCATCCAATGCCGTATTCATCAAGGATATTTCCCACTTCAGGAAATTGATCTATGATCGCTTTGATACCTTTGTTCAGATAAGCTTCCATCTTACTCCCTCCCTTAATACGATGATTCCCCTAAGTAGACAGTTTTACTATACCTCATAACCAGTGTTACGCATTGACTTAAGTCAATACAACCGTCAGGCCGTTAACTACGTCTCGGGATCTTGCGCTAAAGTAATTTTAATGCAGAGGAAATGTTGGCGCTCGCAGAAGTGATGAAGTGAAGTTAATCAGCGGTTAAATTATTCCGGTATATGTCTCTCTCTGGAAACAGGTCCTTTGTGTAGCATCCCCCCAGTGTTTTCCTTCTGCTAGCAATTGCAAAAACTGCACACCGTTTTTAACCACCCTTCCACCCACAACATCGACACCTCGAGCAAAAAGTGGATCAGGAAAATAACCGGCCGTTGGACCAATGATTGAGATAAATGCATCCGGTGAACAGTGGGTAAGAATCTCATCTAGTGAATTGTTCAATATAGTCGTACTGGTGCATAAGATTTTATTGCATGTTCTCAACTTCGTCGCGTCCAGGGTAATTGGCAGATTTGGAAATTTTTTAATTAACTGCTCCTGTTTTTCAATGACAACCAGTTCTGCGCCGACGTTCCTAATAGTTTTTACCAGCCCTAAGAACAAACCGACCATGCCGATCCTGTCTCCTGCAGATATCGACAGTAGTCCCAGTGAATCGACAGCAGATTCAACCAATAAATTGCTTTCCCTCATAACATGTTGACAAATTGCGTTAATAGCCGCCAGGCTGATCATCTCTTTAATCGGATCTACATTACCAAATTCAAATGCAAATCCTCGCGGGTCTTTCCCGATAAAATCCGGCGGTTTTAAGGTATTGTATTGTTCCATTTTTTCATCAGGCAGAAGAACAAAGCTGATGCCTGCCGCCCCGCTTTCTAAACTGATAGCCATAAACTGGGCATGTTTTGGTTGGCCACCTTTATAGAAAGGCGGAAAGAAAATGTTTGATATTGGTGAGAACGTAAATTTTGTCGATAATTCCTTGACCATCTTTCTGAATTCATCTTTAAGACTCATTGCAATCACTCAAATCTTTTTCTGATTGTAGATTGAAGATAGATCATTGGTCAAAAGATATTGCTCCGACTATACCGTCTGTTGGATCTTTAGACCTTTAGACAAAAGCCATAAACCAATAATTATTTCAAAAAGACCGCTCGGGGCCCAAAAAATGACTTGATTTATCGGCATCGTTGCGTATTTGGGTGCAAGAATAAACATTAAAGAGTGAATGAAAATAAGCGCAAATGAAAGAATTCCAAAGCCGGCCAATACCCTTGGTATATACTTTGATTTGAAAAACAAATAAGAAAATACCATCATGTCCAGGCCGAGAAATACCATGGGAATAGAATATATCGCAGTATGTTGATTGAAAAGAAACCCAACGGGGGCCTGCAACTGTTCTGGTGTAAATACTGTTACATAAGTGCCTCCATTTAAAACCTGCAAAGCAATAAAAGAGACAAGCACAATAGCTGCCGCTATAGTCGCCTCTACCAACTTCCAA
>JAFDJA010000234.1 GCA_019307745.1 Deltaproteobacteria bacterium | reverse complement strand
TAAAAAAGGGCGGACATATTGTCCGCCCTTTTTTTTTAAAAGGTAGATGCGGTTAGCAAACCACAGAGAATCTGCAGGACTGTTATTTTAACAGGCCATCAATAAGGCAGAAACCTCCCTTCTCTTGGTTCTTCTTCTTCTTTTGCCCCGCCTTTTTTACCGCCGCCTTTCTGGCCTCCACTCTTCTTGCCTTTACCTTTTCCATCTACAAACGCTGGGATCTCAACATTGGCTAATATTTCTGAGATGGTGCCTCTTGGCTTAAGGGTTTTGCCTTTAAAGGCCGGATAATCAACCCCATAACGATAGGCTCTGAAAACAGAACCCCCTCTACCAGTTAGCAACGTTGTAAGGCCAGATCTGTCCAGCGGATTAATGTACTCCCACACCACCTCTCCGTCACGGGTTACCTCAAAAATATGAGCCTCGGCGCCGGCACATGCCAGGGTGTTTCCATTGGGCAGGCGCTGCGTACTGGAAACATTGTGACTATAAAAAGATTTTCCATTAAAGGTCTCAAAGTGCCATACAACCTGATTGGATCTGTTATCCCTGTCATAACCGGCATCAGGCGGGTTCACATACCGGCCGGTATTTTTCTTATTGGCATCAAGAAAGGGATTTAACTCAATCAGACTGGAAGTAGTACCCATGGGATTATAACAGCCGTTGTCATAAATAGTCATATTACCAGCTCCGGGCAGGCCGTCATCAATCCATTCAATATTATGGCACCCGTACATCTGATAATCTCCTTCATCTTTATCTCCAGTAGGCTTCCCCTGTTTATACGCGGACGGATTCCCAAAACGGTATATAAAATCACCCGCGTCACTGGCAGCCAGTTCAATGCTCTTTTCAGGATCATTGGGGACAAAGGTTGCTCCGTGATCGACAATATAGAACTCGCTCCAGTGCTTGGCATTAATGGCAATGTGATCCAGTTTTTCATTATAATCAAGGGCATTGGTGTGCTGCCAGTCCTTTATCACTCCAGGAGTCCCATCTCCGTTGACCCTGCTTTGGTCTGTTACCCAGTCAATATCAAGTTTGCCAGGATAATCTGCTACAGTTTTTCCTTTACCAACATAGTTTGGAGCCTTTGGATCTCTGGCCTGGATACAATGGTCAAGGAAGCGCCAGCGCCAGATCTCTTTTGCGTTCTTATCTATTTCAATAAGCCCGTCACAATAGGCGCCATTATAATCACTGCTCGGGTCCCCTCCTGCGGCGATGACATTTTCTTTGGTAGTGTAATTCTGTTCGCGTGTAAGGCCGATATAGGTGTATTCCTTGAGTTTTTTATTGTATATCTTCCAGGTATCATGATGTGCGCCACTTCCTCTAAAGACCTGATTGCCGTCCCAGTCAAGCTCTACAAACCTTGCGAGGAGATGACCGTCTTCCAGTAATTTGGGGTTCTGACCGCTCGGCCATGTGTGAACAACACTCCCAGCCATATCGAGCAGGTATACGAGCGCAACACTTTCGTGAGTCTGCCTGGGCTGAAACAGGGTATAGCCTTCAAAGGCCTTTGTTTTGTCCCAGTAGACAAGCTCTGTTTTCACACCATTGGTGGTATCCGCGCGAAAAGCCTCAACAGCATACACAAGGCTAATAGGCAGGACACTTAAAAGAAATACAACAGCAATAAATAGTAGTTTGTTTTTCATTTTCTCCCTCCATTTTATCAAATAAAAGGTTAATAATATTGCCCTGGCTTGTTTTAAAGCCACAAAGCTTTAAAAAACCGGTTTTGGCTTAAATATGACAAACTGGTAATGTGAACTTTATATCCATATATCAAATTCAAAAAAAAAAACAGAAAAAAGTTAACATGTCTTAATCCGAATTATGCGGCATTTTTTTCAAAAAGTTGTTCCGCATGCCCTTTTGCCACCTTCTGTCATTCCCCATCAATCCTTTGAACAACGTCGAAATAGAGGATTTGAACCGGAAAAGGCGAGGGGAAAGTCCCAGATATTGTGTTTTATTACTGACCTTAAAAGTTAGGACTTCTTGAATTTGATAATAACTGTTTTAGGTTTTGATTACAAACTCTAATCGCAACTATTTGGGGGGATAGGCGCGCTCTTTTGATTAATGGCAGCTATCTTGTCACATTGACCTCCTTCGGAGATGTAATATCTTAAATTTTAAAGGGCTAGAACTTTTAGATATGTCAGACATATCAAAGGTTTTACAACGGGCTGATATTTTGACCTTGTTGGGGGATATCTCAGCCTCTGAGTGGTGGGGACTCGGAGAAAAAAACGAGCATCCTCTTCCTTGGCCCCGAGGTCAGTTTTCTTATCGTAGTCTTCAATTATGGGATATCGAATTTGATTACTGTTACAATGAAAATACTTGAAAACAACCGGATTCAAAGTGAATAACAGCAAATGTTAGCCACTGGGTGGAAATGCTTGAATGCTTACAAATGGTTTAAATTCGTTTTGTGAGGCGGCCCGAACGAGGATAGGGATAATATATTGTTTAATTTTTCAGTGCATTCAGTTTTTAGTTTAACTTGGGTTCACACCAATCCTTCATCAAGGGATAGATGAGCCATAGCAAGAGCCTCTCAATCGCTTATATCTCCTAAAAGAATAAAGGCCTTCTTTAGCCTGAAAGAGACTGCTAAAGGGCTTGTTTTGACCGTGTGGGCCATGCGTGAGAGAATGTGGGCAGGTTTTTCAGTGGTACGCTTTCCAGGGGGGACTGAAGATGTATCTTGATATAAGGGATAGAGTTTGAAATCATTGCAGTTGATAACAGTCCTTAAAATCAGGTCAACATGTTTGTTGAACAAACCTTTAGGGCTCTCTATCCTTACGCAAAGCCACTGGGGGAGAAAGGATCTCTGACCAGATAATGGCATTACGCAGATTCCTTACAGAAAGTTCCATGGAACCCCCTGTAGAAGGCTCCGCCTGTGAAGTTCTTCTCTGCCCTCCTGCCACTGGTCTGGCAAGCTTACCATTCATCTGCATCTGCTTTATCAGCTCCTGCTTTCTTTTTATGGAAGAAAGCAGGATTTCTTTTTTTATCTCTTTTGGCACCCTTTTTACAGACTTTAGTTCCACCTCATAATCTGTCTCATCTTCATAAGCCCTGGGGCTTTCCCAGCCTGTCCCTGCTGTTTGATGTTCAGCATTGGTCTGTACTTCTGCATTTTCCTCTCTGATCTGGGTGATGATATCGCTGATCATCTTTCCCAATCCAGACTGTTTTTTTGAAGGGTATGACTTTTTCAAAAAGGCATTCTTTATAAAGGAAACTACAATAATCAAA
>JAFDJA010000121.1 GCA_019307745.1 Deltaproteobacteria bacterium | reverse complement strand
ATGGGATTTGAGTAGGCAAGGGTGTCATACCTACAGTGGAACAAACCATAGGAAGCCTTTCATCAAAAGAGAGTTTTATGGTATATGTATTTGGACCAGTTCATTCTAGAAGGTTGGGGCTTTCATTGGGAGTTGATCTTATTCCATCAAAGACCTGTACCTATGACTGTATTTATTGTGAAGTAGGAAAGACAAACAATGTGGTTATTGAGCCGGAGAACTTTGCACCATGCGAAAATGTACTGGTCGAGCTAAAACATGCCATTGAAAGGGCAGTGCCGGATACGTTAACCCTTGCGGGCTCCGGAGAGCCTACACTTTACAGCCAGATAGACAGGATTATTGCCTTTGTTAAATCATTTTCAGATATTCAGGTGGCGCTTTTAACTAATGGTTCTCTGTTATGGAAGGAGGAGGTGAGAAGGCGTGTTTTACAGGCTGATGTAATCATGCCAACACTTTCCACGGTATTTGAACCCACCTTCAGGAGAATTCATCAGCCTCACAAAGGGCTGAATCTGCCGGAGATTATTGATGGGTTAAAGGCGCTTCGACTTGAATACAAAGGGTCTGTTTTCCTTGAGGTGGTTCTGCTTGCTGGGATCAATGATAGTGAAAAAGAACTGGAGGGGCTTAAAAGGGTTATTGGTAAGATTTCTCCTGACAAGATCCAGCTCAACACCGTCGCGCGACCACCATCTTATCCTGGTGCCGTAGCTCTTGATAGAAAACGACTTCAGCAAATAAAAATTTTTTTTGGTGAAAATGCGGAGATTATCGCCCATTCTTCTGAGACAAAGGGGGTGAGAAAGGAATATGATTCGCATTTTGCTACTATAATAGAGACTGTCAAGAGGCGCCCGATAACTGCGAAGGATATTTCGAATGTTTTA
Source organism: Deltaproteobacteria bacterium (assembly GCA_019307745.1). GTDB lineage: Bacteria > Desulfobacterota > DSM-4660 > Desulfatiglandales > HGW-15 > JAFDJA01. Next base: position 8,443 of record JAFDJA010000121.1, on the reverse strand, counting down.
AACATTTCTCCAAGGGATACAGATGTTCTTTTAACCCGCTTGTTAAATAAAGGGCTGATTCAAATACAGAGACATGAAGGTGTCACCTACTATAAAAAAGGGACTGATGAAGGGACTGGATAAACAAGTTTGTGATAGATACTATGTGGGCATTGACATCGGTTCTGTCAGTCTGAACTGCATAGTAATCGATCAGAAAAAAGAGATCCTGTATGAATCTCCTTACTGCCGCCATTTTGGAAGAGTGGAGGAGGAGCTTGTTAGGATTCTAGGCATTGTTTACAGGACGTTCGAACAGGATAATATATCTGTCGTAGCATTTACAGGCAATCATGGTCAGAAGATCAGCGACATGGTGGGTGGATTCTATGAGTTTGAAACAATCTGCCAGGTAAGGGGCTCCATTGCCATAGTTCCCGATGTCAGGACGATTATCAGTATGGGCGGTCAAGATACCGCCCTTTTTCAGATCAATCATAATAAAAGCGAATGGGAACTGGATTACTTTAATACTAATGGACCTTGTGCATCAGGTACTGGCTCTTTTATTGACCAGCAGGCACAGCGTCTATCCACTTCTCTTTATAATAAAGAGGTGGACCTCTCCCAGGATCAAATTGACCGGATACTGAGGGATTTTATAAAACTTGGCCTGACCAGTAAAAATTCTGCCAATGTTGCCTGCCGCTGCACGGTTTTTACCAAATCAGACATGATTCACCTCCAGAACAAGGGGGAGAGCCTTGAGGATATTATCTATGGACTACATATTGGAAATGCCAGAAATTACGTAAGCACAATAGTGTCGAACAGGTTGCTGGAAAATCCGATCATTTTTATTGGCGGCCTTTCCATGAATGAGCTTCAAGTCCGGGCATTAAAGGGCTATTTTCAGGAATTGGTTGTGCCAGAACATAACAGCAGTGTGGGGGCATTAGGGGTAGCACTTCATGCCCTTGAAGCTGGCATGGAAAACCGTCCTGAAGTTAATTTTAATAACAGACATAGTACTGAAGATTTCAGCCTGCCTAAAGCACCACGATTGGAGTTGATACACACTGATTTTTTAGAGAACAGCCCGTCCCAACTTAAGCTTTCAGAAAAAGGTAATAGTTACTATCTGGGTATTGATGTTGGTTCTACTACAACCAAGTATGCATTGATCGATGAAGGCAGGAGAATTGTGCTCAAAGACTATGTTCATACCCAGGGCAAACCCGTTGAAGTAGTCCAAAGGCTTTTAAGGGGCATTCAACTTGGCACAGAAAGTAATATAGAGATTGAAGGTGTTGCCACCACTGGGTCTGGCAGAAATGTAATTGGAGATTTTTTGAACGCAGACCTGATTATTGATGAGATTACTGCACATGCAAGAGGTGCGGTAGAGATAGATCCCCAGGTTGATACTATTTTTGAAATAGGTGGTCAGGACTCAAAATATATCTCTCTGATCAATGCTTATCCCCTTGACTTTGATATGAACAAAGTCTGTGCAGCCGGTACAGGAAGCTTTCTCCATGAGCTTGCCAACAAGTATGGAATAAATATAGTTGGAGAATTCCAGGAAATTGCCCTTTCTTCAGAAACCCCTGTAAAGCTGGCAGAGAGATGTACTGTGTTTATGGAATCAGACCTGGTTTCTTATCATCAAAAGGGTGCACATAGGGACGATCTGATGGCAGGTCTCTGTTACGCAATTGTCAGTAATTACCTGAACAGGGTTGTTGGCAATAGAAAAATAGGGGAAAAGATAATGTTTCTAGGGGGACCCTCGCTGAATAAAGGTGTGGTAGCGGCCTTTGAACAGATACTCGGTCGAGGTATGTCGGTACCCAACCACAGGGAAGTGCTCGGCGCCTTTGGGGCGGCAATAAGTGTGCAGGAAAAAATGGCCATCGGGGATAGGGTAGGAAGCAATTTCAGGGGGCTGGAAAGTTCTACTGCTGATTGTATGGATCTTCAGGAGAAGACCTGTAAGGCTGATGCAAACTGTCATAATCAATGTAAGCTTAAGATCTATGATTTTGATGGACGCAAGAGCGTCTGGGGGGGGGAATGCGGTAGGTACGAATTGATCAGAAGCCAGGGGACAGTTCAGCAGAATTTTTTCCAACTCAGAGAGACTATGTGGCAGACTTATATGTCTGGCATCTGTGAAATACTGGGAGATGAGGATCTTATGGAGTCAGAAGGTCGACCTACCATTGGGATGCAGATGTCCCTTTATACCCTTCAGACCGGTGTCCTGTGGGCCCATTTTTTTGATCATCTGGGATATAGGCTTGTGTTAAGCCCATGTACAAACAGCAGGATATCTGCCCAGGGGATAGAAACAATAACCGCTGAGACATGTTACCCGATCAAGATATCCCATGGTCATGTCAGAGAGCTTGCAGGAAAAACCCGGTTTTTATTTCTACCTGCAATAGTCGATATGTCAACGCCTGAAAGGTCTGAGAGAGGATTTTTCTGCCCCCTGGTGCAGTCCAATCAGTATATGGTCCGTATGGCTATTGATATTGATCCTGACACTTGCATTAATCCTGTAATTCATATGAAATATGATCATCACATGCTTGCATTGGAGCTTGGTGAACAGATGTCAGAAAAACTGGGAAGGTCTATTTCCGAGATCAGGGAGGCGCTTAAGTATGGGCTTGAAAGACAGAACAGTTTTGTCAAGGGGATGTATCAAAAGGGCAGAGAAATTCTAGAGGCCCATAATCAGGATTTGCCTTTAGTTGTAGTTACAGGGCGATCATATAACCTGTATGATGAAAAGCTGAATCTTAGATTGGGGCAGAATCTGGCAAAGATAGGGGTCAAGGCCCTGCCAATGGATTTTATTGACGTCTCAGATGTTGGACTTCAGGATTTTTCTTATATGTATTGGGGGATGGGTGCTCAGATTCTCAGAACAGCTAAACTTGTCAGACGGATGAGAAATTATTATGGAATTCATATAACAAATTTTGGTTGTGGTGCAGATTCATTTATTGAACATTTTTACAAATATATCATGGGTGACAAGCCCTATCTTATTCTTGAACTGGATGAACACAGCGCTGTGGCTGGAATGATGACAAGGCTTGAGGCCTTTAAAAATGTGATAGAAAACTGCTCACAAAAGCAGAATTTGAAGATGGAAGAGATGCTGAAGATTTCTAATTAGCACCAATCTATTACCTGGATTTTGAATCAGTTATGGCATACTATTTTAATGAAAGATCAGAAAATTACAAATCAGGATGATCTCCAGTCATTTAGTTCCCTTAGTGAGAGCATGGAAAAGCTTGATCTGCATGGTCGGAAATGTCTTATTCCTGAGATGAACAGGATAGGATGTAACCTTCTTGCTGGGGCATTCAGGGGGTTCGGGATCGATGCCTCTGTCATGGAAACAGGAAAGGGCCTTGATCTGGCCATGGAATATTCCTCGGGTAAGGAGTGCTATCCATGCCATATAACTCTGGGGGATATCCTGTATTATCTAAAGCAGGAAAAAAAACGACTGGGAGACTCCTTCAATGCTGATAACTATGTGTATTTTATGCCTGAAGCGGACGGACCTTGCCGTTTTGGCATGTACAATAAATATCAGAGGATTGTGCTGGACTCTTTCCCTGACCTGAAATCCCTTAAGATTGCATCTATAACAACTCAGGATGGATATTCTCTGGACAAGATGATGGGTAAGAGGGTTGTGAGAGATTTCAGAAAAGCTGTTTTTTTATCCTTAATGGTTGGGGATATCCTGGACAGAATCCTTTGGAGGATAAGGCCCTATGAAAAAGAGCAGGGAATGGCTGATGATTTCATAGAGCGGGCTATGACTTGTATGGCAGATGCATTTGAGGCACATAGCGCTGGGAAAGATTTTAACGGAATTCATAATAAACTGGAAAAGATAATTAAGGAGGGCAAAGAGATAATTGATCCTGACATCCCTCGGAAACCCCTTGTCGGAATGGTTGGAGAGATCTATCTCAGGAGCCATACCATGGCAAATCAGGACTTGATCCGGACTCTTGAGAGACATGGTGCTGAAGTGGTAAATGCTTCTGTGGTTGAATGGGTCAATTTTATCAGCTACAATAGGCTTCGAAGTGCAAAGATCGGACTCCGACTGAACCTGAAACTGTTCAGGCTCCATGAGGTGTTGGCGCAGTTAAAAAGTGTTGCCAGCCTTACAGGGGAGCTATGGTACCAGGAGTATAGGCAGAAATATGTATATAATATGGCCAGAGGCATACTTGATATTGCAGATGACCATCAGGTTTCACATCTTGAAAGGGTTTTAAAAAAGGAGAGCATTTTTGATTTTGATATTGGCACGGAGGCCTGTCTGAGCATCTCAGGCATTCTGGAATATGCACAGAATGGATACAATGGAGTGGTAAATGTTTATCCTTTTACCTGTATGCCCAGCACAGTTACATCCTCCGTAATCAGCCCTGCTATGAACAGGCGTGGTATTCCATATATTGATACCCCCTATGACTCAGGTGTTCAGCCCGGAAGAGAGGCTGCAATAAGAACCTTTATGTATCAAGCCAACCAGCATATGAAGCGACATGGCAGAAAAAAAACATCAGTAATAGAAAAATAAATGCTTAAAATGAATTTAATATGAGATAACTAATAAGAAATTAACCATAAATGTATAGAAGGGAGTAATTTAATTTTATGTCAAAAATAATGTTGATTAATGCAGTAGATTCTGAAGAGCATAGAATAGCTTTTTTGGATGATGGCATGCTTGATGGGTATCATATTGATACTGCGACTGCACAACACAAAGAGGGGAATATATATAAGGGTGTTATTGAAGGGATAGAGCCTAAGCTTCAGGCCTGTTTTGTCAATTATGGATCTAACAGGAACGGGTTCATGCCCATAAATGACATCCACCCTGAATATTATCAGGCCAGTACGCAACTTCGGAAGGAACAGGCCTTTCCACCCATTGAAAAAGTATTAAAAAAAGGGCAGGAGGTTCTTGTTGAGATCATAAAAGATATGCCAGGCAGTAAGGGAGCCCACCTTACTACATTCATATCTCTTGCCGGGCGGTATATTGTGCTGACTCCCGGTCGTACAATAAAGGGTGTATCCCGCAAGATAGAGGATGAGGCTGAAAGACAGAAGATCAAGGCCCTCATTGCTGAGCTGAAGATCCCTGAAGCAATGGGCTGTATTGTGAGAACAGTTGCTGCGGGCAAGACAAAAAGGGAGCTGTCCCAAGATCTCAACAGGCTACTGCGTTTGTGGAAGAATATAAGAAAAATTGTAAAAGACTCTCCCCAGTTTTCTCTGATTCATAAGGAGGATGACCTGTCACTTAGAACTCTTAGGGACTATTATACAAGTGATGTGACGGAAGTTGTTGTTGATGACAAGGAGAAATACAAGAAGATCAAAGATTATATGAAGATTGTATCTCCCCGGGACAGCCAAAAAGTGAAGCTATATAAGGAGAAACCTCCAATCTTTGATTATTACAAAATTGAAAAGCAGATAGAGAGCATCTATACTAATCGAGTTTCTCTCAAATCTGGAGGCTCACTGGTCTTTGATACTACAGAGGCACTCATATCCATTGATGTCAATTCAGGTCGCGGAAAGGCAGGCAAGGATAACGAGAGTATGATTTTCAGGACGAATATGGAGGCCGCAACAGAAATCACAAGACAGCTCAGGCTTAGGGACCAAGGGGGATTAATCGTTGTTGATTTTATTGATATGAAGGATCGGAAAAATATCAGGAATGTGGAAAAGACTCTTCGTGAAGGCCTGAAGAAAGACAGGGCAAAGACCGATACAGCCTCTATTTCCAAATTTGGATTGATGGAGATTTCTCGGCAGAGGTTGAGACCCTCTATAGAATCCAAGAGCTATGAGACCTGTAATAATTGTAAGGGCAGGGGGATGATCATGTCTGTGGAGGCCTCTGCTGTATCCTTTATGAGGAGGATATGGATGGGAGTTTCAAATGGAAAGATCACAAATGTGAATGGAATACTTCCTTCAGGAGTTGCCTATTATATCCTTAATAAAAAGAGGAATGACCTTTCAACCATAGAGGAAAGATATAAGGTGAATATACAAATTGAATCTGATCCTCAGATGCCTCCAGGGGACGGCAAACTCGACTTTGTTACGACTTAATAGGCTGAAAAAATTGTCTCCGAATATATTTCAACAAACCTAAGTCGTTATCTGTCAAAAAAGAGGCGGGAGTCAGTCTTTGATTGCATCACCTGCCTTTTGCTATATTATATACCCTGCATATACAACATATCCGTAGTTATCCCTTTAGATTGAGGTGCACCAGTCTGAATATTTATCTCTACTCATATTTATTGGTTTTAGAATGTTTAATAACATTATTTATTTTATTATTGTCATATCAATTTTCAGCATAGGACCGGTTGAAGGTATGGGCAATGCCTCTCTTGCCTTCAGCCTTGGGATGGCCCTTGCGTGTTGGATAATATTTGCTTATTTTTGCAGATTAGGCTTCAGACATCTAAGGGCAGGCATTGAGGAAGGGAAAGTAACTGGTTTGAGTAATGAATATCACAACCTGATGTTGCGGCTTTCCATCCTTGCCATTTTCTTTTTTAGTCTCAATGTCTATCTGCTCCCGCTAAGATACTGGCTCATGCGAATTCCAGGGACAGATTCTTTTCTGGCCTTGCAAGGAGTTATTGCACTTTCCATATTTATTTTTTATCTCTGTACCATCTGGTATTTTGCCTATCCGATTTACTTGGCAGTGTTTCAGGTACGACTTGAAAGATATCCATTTATTAGTTCAAATATTAAGCTCAATCTGCCGGTTATTTTCCCTTGGCTTACTCTTACTTTTGCCTTTGATCTTATAGCCTTTAGCCCATGGCCAGGCATTAAGACTTTTCTGGAGAAGCCAGCAGGGCAGATGATCTATATAGCAAGTTTTTTATGTATAATGATGATATTTCTCCCTGCTCTTATCCAAAGATGGTGGGATTGTACTCCTATTAGAAAATCGGATCAGATAGACGCATTAAGAAAATTCCTAAGTGATTTGGGTGTTAAGTACCGTAATATTTTGAACTGGCCGATCTTTGAAGGCCGGATGATGACAGCTGGTGTAATGGGTATTGTGCCAAGATTCAGATATATTCTGATTACAGACTCCCTTCTGAAATTGCTTTCCCTGGAGGAACTCAAGGCTGTTATTGCCCATGAAGTGGGACATATACAATACCGACATCTGCTGTGGTACATGCTGTTTATTCTTGGGTATATGGTCCTGTCCTTTGGGTTATATGATCTGATTTTTTACATTATTGTCTCCAGCCCTTATTTTTTTAAAGGTCTAAGTGAAGAAGGTGGGGTGGGGCAGGAATTTTACAGTTTTGTTTTTTCTGCCCCCATCCTGTTAATGATGTTTGTCTATTTCAGGTTTGCACTCGGTTTTTTTATGAGAAATTTTGAGAGGCAGGCAGACCTCTATTCCGCTATTGCAATGGGGAGTCCTATGCCTACAGTAAACGCCCTTGAAAAGATAGCTCTTTTGAGCGGAAAGATCAGGGATCTTCCAAGCTGGCACCATTTCAGTATTAAAGAGAGGGTGGACTGTCTTTTACAAACCCTCAAAGATCCAGGATTGATTAAGAGACACAATAGATTTTTAATCCTCTTAACCGCCATATATGTGATCTGTGTCATAGGGCTTGGCTCCTATCTGTATATTGGGTCTTACAGGGACAATCTTGAGGATCGCCTGATCCAGAGGATGGAGCAGTTGTTTGAGGAAAGCCCGGAGAAGATGATTGAAATTTACAGGGAACAACTGGATAGGGATCCTGACAATATAAGTCTGCTTCAAGCATTGTCTGGGATCTATATTGCACTGGATAGAGAGGAGGATGCGGTCAAGGTATATGAAAAATTATTGGATCTCAAACCTGATCATGCATTGGCCCTTAATAACCTTTCGTGGATTTTGATAACATCCTCTGATCAAGAACTGAGGGCACCGGAAAGGGGATTAAAGCTTGCAGAAAAGGCTATCTCTCTGGAAAGGGTTCCTGAATACCTGGATACTTTGGCTGAAGCACTTTATGTGAATGGCCTTCAAGGGCAGGCCATAAGTATGATTAAAGAAGCGATATCCATTGATCCTGAAAATGGATATTATCAGGAACAACTCAAAAGATTCAGTCAGGGTATGAAAATCAACACTGTAACTCCATAAAGCAGGATTAGTTTGTTGCAAATAAGATTTTTTGCCGTACGGAACTCAGCACGCTGATGTTCCACTTCTAACGTCCAATTTTAAACTCGCGAGTTCAATAGCGAAGTGCAACACTTGGGAAAGCGGAAAGGAAAATGTTATCCTAAGTGTCTATGCCAAAACAATACAATCATTTGTCCGTGGTCGAGCGTGAGCATT
>JAFDJA010000120.1 GCA_019307745.1 Deltaproteobacteria bacterium | reverse complement strand
TAACTGAAGGTGAAACCGGAAGGTTGTTTGAAGTGACCAGGGAGAAAGAGATCGTATGGGAATATATAAATCCATTCTATAAATATACACAGGGGAAGGGAATGATTAACGAGGTTTTCAAGGCCAGAAAGGTGCCGCCATCATGGGTGCCCAGGGACTTTGATTTGACCCCTGAGATGGTTTCTGCAATGGGTTTAATGGGGCAGGCAAAGTCTCATGGAGAGGCAATGGAGACACTTGTCCAGCAGGCAAGTCAGATATTGCTTTATACTGATTGATCCCTTTTATAAGATTAATGAATAGTCCCCGTCGGTCTCCTTCAGGCCCATGTGCTCAAAGTCCCTTCGGTAACTTAATGCCATGCCCCGGTCAAGGATTTGCGAGATATGACCTTAATCCTTTCCGGAGTTTAGTATTGTTGCCCGGATGTCAGTTGTCGGGGTTAGAGAATCTGATTGGACAACCAGAATAAAAACAAAGTTTCCAGGGGATTAAATGACCCAAGATTCTTATCAGGAGTGTTTTTCCAGGATGTTTCTTTTAATTATTAGACGAATTTTGTAAGAGGATCTGCGAGAATATAGCAGGGCAGACATAAATTATGTATATCTTAATTGAAAGCAAGGAAAGGAGTTAAAATCGTGAAAGGAAATGTATCTTTATTTGTTTTTTCAGCCATATTTTTTGCCATAGTATCAAGCCCCATTTATGCATATGAGGCGATACACGGACCAACTGAAACAATCTATTATGATAAAACAAAGACTTTTGACGGTTACAACATGTTTGGCGGAGGAGGCAAGGCCTGGCTCCTAGACATGGAAGGTGAAGTCGTCCATACCTGGAATGGAGGAAGAACTCCCCGCCTCCTGAATAATGGGAATGAGTTTGACGCTGATCGCAAGGGTTTTATAGAGAAGAATTGGGATGGTGAAGTCGTCTGGCAATATACCGAGAAAAGGGATAACTACTCTCCTCATCATGATTGGGTGCGGATATTTAATAAGAAACTCAATGCTTGGACTACCATGTATATTGCCAACAAGTCCATCTCACATGAGCAGGCCATTGCAGCAGGGGCGGACCCTAAACTCAAAAGATCCTTTGACGGTTCACAGATGGATGCGATCGTTGAAGTGGATATGGATGGAAATATTGTGTGGGAGTGGTGGTTTTTTGATCATATGATTCAGGATGTGGATCCGACCAAGGCTAATTATGTGGGTAAGGGAAAGACAATAGCGGATTACCCGGGCAGGCATAACATTAATATTCCAGGTAGACCATTAAATAGAGACTATTTTCACTGCAATTCCATGGACTATAATGCAGAGCTTGATCAGGTCGTAACAAACTCTGTTCAGGGAGAGTTCTGGGTTGTAGATCATGGAAATACTTTTATTCCAGGTGACCCCGAAGGCAGCATTGCCCTGGCCGCCGGTCCAAAGGGTGATTTTCTGTATCGATGGGGTGATCCTGCAAGGTACGGCCAGGGTGACCCTCCGTCTATGCGAACGGACTGGACAGAGGCTACCACCGGGCACAAGCAGATAGGGGGAAGTCACGATATTCAATGGATCAAGCCGGGGCTGCCCGGGGCCGGGAATTTTCTGATTTTCAATAATGGCCAGTCACTTTCCGAAAGGACACCGCAGTCCTACATCTTTGAAATAAATGGTTTTCTGGATGCCAACAAGAAAAATACAGGGAACTATGTGAATCCACCTGACGCTGGTTATTTTGTGTGGGAGCAACCCAGGGAGATATCCAGGGATACCCATAAGAGGCCCAAAAACATGTCCAATCAGGTCGTGTGGACCTTCAGCACCATATCCAATATGAATTTCTTCAGCCATATCGGCTCAGGAGCCCAGCGTCTACCCAACGGAAACACCATGATCTGTGCCATGACTGAGGGGCATATCTTTGAGGTGACCCGGGAGGGCGAATGTGTATGGGAATACATTAACCCAATTATTCGGGATGACAAGGGATCAAGGGCAGTCAAGATATTTGATGATTGGAAACCCATGACAAACGCAGTTTTCCGAGCCTATCGTTACGCAGCTGATCATCCGGCCTTTAAAGGGAAGGATCTGAAACCAATGGGTAAAATCACCGATATTTTTAAGGCGAGTGGCCCACCACGTCAGCGTGGAGATGGTGAAAAAGGCAAAGCAAAAGGTAAAGCCAAAGGTAAGAAGTAAGGAGAACAAAATAATATACAGGGCTTAATAGATTGGTTGTAAAAAAAATTATTGCCAATGTTTGGATTTGTAGTATCTGATTCCAGCTTCTGCCTTTCATCCATAATTGGATGAAAGGCAGAAGGCTTTTTTCTGTCAGAATACCTCAGGGGAATCAGTTTGATACAGGCTATGGTTTATGTATGTATTTTAGGTTTGATGAATATAAAAAGAAGTTGAAAGGAGAAACAATTAATGAAAAGTTTTGTACTGTTCGTAATTTTAACCTTGATGTTTACCAGTGGCATTGCTGTACGATCAGGTATCTGTGAAGAAAAATGTCCCCTGCAGGTGAAAAGTTTTTCACCTAAGATGGAGGCAGAAATCAGACGACCCGATATCTATGTCATTCTCATATCTGAGTGCGGCGCTGCGATTGATATTTCTTCCATCAAGATGCTGTTCAACAATGAACCAGTTGTACACGAAATAAGTTCAAACCAGGACGGATCCGAGGTCAAAGTGAGTTTCACTCCTTATAATGATCTGTACGATATATATGATATTGTCGTGAGTGGCTCGGACGTGAACGGGAACACGATAGAAAAAAAGTGGACATTTGAGGTCCCCTACTGGCTTTAACTCTGGATGAAGGGTCGATAAGCAGGCCGGGGTTTGCTTATGGCCCTTAATTGCCTGATCCAGCCCCGTTTATCTGCCGGGGCGTGTCCTGTCAGTGTGTGAGAATGGGATCAAAGGTAAATGCCGAAAGCTTTTTAACTTTTAACTTAGAGATAAAAAGAAGGGATGTTGGAAGGTGGGTTTTATTGTTTAGCCAGAGTCTGAATGAATTACCTTTTCCACTCTTGTCAGGTATTCCGATGTTCAACAAGTCCCTATAAACCGATATCTTCAGATAGTCATTCAGCATTTTTGCCTTTTTTGAGATCATCAGGCTTTCATTAAGTGGTAAATGGTTTATGGAAAGGAATGCTCTAACGATTATATCTTTTATAAGGGTCATTTCGTTTTTTTGAAATCCATGTGGTTTTTCTAGAGAGTCTATATATATTGCCCCTCTGGCCTGGAGGCAGATCCATATCGGTACACACATCTCTGAACGGGAATTCTTCAATTGAAGGGATCTTATGGCTTCTGAAAAAAGGGTTTTTGATAAAACATATGAAGATTATCTGGATCAGCTCAAAAAAATTGAACTTCCTTTGAGGGCGGTTCGTCTGGGTGCGGAGATTTCCGGTGAGGAGATTATTATCCCGTTTTATGGAAAACCTTACGGGATTTCCGGTCATGGGGTAAGGGATCCAAAAGGCGGAAAGGCAAATTTTGCCATCAGTGTTGTCCTTTGCAAGTATGTTTTGTGTTGTCCTGACATTATTCATGATCAAGGTGAATGGGTAACCTATCGTGAGTTTAAGGATTCAGGCCCCCTTATGAGTTACTTTACCAGCAATACCAATAAGATTATTGAGAGTACATTCACAGGAGATATAAAATCTCTTGAAAATGCATGTAAACAAACATGCGGTATCCCTTTTAAAGGCAGTGCATTATATGACCTTTCTGTAAAATTTTACGCCCTTCCAAAAGTGCCTGTAATACTTAATTTCAATGACAAGGATAAAGAGTTTCCTGCTAAATGTTTAATTTTATTTAATGAAACGGCAGAGGAATACCTGGACATGGAATGCCTCGCAATCACGGGGACCTTTCTTGCCGGCAGCCTTATTCAGGGGGCCGGCAAGATTTCCACCTAACGATTTTGATGTAAATCCGATTCTGGAAGTAAAAAATAAATAGCTTAAAAAATATTATGTCTTTATACTGTTTGAAGATAGTTAGACCGGTGATTTTTCTATTCATAAGGAGGCCTGATCCTTGAAAAACAAATACTTTTTCTGTTTATTTTGTATCCTCACCGCAATCTCCGTTCAGGGTTGAGCCTACTATCATGTGCAGGAACCTCTTGATATCAACTATGAGAATACCTCTCTGGGATCGAAGCATGGGACGGCGAATTCCTGGTCGGTTTTATGGCTTTTTTCATGGGGGGATAGAGGAACAAGGGCGGCCGCAAAAAATGGTGGCATAACCACCATAACCCATGCGGATACTGAAATTAAAATAGTCTTGTTCGGTCTATATATGCGTTTCACGACAGTGGTTTATGGGGATTAAATATTTCATATTACTGGTTCTCATTTTTCTTTCCGGCTGTGCAGGATTTCAGCAGGGTTTTATCTATTCTAATGTGACAAAACCCTATTCTATTGATTTTAATGAAACAACAATGGGAACAAAATCCTGTATTTTGGAAGAATATGGAATCAGTGAACCAGTTAGTGGGAATAATATCTCGGTGACCTGGAGTATTGATCTCATCCAGGCTGCGGCACAATATGTAGGAATTACTGCCATTTCTTATATAGAAGAGCATAATGTTACTCTCTTTTTTGGTGTATACCACAGGCGAAGGCTGATCATATATGGTGATTGAAACAATTCAATTATGATCATCCTTTATAACTTTCTGTACTTTTCCAGGCATTTTTTGCCTTATATTAAAAGCCATGATACCAGGGACAAAATGAACTCTATAGGTTCAGAAGTTCTCTTGGATCAGGGGAGTGATTGGTTTAGTATTAATATTAATGGCATAAGAGAAAAGTGGGCATATCAATCCAATTAGGGCTTTAGAAATAGAGCAAGGTCATTCCGATAAATTTATAAAAAAAAAGAGAGGAGAGAGATATGAAAAAAAAAGAAATTTTCAGAACAGGCTTTCTAATGGGTTTCATTTTAGTGTTTATTTTAACAACAGGTGTTTTTGCACAACCTCCCGGCGGGAATACTGGTGCACAACTTCCGGGAAAAGTTGTAAGCAAGATTGACGATTTGGTCGGTATATGGGAAGCGACGTGGAGAGGAAAAGCTGGTTACCGGCAATTCTATGCAGATGGGGCACACACTCACGCCTATACTATCGAGGAGTTAAAATTTGCCCCTAAAGTTACAAAGTTCTGGTTTGAGGGAGAAGTGTTTTATATTGAACAGATTAAAAAACATACAATTGGCAAATATGAAGTAAGGATACAAGAAAAGAGCGGTAAGGCCGCTAAACTTTTCTTTACCCTCATTTCTGAGGATAATTCTAACCGTGGAGGAGATATTACTGCAGGGATGACCCGGGTAGAACCTTAAGCTGCTACTTGCACAGCCATTAAGTCAGTCTTAAAAATGGTGTTGAGACTGAGTAATACTGAAACCAAGAATCTACCTAACAGGTATATGTAATAGGTTTTTGTTTTTTTTGGGGAGAAAATTCAGGCTACCCGATTTTGTAGATTTGACTTAGGTCAATCTTTTATCTCCCCGGAATGTGATAGACTGTAAAAAAAAAGATACACTTGGCTAAGCAGGTGTTATTTATAATGGTATGAGATCTCTTTTTTGATCTTGATCTCCGGCCTGGCTAAGTGAGGTGACATACTCCCATCAATAGAGATGCTTTGGAGGTAGGTTTTAAAAAAGTGAAAGACTGTCTTGTCTTTCCAGAATATATTACAGGATATTTTAATAATGGATACAAACAATGCAAACCTAAAAAAGGAAAATCTGATATCCTACCTAAAGGGACTTGATTCTCTGCTGATAGCATTTTCAGGGGGAGTGGACAGCACCTTTTTGTTGGCTGTGGCTCATCAGGTTTTAGGAGACAGGGTGTTAGCCGGCACTGCAAGCTCCGCGACATATCCTTCTCAGGAACAAGAAGATGCTATCGAATTTGTCAAAAAACAGGGGATAAAACATGTTGTTTTTGTATCAGACGAAGTCAGTCTTCCGGAATTTTCAACCAACAACCCTGACAGGTGCTATTACTGCAAAAAGCTCCTGTCCGCTGAGCTTCAGCAGATTGCAAAAGAGAGAGGAATAGGGCATATAGCCCTTGCCGCCAATATGGATGACCTTGGTGATTATCGTCCTGGGATAAAAGCCGCCAATGAAATGGGCGTCATCGAACCCCTTATAGATGCCCAACTCACCAAGGAGGAGATCCGTTTCCTGTCAAAAGAAATGGGCCTTCCAACATGGGATAAACCAGCAATGGCATGCCTAGCCTCCCGAATTCCTTACGGAGAGCCTGTGACTGAAGAGAAGTTGAAGATGGTGGAAGAGGCCGAGACCTTTCTAAATCAGAATGGTTTTCGGCAGTGTCGTGTAAGGCATCATGGCCCTGTGGCCAGGATAGAGGTGGCAGACTCATCCATAGTAAAGTTGATGAGTAAAGATTTAAGGGAAAGGGTTGTTGCGAAATTCAGAAAGATCGGGTTCCTCCACATTACCATTGACCTGGAAGGTTATATCACTGGAAGTCTGAATAGAGCCTTCCTGGATATTTGATAAGGAATGTTGGTAAGAAGCGTCAGAGAAAAACTCGCACTGAACTTTTGTCCGCTTGATATTCATTTAATGAATAAACCAGATCATTTTGGCGATGTGCACAGAAAAGTTGTTCTATATAATAGATGTTTTTCAGAGTTGACTGACTGAGAAGTTTTAAGGTGAAAAGCGTCTTCTCTGAGCCTATCAGGGTTTTTGAATCTATTAAATATTTTCATAGTGGTTTCAATTAGTTGGTTTGGATTGCCCCCCTGTATCCCTTATCTGTCACCTCACTTTTGACCCTGCTTAACTGGTTCATATCTCCCTGAAAAACCGTCTTGGGCTGGAGGACCCGGATAATGGATTTACCTCCAGCCATAGGTGTTGAATACATGAAGACGGTCGCGGTTTCCCGTATATTTAGGTATAATATCAAATATATCCAGGCAGGCAGACTCGTAGAGGGTATGAAGCTGGCTCAGATGGCACGTGACATGGGCGCAAACAATATGAGTGGAGTTCTTATGGGAAAAGTTGTTGTAAATACAACCGGTGTTAGGACAAGGACCAATGTGGAAGAATGGAAAAGGAGTTATTATAAACGCTGGAAAAACACCTATTCAACGTGATTCAGAGTATCAGGAGCCAGGGGTCTTTAATGTCATCACAAATTATCTATAAGATGAATAATCAGGATACTGGTGCTAGAAAGATATTTATCCGAAGGCTCTTTGATTCTATTGTACCGACCTATGACCTGTTGAATCACATCCTTAGTCTGGGCATAGACGTCATATGGCGCAGGGATATGGTCGCCAGGATGGACAGACTCGGTGACAGTATGGTAATTGACCTGTGCTGCGGCACAGGGGATGTGTCCGGTCTGCTCAGAAAGAAGGGGGCAAAAAAGGTTGTCTCCCTTGATTTTTCCCTGGAGATGATCAGAAGTGGAAAGAGGAAGGGGGTGTTGAATGATCCTGTTGCTGGCGATGCGTGTCTGCTTCCGTTTAAGGACAACCTGTTTGACGCTGTTACCATTGCCTTTGGAATCCGTAATATCCCTGATCTTGAGCGCTTTATGAGGGAGGTCTGCCGAGTACTGAAACCAGATGGACAGCTCCTGATACTTGAACTTATAAGACCCGAGAATATTGTAGTCGGCTTTTTTTATTCCTTTTATCTCATGGCAGTGCTGCCCATAATAGGAGGACTTCTGTCAGGCAGCCCAATTGCCTACAGATATCTTTCAAAGACCATCGCAACCTTTATCCATCCCTTAGATATTCAGGTGATGTTGGCAAGATCAGGTTTCGGTTTGGTCACCAATTCTCAAAAGACCTTTAGTGTGGCAACTCTTATGACCTGCAGGAAAGGACATCTATGAAAAATATAGAACTGGGCTTTTCCCCCTGTCCCAATGATACCTTTATGTTCTATGCCATGCTCCATAACCTTGTTGATACCTCTTTCCTGAGATTCAAGCCTCGCGTGCATGACATAGAAGCCCTGAATAATGAGGCATTTAATCGCAGGTTTCAGGTGAAAAAGCTCTTATTTTTTTTATCTCCATCTTATGGAGAAATTGGATATCCTTGATGGAGGAGCAGCTCTGAGCTGTGGATGTGGTCCACTTCTTGTGATAAAATCAGTTGACATCCCTCTTAAAGATGCGACAATCGCAGTGCCGGGCATTTAGACTGCTGCCCACATCCTGTTGAGGCTGAGGTATACTGAGGTGAATAATGAGAAGGATTCACGTTTTGACCGGATTCTGCTTGGCATAGTATCCGGAGAGTTTGACGACGGAGTTATTATCCATTAGGGTTGGTTCGAATTTTAAAATATGGATGATGACATTATTGATTCCAATATTGAGCTCTATGTGAATGAGTTCAGCCTGTCTCTTGGGGATAAGGGAAAAAATGCAATTAACAAGCTTAAGGAGATGGCACAATGCAAAAAGGTTCTCCAATCTGTATAATAATGGCTACGATTCTGGAAGCCCAGCCCTTTATTGACGCGTTGTCTCTGTCAGAGGCTGAACGTAGGCCATTCAAGCTATATAAAAATGAAGATATTTTCCTGGTGATTTCAGGAATAGGCAAGGCGAACGCAGCAATGGCAGCGGTTTTATGCTGGCATAGGTTTAAACCAGGGCTGATGTACAATCTGGGCGCTGCAGGTTCTTTAAAGCCGGAATATTCCCTTGGTGACATATTTCATATTAGCGAGGCTATTGAATATGATCGGCCGCATCTTAGGTCTGGAGAGATCCGTATACACACGCCCAGCGTGCTAAGAGGCTTTCAAACCGTGATATTGGCTACAAAGGATATCCCTGTTGTGGATCCGGAGGAACGGCAGGAGATGGCCAGGAACGCTGATCTGGTGGATATGGAAGGTGCCTCGATTGCCCATGCATGCAGAAAGCTTGATAAAGGGTGCGCTATCTTTAAATTTGTAAGCGATACTCCGGATCATTCAGATCATCATGATATTGTAGAGAATATCAAGTATTATAGGACCTCTTTTTGTGAGCTGATTCTAGATCAGGTTCTATCCGTTATTCCATAATTTTGTGTAAAAAAGTGTAAAATGAGACAGGTTATACCTTATATAATAGGTCTGTCTCGGTCACATACTATTACAGGCAGGCATATAATACTGTCTGGAATGTTCCCCGCTTATCCCTTTTTCCTTGACACAGAACCGACATTTTTTTTATATATCAGTCACATTTCTGAGCAACT
>JAFDJA010000233.1 GCA_019307745.1 Deltaproteobacteria bacterium | reverse complement strand
CATCTCCTACGTTGAGGGGGCACCAACAGCCTATGTTGCACACGGTAAGGATTATGAACCGCGCAATTTGGAACTGGGACTTGATAACAACATGATGGTCCATGTCCTAAACGGTCTTAAACCGGGAGAAGACGTTATGCTTGAGCCTCCGGTATCGACCTCAAAGGAAAATATCCCTGACTATGAAAAACTAGTTGAAATAACGGCGAAGCCTCTTACCAATAAACAGAAGGGTTCAAATGGAAGGAAGGGCAGAGGCGACCGCAGGGATTCAGATAAAAAAGATGGCTCTGGAAAAAGGCAAAAAGGAGACAGAGGCGATAGAGGAGACAGAGGCGATAGAGGTGACAGAGGCGAAAATGGCGGTGGTAGAGGCGATGGCGGTGGCGGTGGCAGAGGCGAAGGCGGTGGTGGCAAGAGAAACTCAGGAGAGGATTCTTCCTTTTAGCAGCTGAATTCACACCAAATATCATAGTGAAGTGCGGAAATCTTTAAGGAACAGAAGCATGCAAAGATTTCCGTACCATATAAAATATTGAACTGCGAAAAAACCTTTTAAAATTTATTTGCCATTCATGCCTCAGTCCCTTTTTACCCCTAACATAAAATGCCTTTTCTTTTTCACTGGCCTTCTCATGAACAGCGGGAACAGGAATGCGCTAAACCTTACTAGGAAATGGATACATACAACGTTACATAGATCAATACAATTTTAAAGGAGTAACCATTAATCCATATGATTACACTTTCAAAAACAATCTTCTCTTCTACCCAATTATCTTCCTTATCTCGTGCGGGCCTTCTTTTTATTACATGTTGTACGGGTTGGCTGATTATGGAACTCGAAATACTGGGCGGCCGCATTCTTAGCATTTATTTTGGAAGCAGTATCTATGTGGTTTGGGGAAGTGTAATAGGAGTTTTTCTGTTAAGCCTTTCCGCTGGTTACATCCTGGGAGGATGGCTTTCACAAAAATGGAATGCAAAATACTATCTCCCCATTAACCTCTGCATAGCTGCTATATGGATATTCCTTGTTGTCTATATCCGAAAGGGTGTTTGCGAGACTGTTTTTTCCCTCATAGTGGATGAAAAATGGGGTGCACTCACTGCTGCCCTGGCACTGTTTTCAATCCCCACAATACTTCTTGCAACCATTACTCCAATGGTCATATGCAGACTTACTAAGGAGGCAGATCAGTCTGGTACATCCTCCGGAATCGTTTTTTGTATTTCCACAATTGCAAGCTTTGCCGGATGTATTATTACTGCATTTTATCTTATCAGTTTTAACCTGGCAACAGTCTTTAAGATATCCGGGACCCTGTTGTTTATCATTGGTCTGGGAATAATGGGAGTAGAACTATTATCAGGGAGGAACCGAAATTGAAACCCACACACCATAATAATATTTTGAATATCCTGATATTCTGCAATGCCATGGCGTTTATGTTAATAGCCCCGTCAATCACTGAATGCCAGGACAATGTGATCTATTCCAAAAACAGCCTTTATCATCGTATCGCAGTATATGAAGATTACAACTACCGTAACCTGAGTTTTGGGGGCAACACAAGAGACGATGTAAGCCAGTCCTGCATAGATCTAGAAGACCTGGATTTTCACGTGCTGGAATATACAGGGATCATCTTTGCTGGCCTTTTGCTTAACAGCAATCCTCAAAGTGGCCTTATTATTGGCCTTGGCGGGGGGGTTATCCCGAGAGAGATGCGCAGATCTTTCCCAAACATGGAAATTAATGTGGTTGAAATAGATCCTGAAGTCAAAAGGGTAGCACAGGATTTCTTCTATTTTGAAACAGATGAAAAGATGCAAGTCACAATCCTTGACGGACGTGTCTTTGTCAGACGACAGGCAGCTAAAAAGCCTAAACAGTCCTATGACATGATAATACTGGATGCGTTTAATGACGAATATATCCCCTTTCATCTTACCACAATGGAATTTCTCCAGGAGGTCGCTAAAATCCTTGATCCTGAGGGTGTACTGGTGGCAAACCTGTTTTATGACAACCAGCTCTTTGATGCAGAGGTAAAGACCTTTAAAAAAGTCTTTGGAAGGTGCTATCTCTTTTTTGGAGAAGATTCAACAAATGCGATACTCTTATCCCCTGGATCCAAAGGCTCTGATTTAACACCTGATGAGGCCATAGAACGTGCTATCCTGTTACAAAAATCTCATAACTTCAGTTTTGATATCAAGACAGTAGCCAAACAGTTTGACCCGGACTTTCAGCCTCTAAAAAAGGCCCGGATCCTTACCGATGACCATGCACCTGTCAATGTCCTGCGTCAGAAACCTCGCTAAGCAAAAGCTATCTTAAGGGAGAATTCGTCATGGAAGCAGTTTCCACAGAAAATGCACCAGCTGCCATTGGACCATATTCTCAGGGGATAAAAACAGGAAATATGCTTTTCAGTTCAGGGCAGATTGGACTAGACCCTGCAACCGAATCACTTGCGGGGAATGATATCTCATCTCAGACAGAGCAAATATTTAAAAACTTAAAGGCCATACTGGAAGAGGCAGGTCTCAGCCTGCTGAATGTGGTGAAAACAACTGTGTTTTTGAGAGATATGGGCTCATTTACAATTGTAAATGAGATTTACAGCCAGCAATTCAGGGACCACAAGCCTGCCCGTTCCACGGTTGAGGTCTCTAAACTGCCAATGAATTCATTGATAGAGATTGAAATCATTGCTGTTGATGACAGCCCTTAAAATCAGGATAACATGTTTGTTGAACAAACCCTTAGGGCTCTCTATCCTTACGCAAAGCCACTGGGGGAGAAAGGATCTCTGACCAGATAATTGCATTACGTAGATTCTTTACAGAAGGTTTCATGGAATCCTCTGTGTAAGGCTGCGCCTGTGAAATTCTTCTCTGCCCTCCTTCCACTGGTCTGGAAAGCTTACCCTTTGCTCGAATCTGCTTTATCAGTTCCTGCTTTCTTTTTTCAGAAGGGGGCCCGGTTCCTTTTTTTATTGCTATTGGTTCCCTTTTTACAGACATTGGTTCCACATCATAATCCGTCTCAAATTCCAAAGGCCCGGAGCTTTCCCAACCTGTTCCTGCTGTTTGTTGTTCAGCATTGGACTGAGCCTCTGCAATTTCCTCCCTAATCTGGGTGACGAAATTGCTGATCATCTTTCCAAGTCCAGACTGTTTTTTTGAAGGGTCCGACTTTTTTGATAATACATTCTTTATAACGGGAACAATAATAATAATCAGAAAAAACAAAAGCGTTAGTATGTCATTTAATTCCATATTTCCTATCCTTGATTAAAAATCAAA
>JAFDJA010000232.1 GCA_019307745.1 Deltaproteobacteria bacterium | reverse complement strand
TGAAGGCACAGTGGTCGATATAACAGCCACTCCTGACAGCGGGTGGGAGTTTGATAGCTGGACGGGCGGTGTCGCAAATACAGGTCTTTCAACAACAACGGTGACCATGGATTCAGACAAGACGGTCACGGCTGTGTTTACGGAAGTGGTCGCTGTTCAACACAGGCTGACCATGCAGGTCAGCGGAAATGGATCTACCATACCCGCGGTCGGTGATCATGATTATGATGAAGGCACAGTGGTCGATATAACAGCTATACCTGACAGCGGCTGGGAGTTTATCAAATGGACGGGCGGTGTCGCAAAGGCAGGTCTTTCAACAACAACGGTGACCATGAATTCGGACAAGACGGTCACGGCTAAGTTTACTGAGTTGTCAGCCCCAAAACACAAGCTCACTATCGAAATTCAAGGTGTCGGAGCGGTATCTCCTTTTGAGGGAACCCGTTCATTGCCAGAAGGTGATGTGACTCTGAGTGCGGTTACCGGAGAAGAATGTGCATTTCAATACTGGGAATACAGCGGAGTAACCACCTCTGATGGGATCTTAATGATTTATCTGACTGAAGACATGACCATTGTTGCAGTGTTTAATTGCCCCCCTGATACCCCTTATATTAAACCGGACAATGTGACAGGGGGTATTGAAGATAATGCCATTATTCCATCTGGCATAACAACCGTATTGCTTAACACAAGCGCCTATTCTGACCCTGATGATGATGAACATGTCAGATCCTATTGGCAGGTAAGAATGGATGGCTCTATCTGGAAAAGGCATGATTATGATGACTCTTTTGATTTTATAGCGGATTCGAGTGTTACTTACGTCATGACCGGGCACTTGGTTTCCGGTATTACTGCCGGGATGAAATATGACTGGAGGGTGGGATATGTTGATTCGGGCAGCAGAATCATCTCTACGTCAAAAGAGTACAGCTTTTTAGTTGGGGAGGAGTCCTCCTGTTTAAGTCCTGTTCGTGAGGGTAATGGTGTTGGGGATACGGTATTTGACTACAGGATGATCTCCTTTCCACACTGGCCCAGAATTTCTTCTGCAGAAAAACTGTTTGGCCTTACCGACGATCCTACGGTTTTCAGGGCAGGCACCTATGTTCCAGGCTCAGGATACAAAGAGTATGGACAGGGGCTTAGAATTAAACCCGGAAGAGCCTATTGGGTACTTTCAAGAGAACCCGTTAATGTGAGCTTTAGTGGTGTGACGGTAAGCACCGGCCTGGATATTGAAACAGGATTGTTTTATAATAGAAAGACAGGAAACGGCTGGAACCAGATAGGGGTTCCCAATAACAAGGTGTACTCATGGAAGGACATACAGGTAGTACAATATAATCCCGGTAGCGGTGCTACAATATTTGGTCCAACACCTGTTTATTCCGGGGTGACATACTCAGGCGTGTCTGCCTACATTGATACAAGGCTTTGGAAATGGACTGGGGATCCGGACCTGCCGTATATCTCATATGATCCGTACGATTCCGGTGCCACTGCTCAACTGCATCCGTATTGCGGATACTGGGTAAAGGCAAAAAAGCCAAACGTATTTCTCGTGTTTCCGGCAGATGCGGGAGAACCTGCTGGCTTGAGCGTGGGTTTCTATGATGTGCCGCGTGTGAGCCAGGCAGATATCTCACGTACTGTATTTATGGACTCTCCCCCAATGCCGGGTAGTGGTTCCAATAGAAGCTCCAGTGAAACCGGGTGTTTTATCGGGACCGCGCTTTATGCTGTGATTCCCGCATCCATGTCTGTTGTTAGCATGGCATTATTGGGCCTTGCTATATATTTTAGAAGGCATTGTAGAGGGAGAGAATAAAAGGGGGCAGGAAGGTTCCGGCTGATATGCTGGTCTCTCACAGAAAAAAGAGGAGCCTTAATTTATCAGGCAAATGAACGTGTCAGCAAGATTTTTTTTGATGTTGACGGCCATAATTACACATGTCACTGCGGCTGTACTGATCATCCTCTGTTCGCCATCAGAGGCATATATGATTTAAAAGAGCCAGGTTATTAGTGAGAATACTGTTTGGGATACTGATAAGGCCCCTCTACCTGCTTCAGGGCAGCTTTAATGTTGACGGTGATGCTTTTTTGCCCTCCCCCTCATAAAGACAGGCCCCGACCTGATTGTAAATAGTATGTTGACTGCTTCAGGTCAATTCTGCTCCTGATTTAAAATTGATAATTTTTACATTAACTTTATTTGTTTATTTCCACATGAGATTTTTATTTCCCCGATGATGAGTTTGTGCTACAATGTGGTATAAAATTTCAATGACAAACATTATTTTAGCATCAAGACGATTGTTGCAGGTGGTAATATAATGTATCTGTCCGGGATGACGTGGACTATTCCCTTTCTGGGGACATCGGGGCAAATGCAGAAGCCAAACCTTTCGGTTGCTGTATTTTCCGATGATGGTGGTTATTATGCTTATTGTTGTTCCATTGTCATGGTATATTTAAATAGTGCTATCAAGAAATTTTTTTATCGTAAAGGGATCATTCCTGTAACATTTAACCCGATTTAATGGGAGTGTCGCCATGTGGCAAAAGAATGCTCTGATATGTTTTCTCGTCCTGTTTCCCTTATTTACTGTCTTGTCAAACAGTGAGGCGGCTATTGAAGAAGAAAGTGGAACTATTTCTGCACATACAGTGTGGACTAATGCTGATGTCCACCTTGTAACAGGAAATGTTACAGTTAATCCGGGAATCGAGCTAACTATTGAGCCGGGGACCATTGTGAAATTTAATCCCGGAACCGGCATCTCTATAAATGAGGGAATATTAGTGGCAGTCGGTGGAGTGACCAGCCAGATTATCTTTACCTCCTACCGCGATGATGAGTTTGGCGGAGACACTGACGGCGGAGGTTTCAGCACTGGTCAACCGGGAGACTGGGCCAGGATTAGTTTGAATTCTGCTTATGGTGATGTTGATGCTACTTATACAAGTCTGGAGAATTGTATAATTCGTTATGGCGGATCAGGGAACCAGGGCAGCATCTATCTATATAATACCGATGTGCCGGTGATATCGAGTGAGATATCTTACGGGATATCCTACGGTATCTATGCCTCGAATTGCTCTCCCCTGATCCAGGGAAACACGATCTCTAATAATGGGAGTTATGGGATCTATACCTATGATGGCTCTTCCCTGATCCAGGGAAACACGATCTCCAATAATGGAAACTATGGTATCTACCATCGTGGTTACTACACCCTGCCAAGCCCGGTGGACCTGAATAATACCATTACGGGGAACTTTGGTGGAATTTACGTGCGATATGCCACCCCCACGATTGA
>JAFDJA010000022.1 GCA_019307745.1 Deltaproteobacteria bacterium | reverse complement strand
CCTTGCAGCGGCCCGGATGGGCCACCCAACCCTGCTTGTCACTATCAACCTTGATCATATTGCTGCCATGAGCTGCAATCCTGCGATTGGAGGGCTTGCAAAGGGCCATCTGGTGAAAGAGATCGATGCCCTTGGCGGCGAGATGGCAAAGGCTGCAGATCAGACCGGGATTCAGTTCAGAAGGCTTAATACCAGAAAAGGAGTAGCTGTTCAGGGTTCCAGGTCACAAAATGATCGCCACAGGTACGGCATGTATATGAAATCGGTTGTTGAGGCCCAGCAGGGCCTTGATATCAAGCAGTCCATGGTTAAAAGACTGCTTGTCAGGGATGGAAAGGTCTTTGGTATTGAGACACAGCTCCATGAGCAATACCTGTCAAAAAGTGTTGTCCTGACAACCGGCACTTTTTTAGAAGGGCTTATTCATGTTGGTCTTGACAATTTTTCAGCCGGCCGTATGGGTGATCCTGCTTCTGTGGATCTTTCAGCACAGCTCTTGAGGCTTGGATTCGAGACGGGTCGTTTGAAGACTGGTACAACTCCTCGCCTGAACGGAAGGACAATAGACTATCAGGGGCTGGAAAGTCAATCCGGGGATGAGCATCCCAGACCCTTCTCTTTTTCCACAAAAGGTATCCCACTCCCCCAGGTGGAATGTCACATTACTTACACAAATGAGAAGACTCATGAATTTATCAGACAGGGGCTGGATAGGTCGCCTCTTTTCAGCGGTGTTATTGAAGGAGTGGGCGCAAGATACTGCCCGTCCATAGAGGACAAGGTGGTCCGTTTTGCTGATAGACTGAGGCATCAAATTTTCCTGGAGCCCGAGGGATTAGACACCACTGAGATCTATCCAAACGGCCTTGCCACCAGCCTTCCTGTGGATATTCAGGTGAAGATGGTACAGTCTGTTCCCGGTCTGGAAAAGGCTGAGATACTCAGACCGGGGTATGCCATAGAATATGACTACATTGATCCTATCCACCTGAAGCCAACACAGGAGACAAAGCTTGTGGAAGGGCTTTATCATGCGGGCCAGATAAACGGGACATCAGGATATGAAGAGGCCGCTGCTCAGGGACTTATGGCAGGCATTAACGCGGCCTTGAAGATCCGTGGTGAAGAGCCCCTGATCCTTCAGCGCTCTCAGGCCTATATAGGGGTATTAATAGATGATCTTGTTACAAAGGGTACCAAAGAACCATACAGGATGTTTACATCCAGGGCGGAATATCGTCTCCTGCTGCGGGAGGATAATGCGGATTTCAGGTTGAGGGGGATAGGTCGCAGGTTATGTCTGGTCTCTGATGATACCTACGCACTGTTTGTTGAGAAAAAAGAAAAAGTGGAGGGATTAGAAAATCATCTTAACGGATTTAAAATCTCCCCTGAGCAGGGAGTTCTCGACAGACTGAAGAAGCTGGGGACCTCCCCCATAAAAAACAGGACATCTCTTGCCCAGCTCCTGAAGAGGAGTGAGATTTTTTATAACCATATCTGTCTCTTTGATCCCGGGCTGAAGGGTATTGAAAAGGAAATTTCAGAGGAGGCGGAAACCAGGATAAAGTATGAGGGATATATCCTTCGTCAGGAGCGGGATGTTGAGAAAATAAAAAAGATGGAGGACACAAGGCTTCCAGACGCCCTCAATTATGAAGATGTATATGGGCTTACCAGGGAAGTGAGGGACAAACTTTGTGAAATAAGACCCTTATCACTTGGTCAGGCATCGAGGATTTCCGGCGTTACGCCCGCCGCGTTAATGGCTGTACAGATTCACCTGAAAAAAAATACCCCCTGAAATTGTCCCCTGGTATTTAATCAGGATCAGGTCCTGTGGATCAAAGGTTTGTGTAAGTCCATTGTGAAAAGAGTTATATGGCAGTGTTTTTTCATTACCCCTTCCTGTGTCTGGAGCCATCTTTTCAAGGAAGATTCCCGGAACTCTGGCAGTGACGGATGGCTGCCGGATGATATGTGTAAAGGCTACGGTCTTCAAAGTGCCGTCAGTTTTCAGGCCACATCTCCTGAATAAAAGTAAAGATTCATAAAAATTCTCCACTCTTATAGCCAACTCTTTTTTCATTGACTTTAGATAAGGAGTTATTTATATTTCTCGTTTACAATTTTGGAGGTTATTATGTACGCGATAATTAAAACAGGCGGCAAGCAGTATCGTGTCGCTGAAGGCGAAGAGGTGAAAGTGGAACGATTACCGGGTGTTGCAGGTGATGATATCACTTTCGATAAGGTGCTTTTGACCTCTGACGGTGAAAATGTAAAGATTGGCAAGCCATACCTGGAAGATGCCGAGGTTTCAGGTCATATTACATGTCAGGGCAAAGACCGTAAGATTCTTGTATTTAAGTTTAAAAAAAGAAAAGGCTATCGTAAAAAACAGGGTCACCGCCAGGAATTTACCAGTATTAAGATTGAAAACATCAAGGCGTAACATCCGGTTGCAGTCTTATTTCTAAAAAAAAGAGGAATTTATCATGTCACACAAAAAGGCAGGAGGCAGCTCCCGAAACGGAAGAGATAGTGCCGGTCAGAGATATGGCGTAAAGAAATATGGCGGACAGAAGGTCCGGGCTGGAAATATACTGATACGTCAGAGAGGCACCAAGATTCATCCCGGTGAAAATGTTGGTCTTGGAAAAGATTATACAATATTTGCCAAGATAGATGGCGTGGTCACTTTTGAGCGTTTTGCGAAAGACAGGAAGAGAGTGAGCGTTTATGCCGAATAGTATGTCGGTGTGATCTTTCATCTCCTGAGGGTATAATGGGTTTTCTTGATGAAACAGTGATTACCGTTGTATCGGGAGATGGGGGTAAGGGCTGTGTCAGTTTCCGAAGGGAAAAATTTATCCCCAAGGGCGGCCCGGATGGCGGAGACGGGGGAAAAGGCGGAAATGTCATCATCAAGGCCACCAGCCGGCTTCACACTCTGTACGATTTCAGTTCCCGAAAACACTTCAAAGCCCCTCATGGAAAACCCGGAAAAGGAAAACGGCAGGCAGGCAGGCACGGATCGGATGTTGTCATTAATGATCCTCTGGGGACCATTCTGTATGATGACAACACTGGCGAGTTGATCGCGGATCTGATTTGCGATAATCAGGAGGTCCTAATCCTGTCAGGCGGGCAGGGCGGAAAAGGGAATACACATTTTTCCAGTTCCACTAACCGGTCCCCCAGATATGCCCAGCCAGGCCTTCCTGGAGAAGAAAAGAAGCTTAAGCTTTCCTTGAAATATCTTGCGGATGTAGGCCTTATAGGGCTACCAAATGCGGGTAAATCAACACTCCTTTCCCGCCTGACAATGGCTCGCCCAAGAATAGATTCCTACCCTTTTACAACTATTATCCCCAATTTAGGCGTTATTGAATTTGATAACTGCACAACTCTCACTATTGCTGATATTCCTGGATTGATAGAAGGCGCAAGTGAAGGAAAAGGCCTTGGGTTTAGATTTCTCAGGCATATAGAGAGGACTAAATTTCTTCTTCATCTTATTGATATTACCTATAATCCATGCGATGATATCCTTGAAGACTTTAATGCTCTCCATAAGGAACTTGAGAGATACAATACAGCCCTTGTAAAAAAAGAGCAGTTTGTCTTGATAAACAAGACAGATCAATCATCAGGGCACAGGGATATCAAAGAGATTCAACATGCCTTAATAGATATAGGAATTGAATCACTGCCTATTTCAGCACTTACCGGCCATGGCCTAGAAGGGCTGAAAAATGTGCTTGCCCTGAAGTTTCAGGACAGGCTTATAAGGGAAGAACAACTGAGTGTATCTGTACCTCAGAGCGGTGAAACTGTTTAGGACCATTATTCATGTAACGAGACAATCGTATGTCCTCCAGAAAAAAAAATTTAAAAAAGATCCGGAGAATTGTAGTAAAGGTCGGCAGCGGTGTGCTTGCAGCTAAAAATGGTTTAAACAACCGTGTTATAAGCGGCATTACAAAGGATATCTCTGTTCTCAGGAAAAACGGGATTGATGTTATACTGGTCTCTTCAGGTGCCATCGCCTCTGGAATGAAAAAGATCGGTCTCGCAAAAAGACCGGCGACGATCTTTGATCAGCAGGCAACTGCGGCCGTGGGGCAGGCCAGCCTTATGATGGCCTATGAAAACGCCTTTGCACGGCATGATCTGATGGTGGCTCAAATATTGATCACCAGAGATGATCTGAATCACCGGGGGCGATATCTGAATGCGCGAAATACAGTTTTCACCCTGCTGTCATGGAATATTATTCCCATTATCAATGAGAATGACACAGTTGTTGCCGATGAGATCCAGTTCGGAGATAATGATAATCTGAGTGCAATGGTCACGAATATGGCTGAGGCTGGTCTGCTTGTACTCTTGACTGATATGGACGGGCTTTTTGATAAAAATCCCCGGGAACACAAGGATGCAAACATAATTCCTCTTGTCAAGAAAGTGGACCGCAGTGTTATGGGATATGCGGGGAGTCTTACCGGCACCTTTGGTACCGGGGGCATGGTCAGCAAGTTAAAGGCGGCCCAACAGGCTACTGTGGGAGGAATTCCTGTTGTAATTGCAAATGGTCATAAGCAGGAGATCTTAACGGATATTTTTGCTGGCAAAGAGGTCGGCACATTCTTTATGCCGCAGGATTCAAACCTGTGCAGAAGAAAGCAATGGATTGCGTTTACAAAAGCTCAGAAGGGTAAAATAATTATTGATCAGGGTGCCAGCAATGCCCTGCAAAAAAGAGGCAAGAGTCTGCTTCCATCAGGTATCATAAAGGTTATAGGCCGTTTCAGCCAGGGAGATTCTGTTTTGCTACTTGATAAGGAAGGGCAGCAACTGGCTGTGGGTATGGTTAATTACCCTTCAGGCGACATCAACAAGATTGCCGGTATAAGGAGTTCAGAGATCGAGTCTGTTCTTGGTTATAAGATTGATGACGAGGTTATTCATCGTGATAATCTTGTTGTTATAAGAAATATGGATGAAGGAGGCGATATATGTCAGTTGAAAAAATGATCAAAGAGATAGCAAAAGATGCCAGAGAAGCGGCTTGTAAACTAAGAAGTATAGATACCCAAAAAAAGAACTCCGCGCTTGAGATACTGGCAGAAAAGCTGCTTCAGGAAAAGGACAGGATCGCCAAAGAAAATGCGAAGGATCTTTCAACCGCAGAGAAAAAGGGGCTGTCCCCTGCAATGATCGACCGTTTGACCCTTGATGAAAATGCTATCCAATCAATGGCCAGGGGATTAGGAGAAATTGTTTCACTTCCTGATCCTGTTGGTAAAACAACCGGAATGTGGAAAAGGCCAAACGGATGGAAGTGGGTCGTGTCAGGATTCCCCTGGGAGTTATTGGCTTTATATATGAATCCAGGCCCAATGTGACAGTGGACGCTGCAAGCCTCTGTCTCAAATCAGGCAACAGCGTTATACTCAAGGGCGGGTCTGAAGCCATTAATTCAAATATGGCCCTTGCAGGGATAATAAATAGCGCACTCCATGAGGCGGGCCTTCCTGGAAAAGCCGTTCAAGTTATACCTACCACGGATAGGGAGGCAGTAACCATACTGCTTTCCCTTGGAGAGGATGTGGATATTATTATACCCAGAGGGGGCGAAGGATTAATCCGTTTTGTTACGGAAAATTCGCAAATTCCGGTGTTGAAACACTATAAGGGTGTATGTCATGTCTATGTAGATGAGTTTGCAGATCTTGAAATGGCCTATACCATCTGCTTTAATGCCAAGGTTCAGCGACCAGGTGTATGTAATGCCATGGAGACTCTGCTCGTACATAGAAGTGTGGCAGGAGAATTTCTCCCAAAAATGGCAGGGCAACTGCAGAAAGCTGGTGTGGAGTTGAGGGGGTGCAGTGAGACTGTTTCCCGTGTGCCCGGAGTAAAGGCGGCTGAAGAATCGGACTGGCCGGCAGAGTTTTTGGACCTCGTCCTTGCAGTAAAGGTAGTTTCTGATATGGACGAGGCGCTGGTTCATATTGAAAAGTATGGTTCAAATCATACGGAGGCGATTGTTACAAGGGACTATAACAGGGCCAGGAGGTTTATAGCGGAGGTTGATTCATCGGCCGTTATTGTAAACGCCTCTACAAGATTTAATGATGGAAATCAACTGGGGCTCGGAGCAGAGATAGGCATAAATACATCTAAGCTTCATGCCTTCGGGCCTATGGGACTTGAGGAGCTGACAACGACAAAATTTGTCGTATTTGGCAATGGGCAGCTGAGAAGTTAGATCTGAATTTTTATCCATACAGGCCCTGTAATTTGAGTGAAAGGGATAAACACTTGAGACTCGGAATACTTGGAGGTACATTTGATCCGATACATATTGCCCATCTTCGCATTGCAGAAGAGGTGTTGGAGGGGCTGGAACTTGATAAGGTGTGTTTTATTCCAGGTGCTATGCCGCCCCACAAGACCAGGCAGAGGATCTCTCCGTTTGAAGATCGACTTGCCATGACCCGTATGGCAGTAAAGGACACCCCTTTTTTTGAGGTCCTAGACCTGGAGGGCCGTCGTAAAGGCCCTTCCTATTCTGTCCAGACCCTCAGGGAGATCCATCTGATGTATGGAGAAAAACTTGAACTCTTTTTTATCATAGGCATGGATGCCTTTCAGGAGATCAAGACCTGGTGGGAGTATAGGAACCTCTTTGACTATGCAAACTTTGTGCTCATAAACCGGCCCGGTTTTTCGATAAAGGACTTGGAATCATTTATATACTCTCTGGATGCGAGCCTGGATAAGAAAAAAGATGCTGATGGTTTTATTTCTCCATCAGGGAATCGTCTTTTCTGTAGTGAGGTAAGTATGCTGGATATATCTTCCACAAATATCAAAAAGATGGTATCCGCCGGAAAATCAATACGCTTTCTGGTACCGGAACCGATCAGGGTATATATACAGGAAAAGGGATTATACAAAAATCATGAACGATATTGATAAGGCGCTTTTGGCGTCAGAAATTATCAGAGAGAGAAAGGCTGTGGATACGGTCCTGTTTAAGGTCAGAGATATGACCTCCATTGCCGATTATTTTTTAATTGCCGGTGGAAACTCCAGTCGTCAGGTGCAGGCCATTTTCAGGCTTTTAACCCGGAAGATGCGAGAGCAGGGTTATCGGGTCTATGGTGTGGAGGGTGAGCAGGAGGGTCAATGGATACTGATGGACTATGGAGATCTAATAATACACCTGTTTTATCAGCCTGTCAGAGAGCGGTATGATCTTGAAGGTCTCTGGATCGAGGCGCCAAGGATAGATCTTGATGATAATAAACCACAAAGGAATTAAGCGGTTCATCCTCCTTATATTCTTTTTTGTCTTCTCCTTTGGACAGGGGCTGCCGAATTCAATGGCCCTGACCATTGAAGAAGAGCGGGAGCTGGGTAGGCATATGCTTTCCCAAATACAGAATTATTTTGAAATGGAAGAAGACTCCTTTGTAAACGACTATATAAATGACCTTGGATCTTTTCTTGTCCAATCCCTGGAAAACAGACCCTTTGATTTCAATTTTTATGTGATCAGAAGTAATCAGGTCAACGCTTTTGCGACCGCCGGCGGACATATTTTTGTCTTTTCAGGGCTTATTGAGATGGTG
This sequence comes from Deltaproteobacteria bacterium, assembly GCA_019307745.1. Lineage (GTDB taxonomy): Bacteria > Desulfobacterota > DSM-4660 > Desulfatiglandales > HGW-15 > JAFDJA01. The sequence continues at coordinate 16,995 of JAFDJA010000022.1, read as the reverse complement.
GATAGCGTTGATGAGCTGGCTGCGGTGCTTTGCCATGAGATAGGCCATGTTACCGCCAGGCATATCTCTCGCCGTATTGAAAAGGGGAAGAAGATGAACCTTGCGATCATGGCAGGTGTTTTGGCAGGCATGATGATCGGAGGTGAGGCTGCAGCACCAATTGTTATTGGTTCAGCCGCGGCCGGTATGCAGACACAGTTGAATTACACACGTGAAGATGAGCGGCAGGCAGATCAGCTGGGTTTTAAATATATGGACAGGGCAGGATTAAATCCGGCATCTAGTATATCAGTCAATGAAAAACTACGGCAGAACAACCTGATCGGGACGAATATGCCTCCTCCATATCTCCTTACCCATCCATTAGAGGCGGAAAGGATGGCCAACATTAATGCCATGCTTAATGATTATCAGCCTAAAAAGTCAGGAGGAATGGCCCATCGGTTCGAGGAAGAATTTCCATTTTTCAAGACGATTGTATGGGCAGTATCAGCAGAACCAAGGATCGCGGAACAAAAATTCAGTGCAAGGCTGGCAGACAGACCTGATTCATATGTAGACCATCTGGGGCTTGGGATTGTTTTAAAGGCAAAGGCGGAGTATCCTGCTGCCATTGAGCACTTACAAATGGCCCTGCCGGGAGTTCCTGATTCTGTGGCCGTTAAGAGATACCTGGCTGAATTGTATCTACTAATGGGGAAGGATCAGGAGGGGATAGGGCTTCTCAAAGAAATTTTGGAGGAAAATAGCAGGGATATTGCGGCAATGTCAATTCTGGCAAAGGGCTATCTGGACCTTGAGCAATATTCAGAAGCAATCAGTCTTTTTAGAAAACTGACCTATATTAAACCTGTGAAGGATGATGTCTTTTACAATCTTGGTGTGGCATATGGCAGACAGGACCTGCTGGGTCCGGCACATTATAATTTCGGCATCTATTTTCAAAAAACAGGAGACCCTGCAAAGGCTGAGTTTCACTTTAACAAGGCATATGAATATGCGGGAGGAGATCTGGAGCTGAAGGCCCTTATTGACAAGGCATCCCAGCATAGGATCAGGGGGAAATGAGTTGCTCCGGCCCGCTGTTAAGGACTATCTGGAAGAGGGAGTCAGGGTCTTTGCTCCTTGTCGCCTGAATTATGCAAGACTCAGGCAATAAAAAAACCGAGCCCTTGCGGGCTCGGAGGTCTGTCAATACCAGAGATGGTTTTCTGTATGATTATTTGAGAACTGCCTGAACAGTACCCGCAAGGTAGGTCTTTGTATATTCATACACAGGAAGGCTTAGATATATCTTTACAGGTATGGAATTGTTTTCCGCAATCCCGATTTCAAGCTTCATTGTATAATCCCTCATAAAGATCTTTGTCTTTGGGACATCATTCCCCTCTTCTTTCCATTGTAAATGGACATGAGGAATCTCTAGTTCATCCTTGCTGGCTACATTGTAGGTTTTCCCTTCCAGCTTCTCATCTGCCTGTAAAAACATAAAAATCATTATCGCCTGATCAGGGAAAAAACCATCTCCCTGTCTTATGGTGAGGATACTGTTTTCTATCTTGGCGCTTTCCACCAGGAAATCAGCTCCATGGATATTGCCTGAAACAGGAGATTCGGGAATTTTAACCTCATTAAGGCCCATACCCCATGCCACCTTGACAGGAGGAAGTTCTGATGCTGTAGTTCTTTCCTGCTTTAATACAGGTTGGTCTTTGTCAGTTGTTTGTCCAAGCTCAGAAGCCTTTTGAAGATCCAGCCTCGCCTTGCCAGGCTCCCCAGCGGCGTTATAAATTATTGACCTGTTGTTGTACAGATCAATATCATTGGGATTAATTTTTAGGGCCTTATCATAATCCTGAAGGGCCAGATCCAGTTTGCCCTGTTGAAAATAGAGATTACCTCTGTTGCAATAGGCATCCACAGAATCAGGCTTCAGATTAATGGCCTCTGAAAAATCGCTGAAGGCCTGTTCCGGATTATGCATCTTGATATAAACAAGGGCGCGGTTATAGTATGCATCTGAATTTTTTTTGTTTATCTTGATTACAAGGGAGTAGTCCCTTTCTGCGCCAAGCAGATCCCCTTCAAGGTCATGGAGCCATGCCCGGTTATACAAGGCGTTTTCATTTTCAGGATCAAGTTCTATCAGGTTGTTAAGGGTCTTGAGTTTAAGCTTATATTCCTGGTCAATCTCCTCCTGGGTTGGACCGGCTTTCTCCTTTGCAGGTTTGGCCTTGTCTTGAACCTTTGGCTTGGCCCCTGCCTTTGTCTTTGTATCAGGCTGGGTTTTAGCGGGCAGTACCGGTTTTGGGGTAGGTGGCTGTTTTTTAGGGAGTTGTAGCGACTTTACTTCCTGTGTCGACTTGTAGTAAGGATAAATCTGTAACCCAACAGCCAGGACACCAATCATCAAACCGACCAGTACCAGAATAACTGCAACAATATAATTTGTCTTGTTTGAGGGAAAGTGTTCTACCTCTTCATCATCACCCACCATAAGACCTTCAACTTGCCACTTGAAAAGTCTTGCAACCGGCCAGGAAAGCGGGATATAAAGAAGACACACAGAAAGGGTGTTAAGCAGTATAAAGCCAAAGAATGGCCTGAAATCACCGCTAAAACTGGTCTTTTCGCCACCGATTTGTGTGTGTTCCTGTATCCAGACAAAAAGCTTGTACAGACCATAAAAATAGTATATTCCGCATGAAAGTATTGGAAGGATGAACAGGTGTATGATGTAAAGAAAAAAAAGTTCTATGCCTGTGCCGTTAAAGCGATTAGGCCTTCCTTTAATCAGTGTGTTCTGTGCCTTCCAGGTGCAGATGGTGCATATTGCCCATGGGGTATAGATGCCCAGTGTGATTACAGTCAATACACCATTTAATAATGAAAGAACAAAAAGTTGCCCGCCGGTTCCGACAAAAGAGACCTCTTTTCCATTTATTAAGGTATGAGATGCTTTTAACCGAAGGATTCTTACCCATGCCCAAGGGGTATAGATCCCGAGAGTTATAGCACTTAAGATAATTCCGTGCAGAAAAACAGCTATAAAATACCTGCCGCCAGTGCCCTTAAACTCACAGTTCCCTTTTGCCATAACCCTTCTCCTTTACGATAGGATTGTGCCATAACCAGTCATTAACTACCTGATATAAAACTTATATAAAATATCATGATATTCAATTCCATTGAAATTCAGTGTAGTCTATTATAATTACTACATATTTAACTCTAATGCAAGGATAAGTCAAATAGAGTAATATCACTTTTTCACATGAAAAGTCATAGGACTTTCAGAATATTATTATTATTCAATTGACTGTGTTTGATCTGGTGTAATAGTTTAATTGGTTTTCAGGGGATCTGTTTCTGTCATGATATTGCATAACTCAGGAAAAGCAGGCCTGAAAAAATTGAAAACAACAGAATCTCCAGAATAATATTAAATATAGTGTGAATTTTAGCAAGCTGAAATATCTATCAAAAGGAAAGGGAGGATAAAATTATGAAAAATGTGTTTTTCCAGTCTGTTCTCGTCATTTTTATTCTGATTGACTTCGGCGCGGTATCTGCTTATCAGACTCACTACGGCCCATCTGAGTTGACTCATTATGATAAGTCAAAGGCCTATAATGGCTATACTCTGTTCACACCCTTCGGCTCTCAGGAGACCTTTCTAATGGATATGGAAGGAAATCTGGTCCACGCCTGGTCCCTTCCAGATCAATTCAACGTTGAAAAACATGCCTATCTCCTGGAGAACGGGAATCTCCTCAGGGCTGTAAAAAAGGGGATGGACAGAAGGGCCAGTTATCAGCCTCATTATCAGGAGGTGGACTGGGAAGGAAACATTGTAAACGAGGTGAGAGATACACGAAAAGGGTACTGCGGACATCATGATTTCCTTAAGGTCTGGAACAAGAAGCTTAAAGCATACACACTGTTTATAGTATCCATCAAGACCATCACCCACGAAGAGGCGGTTGCAGTCGGTTGCGACCTGAATAAGAGAAAAAATTACAGATCAGAACCTGACGGAGTTGTTGAAATTGATATGGACGGTAATGTCATTTGGGAGTGGAACATCTCTGATCACCTTATTCAAGATGTTAATCCGGACCTGCCAAACTATGGAATTATAAAGGATCATCCTGAAAAACTGGATCCCAATTTTGGTGCGGGACGGAGGGGTGACTGGATACATACAAATTCCATTGACTATAATGAGATCCTTGGCCACCTCGTGATTAACAATTCAATGGAAAGTGAATTTTATGTGGTAGACCATGATGCCACATTTTTTCCAGGCGATCCTAAAAAGAGTATAGCCCTGGCAGCAAGTGATGCTGGTGATTTTGTATACAGGTGGGGCAATCCTGCGGTTTATGACGCGGGCAGAGGGTTGTCCTGTGATGATGCGGAATGCTCAGAGGGAGACAAGCAGCTGTTTTTTACACATGATATACAGTGGATCCGCCAGGGGCTTCCCGGAGCTGGACATTTTCTGATCTTTGATAACGGCGCTCATCATCTCAAAAATACTCATTCGTCTATATATGAGATCAATCCCTATGATGGGACCATGAAAGACGGCAGGCATGTCATGCAGATGAAGGTCGGCTCTGACAGAAGGGGAGTATCAAATCAAATTGTATGGTCATATGCGTCAAAAGTACCGGGCAGCTTTTATGCCAAGCATATTTCCGGGTGTCAGCGTATGCCGAACGGCAATACAGTAATCTGTGCGGGTACATGGGGACAGTTTTTTGAGGTTACACCAGGTGGTGATGTGGTGTGGGAGTATATTAATCCGGTTACAAGCTCGGGAGCCCTAGAAACCATAAATGATAAAGTAGATCAGGGAAATTCTGTCTTCAGAATCCACAGGTATGGTTTTGATCATCCTGCTTTTAAGGATAGAGAGTTGGCGTCAAAGGGAAAACTTACTAAGATATATAAAAGATAAGAATTAACGCCTGGCCCGGTTTTAATATATTCAATTTTGCTTAAGCTTAAGGAGTACAAAAATTTATTGCACGTATACACTCGGTTTCTGAAGGATTAATAATTTGAGTCTGGCGTGGCATTTGGGCAAAAGAGCATGTTTTGAAACCGGCTAATTAATAATATGAATCCATAAAGAGATGTTACATAATCAATACATATCAGATTTTATTAATTATATTAAACAGGGAGAAAAGAGGCTTAGTGTCACAGGCCTCTCAGGCAGCGCGACAACCTTTTTTCTTTCACAACTTCTTTTGAAGCTGGAAAAACCCTGTCTTATTATCCTTCCAAAGGCGGCAGATGCCAAAAAAATCTATAGAGAGCTTCGTTTTTTTCTGCCAGGGGAGTGGGCGGAGTCAGAGCCTGGCAGGAGGCGGCTCTTTAATTTTCCTGCATATGATATTTCTCCTCTGGCAGGCCTGAGTCCCCATCGCAGGGTAATCAAGAGAAGGCTCGAGGCCCTGTATGCCCTTACTTCTGAACAGGCCCCTGTAGTCATTACCTCTATACACACGATACTCTCAAAGATCATCCCTAAAAAAGCACTGATAGGCAGCATTGATTATCTTATTACAGGAGAGGAAATTGACCGGGATGAACTGCTTGAAAGGCTTGAGGCGGGAGGGTATCTGCGCACCTCCCTTGTAGAAGAGGAGGGGGACTACTCTGTTAGGGGCGGAGTCATTGACCTCTTTTCTCCAATTTATTCAAGGCCGGTCCGTTTGGAATTCTGGGGTGATCGTCTTGAGTCCATCCGCTACTTTGATTCAGCGAATCAAAGGTCAACCGAACAGCTCACCGAAATGATCCTTGCCCCTGCCAATGAAATCCTTAAGGAAAAAGAGAACATGCTCCGCGCCAGGTCTATGGGCAGGCTGCCTGATCCTGGGAATGAAGGCGCGGCATTTCCGGGCCAGGAGGCATGGCTGAACCATTTTTATCCGGAACCCGGACACCTGTTTGATTATCTGCCGGAAGAGAGCGCGATAATGACTATTGATACCCACCGGACATGGCCTGCAATAAAAAGATTTTCTGAAAAAATTTTGGAGGATACAGAAAGGTACAGGGATGAGGCTGATGACCGGGGTGTTCCTTTTCCTGAGACAGATGAACTCATCCTTTCCCAGGAGAAGATCATTTCCGGGCTCGATAAATATCAACGTATTGATGTTTCAGAGTTAACCATTGAGAGGCCTGACCAGATTATTGACAGGTCCATTGAGATCTCCGGTACAGGTGATGTTGACTTCGGTCCTGAGATTCAACTCCTTAGCAAGGGGCGGATTTCTATGGTGCCCTTTGCTGCGAAGGTCACAGCATGGCTCAATACAGGCGCAAAGGTTGTTCTGGTCTGCAGGACTGAGCAGCAGGCAGACCGTTTGAGCCAGATATTGCGGAACTATGACCTGGGAGCGAAAAAAACTGCTGCCAACTGGTCTGAACTTCTCCTGAAAAAGGGGATCAGCATATGTCTGGGACGCATATCCAGGGGATTCATCTGGCCGGAGATCGGCCTTTATGTGGTAAGCGAGGATGAGATTTTTGGTGCCAAGCATTCAAGGACAAGGACCTCAAAGGAGACCAAGGGCAATGGGCTTGACTGGACCTCCTTCAGTCAGCTCAAGGTGGGTGATCTTGTGGTGCATGAAGACCATGGAATCGGTAAATATCAAGGGCTCACCAGGATGGAGATTGAAAAAAAGGCCAATGATTTTGTAATAATAGAATATGCGGACAATGACCGTCTCTATACCCCGGCTGACAGGATAAGCATCATGCAAAAGTATGTGGGTGCTGATGAGTCAGGTTCAAAGCTGGACAAGCTGAGTAGCAAGTCCTGGGGCGTGGCAAAGCAGAAGGCAAAAAAATCCGTGATGAAGATTGCGCGACAGCTTGTGGAGATATATGCACTCAGAAAACACCGAGAGGGCTTTGAATTTTCCCGTCCTGACAACTACTTCAGGGAATTTGAGGCTACATTTGAGTATGAAGAGACACCTGATCAGACAAAGGCTATTGATGATGTGCTCTCTGATATGGGATCTGACCGGCCAATGGATAGGCTTGTATGCGGGGATGTGGGATTTGGAAAGACAGAGGTCGCAATACGTACCGCATTCAATGCGGTGTCAGACGGCAAGCAGGTGGCAATGCTTGTCCCTACTACTGTGCTTGCGGAACAGCATTATGAAACGTTTTTTAAAAGGATGAAACCCTATGAGATAAGGGTCTCCGTGTTGAGCCGCTTTAAAAGCATGTTGGAACAGAAAAGGATTGTGGCTGAAGTGCGGTCCGGAAAAGTGGACATCCTGATAGGCACACACAGGCTTCTGCAGAAAGATGTTGGATTCAAAGATCTTGGCCTGCTCATTATTGATGAGGAGCAAAGATTCGGAGTCAAACAGAAGGAAAGTCTGAAAAAATTTCGCGCCCTTGTGGATGTGCTTGCTCTTACGGCGACTCCTATCCCCAGAACACTACATTTTTCCCTCATGGGCATCAGAGATCTCAGCATTATTGAAACCCCTCCAAAAGAGAGGCAGGCGATTCAGACATATCTCACAAAGTATGATAACGCTACAATCAAGCGAGCCATAGAGTCGGAGATAGAAAGAGGGGGGCAGGTCTTTTTTGTGCACAATAGAGTCAAGACAATCAGCATGGTGGCAGACTCTCTTATGAAGCTGGTGCCCCGGGCCAGGATCACTATTGCTCATGGCCAGATGAAGGCGAAAGAACTTGAAGAAACCATGGTAAGGTTTCTCCATAAAGAGGTGGATGTGTTGATCTGTACTACGATTATTGAGTCCGGGCTTGATATCCCATCCACCAATACCATCATTATTAATGGAGCGGACCGTATGGGTCTGGGTCAGATATACCAGTTAAGGGGCAGGGTGGGCCGGTCAGCAGAGATGGCATATGCCTATCTGCTCCTGTCTGATGAATCCAAGATGTCCAGAGACGCAGAAAAAAGGCTCAAGGCGCTCATGGATTTCTCTCACCTGGGTGCGGGCATACAGCTGGCCATGCATGATCTTAAAATTAGAGGAGGGGGAAATATCCTTGGATTCAGTCAATCAGGTCATATCTCGGCGGTGGGGTATGAGCTGTATGTAAAACTGATCGAACAATCTGTCGCGGAACTCAAAGGAGAAGAAGGACACAGCGAGGTGAATCCGGAGATTAATGTAAACCTGCCCGCATATCTTCCAGAGGATTATGTCGCGGATATTGATGTGAGGCTTAATCTTTACCGACGGTTGTCCGGGCTCAGTGATGAATCTGACCTTAATGCCCTTGCCGAGGAGATAAAGGACAGGTTCGGCCCACTTCTTGAACCGGTTGTCAATCTTCTGGATATCATAACGGTCAGGCTGGCTCTAAAAAAGATCCGGGTTAGCCGTCTCGACATCAGTGCGGTTTATCTGACATTTACATTCGCACCCGATACCCCTGTTCTCCCGGAAAGGCTGATTGAACTGGCTGGCAGGCAAAGGAACAGGTATCAGTTTGTATCTGACACAAGGCTTAAAGTGTGGATATCTGTTGAATCCCCGGCAGCCGCGCTTTCGGCTGCCAAAAGGGTTGTAGATCAGCTTGGTGCTGGCTTAGCGGTGTAATTATTCTCTTCAATCCATTATATAACCAATAAGGTTATTTTGAGTCATACTCTTAACCTGAATAGAGGTTACCTTTTGCCCTGATATGCCAGCAATTAATATAATCCGTGCAAGGCTTGTATATTTAAACACAGTCCGGATGGAAGATTAGATATAATGGTTTGAAGAGAATAATCATTCCTTAACTGAAGAACAGAGTCTAAGCAAATTGTATTACACTGTTAACCTAACGGGATTTTGAAGTAATAAATAGCCCGGCGTAATTATTCTTTTCAAACCATTATATAACCAATAAGATTATTTTAAGTCATACTCTTAACCTGAATAGAGGTTGCCTTTTGCCCTGATATGCCAGCAATTAATATAATCCGTGCAAAGCTTGTATATTTAAGCACAGTCCGGATGGAAGATTAGATATAATGGTTTGAAGAGAATAATTGCGCCATGGAGTTATTACCGGATACAGTCAGTGCAAAATAACCATTTATCAATGATTTCGATTGGATAACCCACATTGGCATTCGATAATTCTTCTTGCAATTTTTCTTATAATTGATAGGGTATAAAATTCTGAGATTTTACAGTGTTGCTTCGCATTAATGGGTACTTTACAGGGTAGGAAATGTCTAATAAGACAATACAATGTCACGTCTATTTTTCTATTTTGGGAGCCTTGTGTCTTATGCTTTCGGCTTGTAATTTTTTTAATGAGCCAGAGAGCAGAATCGTTCTTACTGTGGGCACTACCTCTGTTACAGAGGAAAGGCTGCGAAAGAATGTCAGTAATATTTTGTTGACTGCCGGCATCAATGACCAGGATGTTCAGCTTAAAATGAAATTTCTGATAGACAAGGTCGTGGACAATTATGTGATTCTTGAGTTTGGAAAAGAGAAAGGGATAACGGTCTCGGATCATGAACTGGAAACAGCGATATTTGAGATCAGGCGGAATTATCCTGGGGGATCTTTTGAGGAGATCCTTGTTCAGAGATATGTTGACTATGATGAATGGAAGGAAGATCTCAAGCAGTTTCTGCTCATCGAGAAAATCCAGCGTCTTGTCATGGTTGACACCCCCCTGACGACCTTTCAAGAAGTAAAGAGATATTTTGATGCTCATGAGGAAGAATTCAAACAGACCCGGATGGTTCAGGTAAGACAGGTAGTTGTTCCTTCTGAGAAAGAGGCCCAAAGTGTTTATAAGCGGTTAAAAGACGGGAGTGATATGGCCGAGCTGGCAAAAGAGTTATCCATTACACCGGATGCAGATAATGAAGGGATTATGGGCTGGTTTTCTAAGGGGGATCTTGAAGAATCCATGGATAAGGCCATCTTTTCCCTTTCTGTGGGAGATATAAGCAAGGTACTGAAGACACCTTACGGCTATCATATTTTTTGTGTGACTGAAAGTCGTCCTGGAGGGGAAAGGGATCTTTCCGAGGTGATAGAAGAGATTGAAACAAGGCTTATGCTTCAGAAAAGAGAAAAATTTTTTAAGACCTGGCTCAACGATATGAGGAATCACTTTCCGGTTGTATTGGACGAGCATGTCTATAATCTGTTTGGTTGAATCATGATTTGAGTCTGATACAGACCGTGTCATGTTCCGGCAGAGAGCATATATTTTATTCCACCTGGGATACTCCGGCCCTTTTCTTCATGCGGACTTATGTTTTTTTAAACCGCTGTAGATGGCTGTTGTACAATCCGGGTTAAAGGCTGGGTGACTATACATGAGAGCGATAGGGACACTGATTGTGGCTGCAGCTGTTTTATGTCTTGGTGTTTCAGCTTTTGCTGAGATCACTAACAGGATTGTTGCCATTGTTGATAATGACATAATTACACTATATGAACTCAATGAGCGGGCAAAGGAGCTGACAGGCTATTCACCAGAAGAGCAGCAGGTAGTCAATGATCAGGGATTTGTTGAAAATAGACGTAATTTATTGAATTTGATGATCAACGAACGTCTTACCCAGGCAAAGATCAGGGCGCTCGGGATTGACATCACATCAAATCAGATAGATGCTACTATTGAGAAAATAAAGCAGGACTATGGTCTGACCCAAGAATCCCTGCTGATAAGTTTGAAAAATGAAGGTATATCATACGAAAAATACCGGGAAGATCTGAAACAGGATATAGAGCGATCAAGACTGATCACGAGTGAAGTAAAATCCAAGATTATTATTACAGACAATCAGATTACTCAGCACTATAATGATCATAAAGAGGAGTATATAAAGGCAAAATTTCATCTTTTAGGGATTATTCTGAAAGCAGTCGACAGGAACGATGAAGAGGAAATGACTGAACTGCTAAACAAGGCCCAAGGGCTCCTGGCAAGGCTTAGAAAGGGTGAAGACTTCGGTAGGATTGCAAAAAAATATTCTCAGGGGCTTGGAGCTGATAATGGCGGTGATCTGGGTAACTACGAGTCTGCCAAACTTAATCCGGAATTTTTAAAAATGCTTTTTGACTTGAATGAAGGAGACATAAGTGAAGTCATTGTCTCAGATAGCGGGGTTCAAATTATCAAATTGATCAGCAAAGAGATAACCGGAATACAACCCATTGAAGAAGTAAGAGCATCTATTGAAGATATCATTTACAAACAGGAGGTTAATGAAAAATTTACATCCTGGCTCGAAGATTTGCGAAAGAGCGCATACATTGAGATTATTTTTTAACCACAGGATCAGAGGGTGATAAATGGAACCTCAACAAGACTCGAGTATCGGAAACCAATTAAAAGAGGAAAGAGAAAAACAGGGGCTCAGCAGGCAACAGGTAGCGGAGATTACTAAGTTGAGGATCCATGTTATTGAGGCCCTGGAAAATGAGGACTGGTTCAGTCTCCCGTCCCAGGTCTTTGTAAAGGGATTTATCAGGTCTTATGCCCAGGTCCTCGGGCTTGATTGGAAAAGGGCCGTTACTTTGTATAAAAGAGTTGCCCCTTCAGAGAATGAGGATCCTAAGCCCCTTGTAAGGACTGATTCTGTGAAAAAACAGAATTCCCTTTGTGTTCTTGGAATTCTTGCTGTTTTGGCCGTGATTATTGTATTATGGGCAAGTTATAAGGATCAGAATATAAGGGGAAGATCAGTGCCGACTGATCTCGAAACAGCGGCGGCACCGCAACATGCTACGGAAGAAAAGGGGGAAGTTTCTGACATGAAGGCCGCAGCGGAGCCAGTAGCACCTTCAGAGGATCATCAGGATGTGGCGCCCCCCCGGGATGAACTTGAACCAGTGCGGAAACAAGCTGTAACCGAAGCGGTACTCGAGACAGATACTGAGGATATGGAGGAAAGCATTGCTCCAAATGCCGAGGCTTTTGTTCCGGATGAAGAGGCAGGTACGGCCTATAATGAGCCATTGTTTGAGTCTGCGGTGACTGATATGCATGTGTTAAAAGGTTTTGTTAGTATGGGAACCTGGGTAAAAATTTACATAGATGATCAGCCTGCAAAGGAATATATGTTCAAGCCTGGCAGCATGCCGCAATGGGAGGCAGGGAAAGGGTTTGATCTTCTGGTTGGAAATGCGGCAGGGATCGAGTTTGATTTTGACGGCAATCGGGTTGCAGTTTCCGGAGGGCCAGGCAGGGTACGCAGGGTGAGATTTCCAGAGGATTTTGAATCAAGTTTTTACGAGGAATAAATTGCAGAACATATATGATATATTTGAGGAAAGAGGCTTTAACGAGCAGGTAACAGATGAAGTGCAGGTCCGTGAACTGCTTGAGAAACCATGTACATTTTATATAGGTTTTGATCCAACAGCAAGTAGCCTTCATGTTGGCAGTCTCGTCCCGATTATGGCCATGGCCCATATGCAGAGGGCAGGTCACAGGCCAATCGCGCTTGTTGGGGGCGGCACCGCTCTCGTAGGAGATCCGAGTGGTAAGACAGAGATGCGTCCCCTGATGTCAGAGGAAGCAATAGACCATAATATGGAAGGAATAAAAAGTCAGCTTTCCAGATTCATTGACTTCGGAGATGGTAAGGCCATTACTTTGAACAATGCGAATTGGCTGGCAAGACTAAGTTATATTGAGTTGTTGAGGGATATTGGGCGTCATTTCAGTGTAAACAGAATGCTGACAGCAGAGAGTTATAAGGCCCGCATGAAGACCGGGCTCAACTTTATTGAGTTTAATTACATGATACTGCAGGCCTATGATTTCTGGCACCTTTTTAAAAATTATAACTGTCGTCTGCAGCTTGGCGGTAGTGATCAGTGGGGAAATATTATTGCAGGGGCAGATCTTACCAGACGTCTGGAAGGGAAAATTGTCAATGGCCTAACCTTTCCTCTCATTATAACCTCATCCGGGATTAAGATGGGCAAGACCCATAATGGCGCGGTATGGCTGGACCCTGAGCGAACATCTCCCTATGACTATTATCAATATTGGATAAATCAGGAAGACAAGGATATTGAACGCTTTCTGGGCCTGTTTACATTTTTGCCCATTGAAGAGGTGAAAAGGCTTGGCTCCCTTGAGGGGGCGGATATTCGTCAGGCCAAGGAAGTTCTCGCCTATGAAGCCACAAAATTGTGTCATGGTGAGGAGGAGGCTGAAAAGGCGAGAATGGATGCAAAAAAACTCTTCGGAAGCCACAAGGGGAGTTTATCAGATTCAGCGCCCCATTATTATTTGGACTCAGCAGTGCTTGATTCAGGGATACAGGCTTACATCCTTTTTGAGCAAAGTGGACTTTGCAAGACCAGGTCAGAGGCGCGTCGGCTTATCTCACAAGGGGGCGGATATGTTAATGATCAGAAGATAGGATCCTTTGATCAGGTCATTGGACGGGCTGATATGTCCGAAACATCTGTTCTCATTAGGGCTGGGAAAAAGAGATTTGTAAGGATTACCGATAAACAGGATGATTGAGTGTAATTTTATTTGGGAAACGGAAAATTAATATTGTAATGGCAACAAAGGACAATAAAAAAACAACAAAAAGCAAAAAGAAGGCCGTAAAAAGTCAGGATACATTGACTGTCAAGCCTGATTTGAGTCCTGTGTTGCAGAGCGGGGAAAGGAGTCTTGTCCCTTATGATCCGCTTCAGATGTATCTTCTGGAGATAAGGAATTACAATCTGTTGACCAAGGAAGAGGAGGTTGAGCTTGCTATCCGTGTCAGGGAAAATAACGATCAGGAAGCCGCATACAGACTTATTACTAGCAATCTACGACTTGTCGTTAAGATCGCTATGGACTTTCATCGCTACTGGACCAAGAGTCTCCTGGATCTTATACAGGAGGGTAACGTCGGCCTTATACAGGCAGCCCAAAAATTTGATCCATACCGCGGCATAAAATTTTCCTATTACTCCTCATTCTGGATCAAGGCATATATGCTTAAATTCATAATGGAGAACTGGAAGCTTGTAAAGATCGGCACCACTCAGACTCAGCGAAAACTCTTTTTTAACCTTGCCAAGGAACGGGATAAGCTATTAGCACAGGGATTTTCCCCTGAGCCAAAGCTGCTTGCCGAAAGGCTTGATGTCAAAGAGGCGGATATCGAAGAGATGACCCAACGCCTTGGAAGCAGTGAGGTATCTATTAACGCCCCTATTGGTGAAAATGGCAAAGATGAATTTTTATCCATCATGCCTGATAACGCTATTGAACTTGATGAGCAGATATCAGAAGTGGAAGGCAGGGTAATGCTCCTCAATAAACTACAGGAATACAGAAAACGCCTGTCCGAAAAGGAGCTGTACATTTTCGACAAACGTATTATGTCTGAAAGCCCCCTGACACTCCAGGAACTTGGCGACAAATACAGTATCTCCAGAGAGAGGGTGCGCCAGATTCAGGAGAGAATCATCAAAAAGATCAAAAAGTGGCTTATTGAAGATATTCCGGATTTTGAGGAAGAATTTTCTGATTTTATTAAATAGTCTCCATTCAATAGGATCTTGATATCTGATTCCAGCTTCATTTATCTCCAGCTGTTTGTCCTGCCAAGGCCAGCAAGGATTGTCTGACAGCAAAGATGCCCTCGCGCCTACTCCAGCAGAGCGGATTCCCGTCTGCAGGATTTTGATCTTAATCATACAGGTCATATATCCGGGATCAAATTTCAGGCCAATTCCGCCTTTAGATGGACCAGGACAAATGGTGCGAGATTCAGGGAATAAATCTTTTGATTTTTTTTTATGGGTAAATGGAATATAATTGTCCCTATAGCATACCAGGTTGTCAATATTCTGTTGCAACTGAATTAAACTATAACAGGAAATAGATATGAACTTTGTATTTGGAAAGATAAAAATCAGATCCTGCTTTTTTAAATTCATTATCAGGGCTATTTTCACCCTTTTGATAGTGACGGTTTTCTCCTGCGCGGGCATGGGATCAAGACCTGAAACAGCCTCCCCGGACGAGACCAAAAATCCTTCATCCAGTCTACCTCGTGAGGCATATACAAATTTTATATTGGGCTCTATCCACCTGTCCAAAGGTGAGTATATAAAGGCAAAAGGGTATATATCCAAGGCTCTCAAGGCAGATCCCGACTCGATCTATCTAAATAAAAAGATGGCCCTTGTTTTGGTAAGACTGAATGATATGTCAAACGCGCTGAAATATGCCCGAAGATGTATAGAGATTGATCCAGAAGATATAGGTTCGCATATTCTATTGGCCGAGATCTATGGTTCTACTGGAGATACGGAAGCCGCAAAGAGCGAGCATAAAAAAATCCTTGAGATTGATCCCGGACAACTGACGGTCCTTATAACACTGCACTTGAAGAATAAAAAGTATCAGGATGCATTGGATCTTTTGCATGAGGCGATCAGTAGAGACCCTGACTCGATCTATCTAAATAAAAAGATGGCCCTCGTTTTGGTAAGACTGAATGATATGTCAAACGCGCTGAAATATGCCCGAAGATGTATAGAGATTGACCCAGAAGATATAGATTCGCATATTCTATTGGCCGAGATCTATGGCTCTACTGGAGATACGGAAGCCGCAAAGAGCGAGCATAAAAAAATCCTTGAGATTGATCCCGGACAACTGACGGCCCTTATAACACTGCAGTTGAAGAATAAAAAGTATCAGGATGCATTGGATCTTTTGCATGAGGCGATCAGTAGAGACCCTGAAAATGAAATAGTACATTACTACATAGGAAGAGTAAACGCGCAGTTAGGGAATCTGGAAGAAGCGGAATCCAGCTACATCAAGACACTTGAAATCAACGGAACAATGCAATCCGCGCTTTTTGATCTGGCAAGCATTTACCAGACACAGAAAAAAGACGAAAAGGCAATAGCCGCTTATGAAAAACTCCTGGATTATTACCCCGGAAATATCACTGCCTTTGAGCGACTCATGGGCCTCTATCTCAAACATGGCAATAATGAGAAGTTTGATCAGGTTTTCGAAGAGACAAAAAAGCGATTTCAACCCAGGGAGAGGCACCAGCGGCTTGGACTGTTATATCTTGAATATGGCCAGTTGGATAAATCTATTTATGAATTTGAACTTATTGTTTCCGGGTGGCCGGAAGATTATGAGTCCATATACTTTCTGGCAGTTGCATATGAGAAAAACAGGGAGCTGGCAAAGGCACTTGAATGTCTTCAGCTTATTCCGAAAGAGAGTGCTTATTTTGTAAAAGCGAGCATTCAGACAGCCTATATCCATGAATCTGCAGGGAATTATGATCTGGCGTTTAATGCCCTCCTGCAGGCGATAGAGGCTTATAACCAAGAGATTGAACCTTATCTTTTTCTCGCGTCTCTTTACGAATCGCTCAAAGAGTATGAAAAGGCTGGACAGATATTGAATGATGCCTTTAAGTTGAATAAGGAAACAGAAAGAGTACTCTTCCGTCAGGGGGTTGTGCTGGATAAATCAGGGGACAGGGTTGGGGCAATTGAGAAGATGAGAACTCTGCTTGAGATCAATCCTGACCATGCAGACGCGATGAATTACATTGGCTATACCTATGCTGAAATGGATATAAACCTTGACGAAGCCCTGGAACTTGTTCAAAAGGCGGCAGAGATCAGCCCTGAGAGCGCATATATTACAGACAGTCTTGGATGGATCTATTTTAAAATGGGAGAGATTGACAAGGCACTCACCCTCCTGCAGGAGGCAAGGTCAATACTTCCTGATGATCCTGAGATCTCTGAACACCTGGGGGATCTATATCTCCAAAGAGGCGAATATCAACGGTCGCTTGAAATGTACCGGCAGGCCCTCTCTAATGAGCATTCCTCTGAAGAGAAGATCAGGAAAAAAATAAATGCTGTTGAAAAATTTCTGGAACAGTAAGGGGAGCATCTGAAAATCATGGTCATTGTAAGATTTCAGAGGATG
>JAFDJA010000119.1 GCA_019307745.1 Deltaproteobacteria bacterium | reverse complement strand
TGTCCTTACAAATTCACCAAACCTCTGGACCACACCAACCTCATTCACTCCGACGGTATAGACACATGTAATCCCCAGCAAAACAAGGATGGCAATGACAATAACAATCAAGGGCCCCCGAAAGTTCGCCTTCAAATCCTTGAGCTTTTCCAGCATATCACCCATCTCGGGAGGTTGTCCTCCCTGCTTCTGTTTTTTTTGATTCTGCAGTTTTTCCCAGTCCCAAGCCATATTAATCCCCTGTTTAAATATTTATTATAATGTGATATCTTAATTTCAGTAGGTTGTTTAGTCAAGGAATAAAGAAAGATAATTTCCTCTATAAATATCAATCCCTATAAGGATACCGGCTCGATTAATGGATAGTGACAAATCCACATTAACCTCCCTTAAAGAGATAATAATTTCCATCATGTCCAGACCGGAACTGAAATCTAATCCGGATGACACCAAAATATGGAAGATATGGGACGAGGTCGTGGGAGAGGCAATAGCGAAAAACGCCCGGCCCGCATGGATAAAGGATGGCCGCCTGAGAATAGAGGTCACAGATCCGATATGGCGTCAGGAGCTGGAATTTTCAGCAGAGACAATCAGAGAAAATCTTAACACCAGATTGAAGAGAGAAGCTATACAAAAAATCGAATTCAGGCTGGGACAAAGATAATTGCAGCCCCTTTAATGCAACTTAAATCAGAAAGAATATCTCCCCTGATCAAGAAGAGGAGGCAATATCTTCACGCCTCTCCTGCCACCCGGACACGCCTCAACCAGTGCGAGTTTGGCCTCAGATTCAAGGTTGGGATAGATTATCCTGACCTTCTTGGGTTCTAATCCCTTACCTGTCATCCTGACCATCAAATCCACAAGGCGTTCCGCGGGATAGATCATGGCAAACCTGCCCCTGGCACGCAAAAGATGTCTTGAAGTATCAAGAATATCATCAAGGGAGACCAGTATTTCATGTCTCGCGATAGCCCTCTGCTGGTCCGGATTGATCCGGCCGCTGTCTTTCTTGCGGTATGGAGGATTACACACTACCACATCAACAGAAGAAGCTGAAAGCGGAGGGTATCTGAGGTCGCCCAGGATCACACTCATCTTATTGGAATAGTCATTGAGGGCAGCATTGCGGACAGCCTGATCTGCGAGTTCACCCTGCACTTCAAGGGCAATGGCATGGCTCACGGGCCGTTTAAGAAGAAGGACAAGGGGAATAATACCGCAGCCGGTTCCAAGGTCTGCCACCACATCCCCTTTTTTTATTGTAACAAACTCAGAAAGCAGGATAGCGTCAATAGAAAATCTGTAACCTGCCCTTGATTGAACAAGTCTGATCCGGCCGTCCATAAAACGATCTATTGATTCATTAGGTCTAAGTTCTATTTCAGAATGTCCTGATGTTTTCATTGGGATCTATCTTGTTAAATACCAGACCAGTCAACACCTTGGGGTAAAAATAGGTTGACTTCCTTGGCAGTATTTGGGAGTTACTCGCCACCATTTTGACATGGTCCATCTTTGTAGGATTTAATAGAAATGCCATCGCATAGTCTCCGGCATCGACTTTAGACAGTACATACTCCATATCACTGCTATAATGAAATATCCTGTCATTATCCAAGTCCGCATCCAGAAAACCAAGTCCACGTTCGAAAACAAGACGGGACAGCACAACCACATCGAGCTGCTTAAGGGAAGGGTGAAGTCCATCTCCCATCTCTTTTTCAGCTCCAGGCCTTAGAGATAGAAGATAACGGCTACTGCCCTTATGGTAGTGAAATATCATAGAAGTACTTTCCTGACCCTTCTCCTTAAGGATCTGCCTGATACTGTCACTTTGGTCCTGATAATCAGACGAAGAAACCGGTAATTCACTGATATCAAAATAGGGCCTGAGTCTCTCAAAAAATGTCTCCAGCTGAAATTCATCACACTTCTTTATGAGACGATGTGACGGAAGTATGGTAAGGCCTGCGTCATTCATGTCAGTAAGATACATCATGACATATTCATAGGCCCTGTTAACTGAGGACCTGCTGTGACGTGACCTCATGATATCCCTGAAATTTCTTGCGGTCTCATAACGGTGATGACCGTCTGCAATAAATATGGACTTGCCTGACATAACATCGGCAAATCGTTTAAATAAAGCCTGATCCGTTATTTCCCACATCCCGTGTTTTGTGCCGTCCCTGTACTCAAAAGAGACAGAAGGTTGATCACTGGCGGCCTTTTTGATATAGCCGGATATCCTGTTTTCCGAGTCATCATAGAGCCCGAAGATCTGGCTCAGCTGGGAACTGCATGCCCTCATAAGCTTCAGTCTGTCATTTTTATGTGCGGAAAATGTCTTTTCATGGGGCAGAATAACGCCTGAACCCTCGTCCTCAATGCGCACGAGGGCGACAATGCCCCATCTTACTCTTGGCCCGCTGCCGTCACCCGGCGTATATTCATGACACGTAAGGTACATGGCAGGCAAATCAGAACGGCGAATAACACCACCCGATTCCCACCTTTCCAGATACTCAGCTGCCCGTGTATAACGGTTGTCCCAGTCAGAATCACCAGTCTTGTTCTTTCCCAGAATCAGCCTTATAACATTGTGTGGATCCGAATTGTAATACTCCTTTTGCTCATCTTCAGAAATTACGTCATAGGGCGGAGTAATCAGTTTCGAAATATCACCGATTTTCTCAAAATCATATGTCATACCCTTAAAGGGAGCAACAACAGCCATATATCAGTCAAAGGCCTCCATTGTTTTTCTAAAAGATTCTTCTCCCGATCAGTTAGGAGAAAAGCAGTCAAGGATTCAGGAGTTCAGGTATTTGTTTTCTGATGGCTTTATCAATACCTCAAGCATATTCCTGTTTTTTTTACTGCCCTTTGGCATTTCACATGAATCCTGGTCGAAGATCAGGCATTGCCGTGAAATCCTCAAGGAGACTGTCCGAGAATAGCTTCCTAGCGCTTGTGTTCTCATATTGGAACAATCCTTTTGGAGATGGCCCCAATAAAAAAAACATCCCAGACTCTTCTTAGGACAGGACGGAATATCCTGAGCCTCTGCCACAATCCGTCATTATCAATGTAGCGTCTTTTCCTACCAGATCACCTGCCCTTGTCAAGAAAAATCGAGTTTGATCACCCGGGACAGGTAGCGGAATCTGATAAAAATCAGCCCCGGATCCCAGAGGCCTTACAGCTTTACATCTTTAAGGGACTTCCGTTTTATCCTAGTGGCTCAATTGTTCCTGAGGAACACTTTCAACTCCCTTTTTCAAAGTTCCAAAACCTTGCTCTCCAATTCAGGCCTTCTGACAAAACCCAGACCTCAAAATCTCCTTTTCGATCTCCTGAACAGCGTCCAGGGGATCTGAAACATATCTTATCCCCCGAATATAGTTCCAGGTCTGAAGACCAATCACCTTCTTATTCATCTTCAGCGCCAGGGCAATCTCAGACAGGGTCCCATATCCCCCAGAAATTGCTACCAGCACATCTGATGCTCTGACTATCAGAAGATTCCTCCCATCACCAAGCCCGGTAGGAACAGGAACTTTTATATAGGGATTTGCGGATTCCTTTGTAAGCCCTGGCAGGATTCCTACAGTGTTGCCGCCATTTTCCATACAACCCTTTGCAGCCCCCTCCATGACACCGCCAAGGCCGCCGCATACCAAGGTCCATCCCCTCCTGCCAATCTCCGCGCCCATTTCCTCAGCGAGTCTGCAAACAGTATATGAACAGTTCCCTGACCCTATAAGTCCGATATATACCGGATAATCCATTTCATTCCTCCTGCCACACAGCATTTTTTATAGGATATTAGATCCAAATATGAAAGAATTGCCCCAAAAATGACATCAACCTGATATAAACCCTGAATAAAATGATTGCAAACACTGATTTAAATTGTTAGTTAGAATGTGTTTTAATATCAGATCATCGATTCAGGACTACGGTTTGATAAAAACACAGGCCTATCCTGGTTAACCTGGCGATTTTCTAAATGATTTTATATGAGGCACCTGTTTCAGGATGTTCAATTCCTTCAGGTTCAATAAATAAGGAAGACATTAACCAAATAAATATACTTAATATTTTCAGGGTTGAATTCGAGTCTGATCCAAAAACAGGGGAAAAGAGGAGTTTTTTGAAACTGACTCTGAAAAACGGCACATTTTAGTTCAGCATCACATCCGTCCGTTGCTGGTTCTGATTTTGACATAAAAACTTTTTCCAGAAAAGTAATTCATGTATAAAAAGAAAAAATTATCTCATTCACTGACTGTCATACCCATAATAATAATCATAGCTCTGTTTATTTGGCTGTTTACTGTTATCTTTGAAGGGGAAAAACCACTTGCGACACTATCTCCACAGCCTGAATTCCTTTCCCAGAGCCAATTGTTTCTAATAAAAATCAGCGATATGAAAAGGGGGCTTAAGGTTTTAAGGATCTCCTACAGTCAAGGAGGCAGGGATACCAACCTGTTTGAAAAAAAATTCCCTTTTAAGGGCCTTTTTAATAAAGAGGGAGTAAGCAGCTTTGAACACGAGCTGGAGATAGACCCGGCAAAACTTCACCTGGCCCAGGGCCGGGTAAACCTGAATATCCGTGTATGGGACTATTCCAGACGCGGCGGAGGAGACGGAAACCTCACACTTGTCCAGCATAAAATGACAGTTGACACCATCCCGCCATCCATAAGGGCCATAAGCCGTATGCATAATATCAATAAAGGCGGGGCAGGACTGGTCATCTACAGGACAACGTCTGACACAAAAGATAGCGGGGTATATGTTGATGACAACTTTTTTCCTGGTTTCCCTGCAGGGGCTAAGACATCCGATGAAATTCATCTTGCCTACTTTGCTGTGCCTTGTGAATCAAGCCTGGATCCATCCATCTATCTCTGGGCCAGGGATCGGGCTGAAAACACAGCAAAAGGTACATTCTATTACCATGTAAGGAAAAAGAGCTTTGACTCTGAACCGATTAACATCACTGACAAGCTCCTGGAACGACTCCTCCCCTATTTTTCCTACTATGATTTTGATCCCGAGAATACGGACCTGGAAAAATATCTGAAGATAAACATTGGTATGAGGGAGGAAAATGATAACCTGATCTATGAGATGATGAAAAAATCGAGCCCTGAAAAACTGTGGGTAGGAGCCTGGTTGAGGCTGCCTAATGCTGCCACAATAACCACCTTTGCGAAGCATCGTATATATTATTATAATGGAGAAAAGATAGATGAAAAGGATCACATGGGTACGGATCTTGCTTCTCTTGCAAATTCCCCTGTCATAGCGGCCAACAATGGAAAGGTCCTTTTTACTGAAAGAAGAGGGATTTATGGATTGAGTATTTTACTGGACCACGGACAAAATCTCGGATCCCTATATGGCCACCTGAGCAGTATGAACGTATCAGTGGGACAGGATGTAAAAAAAGGAGATATTATGGGCTACACAGGACATACAGGCCTTGCCCTTGGTGATCATCTCCATTTCAGTGTCCTGGTCAATGGAGTATATGTCAATCCTATTGAATGGTGGGATGACCATTGGATACAAGACAATGTTGATCTAAAACTCAAGCTTGTTAACGAGTAAAGATTTTATAAAAATCTAGGGTTTTGGAATAATGATTCATGGGTTATTGGGTCATGGGGTGCATTTCCCCCGCATGATCCTTTGCACATATTATCGAAACAATAGACTCTCACAATATCTTTCATCTGCCCCGCAGCCATAGCAAACCCCATGTATTTGTCGGAAATTCACAGCATAATCTTATAAATCTTGACCGGAAACAATTTTTTGCCTACACTCCGACATTTGCCGGTAGAGGCAATTTTTAATAATCATATTAATATCTTAACAATTTAAATATGTTCAGGGGGCGAAATGGAAAGTTTAATTCAAGATACGATTCGTAAGAGTCGGGTACCTGCAAGGCTGGACTTTTTTCAGAGTGCCACAGGTTTGATCCTTGGATTGTTTATGTGGGCTCATATGTGCCTTGTAGCCAGCATCATCATTGGAAAGGATGCATTTTATTTTGTTGCGAAATTGATGGAGGCAACATTTCTCTCGCCCACGGGCGAGGGTTATCCGATCCTGGTCTCTTTTGCTGCAATTGGCATCTTTACCCTCTTTATCATACATGCTGCCTTGGGAGTCAGAAAATTCCCCGCGAACTGGCGGCAGCTGAAAATACTTAAGCAGCATGTGATAATGTTGAATCATGGCGATACTACCCTGTGGTTTATCCAATTTATCACAGGCTTCATCATGTTCTTCCTGGGTTCAGTTCATCTATATTTTATGATAACACACCCCTCCATGATAGGGCCATATGCCTCTGCCGACAGGATCATATCAGAGTGGTTCTGGCCCCTCTATCTCGTACTTCTCTTTTCTGTGGAACTCCATGGCACAATAGGCCTTTACAGGCTCTGTGTAAAATGGGGATGGTTTGACGGAAAAGATCCCAGAAAAACACGCAGGAAGCTACAGGCCTTTGAAAAAATCCTGTCAGTTGTATTTATCCTGCTTGGTATTACTGCTCTTATAGTCTTCTCATATATAGGTATTGAGCATAAGGATAGAGTTGGCCAAAGGTATTCTCCACATTATTCAGCAATTAAATAAACCACGAGGGTTATACATATGAAAGTTATCTACACAGATTCACTTGTAATTGGCGGCGGACTGGCAGGTCTAAGGGTTGCAATTGCCTCTAAAAAAAGGGGATTTGACACAATCGTACTCTCTCTCATACCCGCAAAAAGATCTCACTCAGCAGCTGCTCAGGGAGGAATGCAGGCAAGCCTTGGCGCATCTGTAAAAGGCGAGGGTGATAACGAAGATGTTCATTTTGAAGATACTGTAAAGGGGAGCGACTGGGGATGTGACCAGCAGGTTGCAAGGATGTTTACAAACACCGCACCCAAGGCTATCCGGGAACTCAGCACATGGGGTGTCCCCTGGTCAAGAGTAAGAAAAGGGGATAGGACTGTTGTTGTTAATGCGGAAAAGGTTACAATCACTGAAAAGGATGAGGCTCATGGCCTTATCACTGCCCGTGACTTCGGCGGGACAAAAAAATGGAGGACCTGCTATACCTCAGACGGTACCGGCCACACGATGCTTTATGCGATGGACAATATGGCGATCCAGCTGGGTATCCCGGGAGCTAATCGCCTATGTTGCAAAGGCCACCACCATAGCAACCGGAGGATATGGAAGGATCTACTCAATATCCACAAACGCGGTTATCTGTGAAGGAACAGGTGCAGCAATCGCGTTGGAGACCGGAGTAGCTCACCTCGGCAACATGGAGGCGGTCCAGTTTCATCCGACAGCCATTGTGCCGGTGGGTATTCTTACCACAGAAGGCTGCAGGGGAGACGGAGGTTTGCTTCTGGACAAGGATGAATACAGGTTTATGCCTGATTATGAACCCGGCAAAAAAGAGCTTGCCTCCCGTGATGTTGTTTCACGGCGAATGACAGAGCACATGCGAAAGGGAAAAGGTGTGCCCTCGCGTTACGGTGATCACCTCTGGCTGGATATCAGACTACTTGGCAAAGAACACATTGAAAAAAACCTCAGGGAGGTAAAAGAGATCTGCGAGTACTTCCTTGGTATTGATCCTGTCAAGGATCTTATCCCGGTTCGCCCCACGCAGCACTACTCTATGGGTGGTATCAGGACCAAACCCACTGGCGAAAGTCCTTCCCTTAAAGGACTCTTTTCTGCCGGGGAGTCTGCATGCTGGGACATGCACGGATTTAACAGGCTGGGTGGAAACTCAGTAGCAGAGACAGTTGTATCAGGAATGATTGTTGGTGAGTATGTTTCAGATTACTGTGAGGCTAATTACTTCTCCATTAAAACCTCTACTATTGAAAAATTTCTCAAGAGAGAAGAGGACAAGATCACAAAGATCCTTGAAAATAATGAAGGAGAGAATGTTTTTGAACTGAAGAAAAAGATGCAGGAGACCATGATGAATAGGGTTGGCATCTTTCGCAATGGCGATGACCTTGAAAAGGCGGTTGACACACTCAGGGATCTCCTTAAAAGGACTAAAAACATTGCTATTAAAAACAGGGTCAGGACATCTAATCCTGAGCTGGTAGAGGCCATCAGGGTCCCCAAGATGATCAAGATTGCACTCTGTGTGGCATATGGAGCCCTCTTAAGGACAGAATCCAGGGGTGCGCATTCAAGGGAGGATCATCCGGAGAGAAACGATAGAGACTGGCTCAAGAGGACCCTGGCCACATGGAAGGACGAAGACAGCGAACTTCCGGAGGTCGATTATGAGGATCTGGATATATTGTCCATGGAAATGCCTCCTGGATCAAGGGGATATGGAACGGATAATATTGTTCATCACTCGGATACAAAAAGGAGGGTTCAGGAAATCGAAGAGATCACAAAGGTAAATCCCGGTGCAGACCGTTTTGAGATACAGGAACTTTTAATGCCATATGATCTGCCTGAAAAACTGCAGGGTAAAAATGAAAGAATAGGGAGGGGATTTAAATAATGGAGGAGAAAGGAAGAACGCTGAAAATCAATATACTGAGATACAATCCCCAACTCAGAGGTGATGAACCGAAAATGCAGTCCTATGAGATTGAAGAGGCACCGGGGATGACCTTGTTTATAGTCCTTAATGAGATCAGGGAAAAACAGGACAGCTCACTTCAATTTGATTTTGTATGCCGCGCGGGTATCTGCGGGAGCTGCGCAATGGTCATTAACGGCCAGCCGGACCTTGCATGTAGAACACTTACTTCAAAGTTCAAAAAGGGTGAAATCACCCTGCTGCCCCTGCCGGGCTTTGAGCTTATTGGCGACCTGTCAGTCAATACGGGCAAGGTAATGAGGGCAATGAGCGAAAGGATTGAGTCCTGGATCCACGATGAATATGCGGACATGGCGGATATTACAAAGCTTGAAGAGAGGATGAACCCTGATACCGCGGATGAGATCTATGAGCTGGAACGCTGCGTTGAATGTGGATGTTGCCTTTCCGCGTGTGCCACAAGGCGCATGAGGCCGGACTTTCTAGGGGCGGTGGGATTCATGAGGGTTGCCCGCTTTGAGGTTGACCCAAGGGATAAAAGATCCCACGATGACTTTTATGAGGTTATCGGTGATGATGAGGGTGTATTTGGGTGCATGTCCCTGCTGGGATGTGAGGACTTCTGTCCCAAGGACCTGCCCCACCAGACCAGGATTGCCTATCTGCGCAGGAAGATGGTCAAAATCTGGTAGTCATTTATCTCTCCCGTACAGACAAAAAGCCCTTTCTCCATGAGAGAAAGGGCTTTTTGTCTGAAAAAATTAAAACTTGATTTCACAGAAATTATAAAATTCGCGTATCCTCTGCCCTCAAGGTGCGGCGTAATTATTCTCACCACTCAATGCGGTTGACAGTGTTGTAAAATCAAGTTCTGATTTGTACATATAGTCAGACTTTATCAAAAAGACTATTTCTTTCTATCTATTCTCCGGTCTTAACTGACGCACCGCGGCACCAGCCAGCCACATCTCAGAATTCTTAATTTCATCAAGCTCAGCCCTGAGTGTATCCATATAGTCCGATTGATTGCATCTTTCAAGAACGATCTGAGTTTCTTTCCCTGACACAACACTCTCATACAGGTCAGCAAAAACAGGTTCAACAGCTTCACGAAATTTATGACGCCAATCAAGGGCACCCCTCTGAGCCGTGAGGCTGCAGTTGGCATACATCCAATCCATACCATTCTCAGCCACAAGACGAATAAGGCTCTGGGTCAGTTCCTCAACAGTCTCATTAAAGGCCTCACTGGGAGAATGTCCATGTTTCCTGAGTTCATTATACTGTGCCTCCATCACACCTGCCAGACAACCCATAAGGACGCCTCTTTCACCAACCAGATCACTGTGAACCTCTTTCTCAAATGTGGTAGGAAACAGATATCCCGATCCCACACCGATCCCAACGGCCATGGTCCTCTCCTCTGCCCTGCCGGTATAGTCCTGAAACACTGCGAAGCTGGAGTTAATGCCGCTTCCTTCCAGAAAATTTCTCCGCACGGTTGTGCCTGAGCCCTTGGGAGCAACCAGAATAACATCGACGTTATCAGGAGGTATTACCTGTGTCTGCTCCTTATACACAATTGAAAAACCATGAGAAAAATAAAGTGCGTCACCAGGATCCAGGGCCTCTTTTACTGTCGGCCAGATCACCTTCTGTGCTGCATCAGAAACCAGCATCATCACAATGGTTCCCCGTTTCGCCGCCTCTTCCAGGTCAAACAGTGTCTCTCCTGGAATCCATCCGTCTTCCACGGCACGATCCCAGTCCTTCTGAAACTCTTTTGCCTGCCCGATAATAACATTAAGTCCGTTATCCCTCATATTCATGGATTGACCTGGGCCCTGAACACCATATCCCAGTACGGCGATTGTTTCATTCTTGAGGACATCTCTGGCCTTTTCGATTGAAAACTCCTCGGAAGTAATTACATCTTCCACAACTCCACCAAAATCTATCTTTGCCATAATATTTTCTCCTTATTTTTTTTCGCGGGCAAGGGCAATGGCCCCTGTCCTTGCGATTTCCTTGATTCCCATTGGTTTTAAAAGCTCCAAAAAAGCGCTAATCTTGCCTTCGTCTCCCGTAACCTCCAGAGTATAATAATTAGCGCCCACATCTACAACTCTTGAACGAAATATATCAACCATCCGCAGGATCTCAGCCCTGTATTCAGGTTTAGCCTTTACCTTAACAAGGGCCATCTCCCGTTGAACAGCCGGGATAGTACTAAAATCAAGTACCTTGACAATATTGACAAGCTTATTAAGCTGTTTTTTAATCTGCTCAAGGACATTCACGTCCCCACGGGTTACCAGGGTGACCCGTGACAACTCCGGATCTGTTGTTGCCGCTACACAAAGACTCTCGATATTGAATCCACGCCCACTGAACAGCCCTGCAATGCGGGAGAGTACTCCTGGTTTATTATCAACCAGTAAAGAGAGTGTGTATTTCTCTGTCTCTCCATTTACCATATTTATAGTTCCCCCTTGAAGTTAAAAATTTTAATCCCCTATCCCACTGATCCTCTAATCCTTATTTTCATCCAGCTCTTTTGAAGATGAAAAAAATTCAGAACTCATACTCCCTATACCAGCAGCATATCTGTTATAGAGGCACCTGCAGGCACCATGGGATAAACACCTTCTTCACGTTCAACAACAAACTCCATGATAACAGGCCCTTTTGTGTCAAGCCCCTTTTTTATAACTGCTTCAACCTCTTCAGGTTTTGAAGCCCGAAGACCCACAGCTCCATATGCCTCGGCAAGTTTTACAAAGTCAGGGGCATGCTCCATATTGGTGCTGGCATAACATTTATCATAAAAAAGCTCCTGCCACTGACGGACCATTCCAAGATATCTGTTGTTCAATATAGCAATCTTTACAGGAAGGCAGTGCTGAACAGCCGTTGCCATCTCCTGGATATTCATCTGGATACTCCCGTCACCGGCTATATTTATGACGGTCTTATCAGGACAGGCTACCTGTGCGCCAATGGCGGCAGGCAGACCAAATCCCATAACACCAAGACCACCTGATGTAATAAATGTATTAGGATCATTAAAATGATAATACTGGGCAGCCCACATCTGATTCTGGCCAACCTCAGTTGCAACGATGGCCTTTCCCCTGGTCAGTTCATACAGTTTCTCAACAACAAACTGGGGCTTTATTTTGTTTTTCATCTGCCCATATGTCATGGGCGCGGAGCTCTTCCACGCCTCCAGCTGATTAAACCAGTCCTTTCTACTGCCTTTAGGGGCTTTAAAATCTTCCTCTTTAAGCAGGCTGTTTAATCTTGTAAGAGTGATCCTGCAGTCACCCACAATAGGTGTGTGAACAGGGACATTCTTACTTATTGAAGTTGGGTCTATATCAATATGGATTATCTTTGCTTTTGACGCAAAGGTTCCCACATGACCTGTAACCCTGTCGTCAAAGCGGACTCCAATGGCTATCATCAGATCACACTCTGCCGATGACATGTTGGCGGAAAAAGTACCGTGCATGCCTATCATCCCCAACCATTTGGAGTCGCTCGCGGGATAGCATCCCAACCCCATAAGGGTTGAAGTAACAGGGGCTTGAATTGTTTTAGTAAACTGGGCCAGCTCCTTTGATGCGCCAGCAAGGATAACTCCACCACCCGTAAAAATAAGAGGCCTTTTCGCCTGTTGAATCAGTTTGATAACCCTTTTAAGCTGTTTTTCATTCGGCTCATAGGTCGGATTATATGACCGCATCTTTATATGACCCAGGGGCTTATAGTCTATAGACGCCTGCATCTGGTCCTTGGGAAGATCAATAAGGACAGGTCCCGGGCGGCCTGAACGGGCCAGAAAAAATGCCTCTTTAATAGTCCTTGACAGATCCTTAATGTCCTTTACAAGGTAGTTATGCTTTGTACAGGGGCGGGTAATCCCTACAATATCAACTTCCTGAAAAGCGTCATTACCTATCAGGCTTGTATTGACCTGACCAGTTAAAACTACTAAAGGTATTGAATCCATGTACGCGGAAGCAATACCTGTAACCGTATTAGTAGCCCCGGGTCCGGAAGTAACAAGACAGACACCCACCTTTCCGGACGCACGGGCATAACCGTCCGCGGCATGTACTGCTCCCTGCTCGTGTCGAACAAGTATATGTCTTATATCTGTCCTTTCAAGTTCATCATATATGTCAAGGACTGCTCCGCCAGGATAGCCGAAGATCGTATCAACCCCTTCATCCTTCAACACCTGCATCAATATTTCTGTACCCTTGCGTTTAATTGTAAACACCTCCTTTTTAATTATATACTAAGCTCATTCATGGAACTCCTGCCGGAGCTAACTTTCGCCCTGGCCGGATCCATTATTACTTATTCGTTTTCTTAATATACTCAACAAGCCCGCCGGCATTAATAATATCCATCATAAATTCAGGTATGGGCTTTGCGGAAAACTTTTCCCCGCTTGTTTTATTAATTATCTCACCTGATGCCAGATCAATAATAACTTCATGGTTTTCACAGATTGAATCATACGCTTCACTGCACTCCAGGATCGGCAAGCCGATATTGAATGAATTCCTGTAAAATATCCTGGCAAAACTTTTTGCAATTATAGCCTTTACACCGGACTCCTTAATGGCAATGGGTGCATGTTCCCGTGAAGATCCGCAACCAAAGTTGTTCCCGCCTATAAGTATGTCTCCATCCTGAACCCCTCCGTTAAAATCAGGACGAAGGTCAGCAAAACAGTTCTTTGCCAGCTCCTTTTTATCAGAGACATTAAGAAACCTGGCAGGGATAATAACGTCTGTATCAATATTATCACCAAATTTCCAGGCTTTTCCTTCAATATTCATCTTTTATCTCCTCTTTTTGATATCTGCATATTGATTACCTCCTCAACATTTCCCTTTATCATCGAGCGCGGAAAATGCTGAGTACTTAACCTGGCAATCAATAAGAATAAAATCCACTTAGATCCCGGGGCAATCATAAGTAGTTCCCGGGATAACAGAAAGTGACTGCTCCAGGTTAAAGCTCTTCCGGTGATCCGATATGTCCAAGAATTGCGGATGCCGCAGCCACCTCTGGGCTTACCAGGTATACTTCACTCTTAATATCACCCATCCTGCCCAGAAAATTTCTGTTGCTTGTGGATGCGCATTTCTCACCCGTAGCAAGAATACCCATATGACCTCCAAGACAGGGGCCGCATGTGGGAGGGCCTATGGTAGCTCCAGCGTCCAGAAAGGTCTCTATGATTCCCTGCTGTATGGCCTGCTTGTAGACAAGCTGTGAACCGGGTATTATTATAAGCCTTATACCATCGGCTGCTTTCCTGCCTTTAAAAATATCAGCAGCATTTTTAAGATCCTCCAGCCTTCCATTTGTGCATGAGCCTATAAAGACCTGATCAAGAGAAATGCCATTAGACCGGGATACTGGCTTTACATTGTCCGGAGAATTGGGAAACGCCACCTGGGGTTCTATCCTGCCCACGTCAATGGTTATGATCTTCTCATATACAGCATCCGGATCACTCCGGACATATCCGGGTTCACGTAAGGCCCTCCCTTTCACATACTCTTTTGTGATCTCATCCGCCTCAAAGATTCCATTTTTGGCTCCTCCCTCAACAGCCATATTAGATATGGTAAAGCGCTGATCCATGGAAAGCTGCTTTATAACGGGACCGGTAAACTCAAGGGAGCAATAGTTCGCTCCTTCAACACCAATCTCTCCCAGGAGATAGAGGATCAGGTCTTTCCCTCCCACCCACCTGGACAGATCACCTTCAAATATGACCTTAATAGTGGGGGGCACCTTGAGCCACACACTTCCTGTTGCCATGATCACGCCAAGATCTGTACTTCCCACACCTGATGAGAAGGCACCCAACGCGCCGTATGTACATGTATGGCTGTCAGCACCGATAACCAGATCTCCCGGAATTACAATCCCTTTCTCCGGGAGTATAACGTGCTCAATCCCCATTTCTCCTACTTCAAAATAGTATTTTATTCTGTGCTTTCTTGCAAAATCTCTCATGATCTTTGCTTGATGAGCAGAGGCGATGTCCTTGTTAGGGACAAAATGATCAGGAACAAGTGCGATCTTTTCCCTGTCAAAGACAGAGGGCCTTCCTATTTCATCAAAGACCTTAATAGCTAGAGGTGCAGTGATGTCATTTGCCAGGGCAATGTCAACCTCCGCCTGAATCAGATCCCCGGGACTCACTATGTCAACACCGGCATGAGCTGCAAGTATTTTTTCACTAATCGTCATTCCCATTGATTATTTCTCTTTCATAGATTTATATCATCCATATTTTTAGCAGGGTTTTCTTTCAAATGCTCCAGTCTATTCAGGCCGTTAATGTATGCCTTTGCGCTGGCAGTGATTATATCCGGGTCAGTTCCCTTTCCAAGGGCTACCAGGCCGTCCTCCTGAAGGCGGACGGTTACCTCGCCCTGGGCATCCATACCGCCGGTTATGGAATTGACAGCAAATCTCACCAGCTTTGAATTCGTTTTCGTCAGCTTGGCGATCGTGTTAAATACCGCATCAATGGGACCTACACCGAATTCCGCACTCTGATGTTCCTCATCCTTGACTAGAAGCCTCACAGTGGCAGTGGGGACCGTTACCGTACCGCTTACTACATTCAGATATCTCAGCTGGTATATATCCGGTATACGCAGGATCTCCTCACCGACCAGGGCTTCCACATCCTCATTAAAGATCTCCTTGCGCTTGTCAGCAAGCTCCTTGAATTTCACAAAGAGCCTGTCAATCTCTTCGCTATTGAAATCATACCCCAGGCTTTTCAGCTTATCCCTGAAGGCGTGTCGCCCGGAATGCTTTCCAAGAACAAGACGATTAGATGAAAGCCCTATCATCTCAGGATCCATGATCTCATAAGTCATTCTGTTCTTGAGCACACCATCCTGATGAATGCCGGCTTCATGCGCGAAGGCATTCGCGCCCACTACTGCCTTGTTTGGCTGGACCACTATTCCTGAAACCATGGAGACCAGCCTGCTTGTGGGAAAAATCTCTTTTGTGTTTATGCCGGTTTTGAGATTGAGCAATCCTCCTCTGGTCTGAATAGTCATGGCAATCTCTTCAAGGGAGGTATTTCCAGCCCTTTCACCAATCCCGTTCATTGTCACTTCAACCTGTCTGGCACCTGAATTGACTCCTGCAAAGCTGTTTGCAGTGGCGAGACCAAGATCATTATGGCAATGAACACTTATAACAGCCTTATTGATATTAGGAGTATGCTCATGAACATAGGCCACCAACTCGCCGAATTCTCCAGGCATTGCATAGCCTACAGTATCAGGGATATTAATGGTGGTTGCACCGGCCTCAATAACCGCTTCAAAAACCCTGCACAGGTAATCCCAGTCGCTGCGTGAGGCATCTTCCGCTGAAAATTCCACATTATCCGTAAAAGCTTTGGCATATTTCACGGACTCTATTGCCGTCTGCACAACCTCGTCTCTGCTCATCCTGAGTTTGTGTTCCAGATGTATGTCCGATGTGGCAATAAAGGTGTGGATCCTCGGGTTTGTTGCCTCTTTGATCGCCCCCCAGGCCGCGTCTATGTCACCTTTAGATGTCCTGGCAAGACCGGCCACCTGGATATTATCAACCTTCTGGCTTATTGCCCTTACAGCCTCGAAATCACCGGGTGAAGCGGCGGGAAAGCCCGCCTCTATAACATCGGCACCGAGCTTTTCCAGCTGTACAGCAAGGTGAAGTTTTTCCGCCACGTTCATGCTGGCACCCGGAGATTGCTCTCCATCACGCAAAGTAGTATCAAATATAATTACACGATCCATAATTGGTTTCCTCCTTTTGACAGTCCTGATCTATAAAGAAATAAAATATACAGTTTATTCAAAAACCATCCCAATTAGGATCCTCCACAGTCCCCATGCGCTATGGGGGGCTGTGGCGTATCTCTCCTCTGTTTTGATTGTCAAAATCACTTGATAACTCCTTTAAAATAACA
>JAFDJA010000231.1 GCA_019307745.1 Deltaproteobacteria bacterium | reverse complement strand
CTGCTGTCCAGCTCTTCTCTTAAGTCTCGATTTTCTTTTTTGACCTGGTCGATCTTCCGTGCATTGATTATGGCCATAGACGCCAACTCGGCAAAGACCGTCAATGTCTTCATATCTTCATTTTGAATGGGACTCCCGTCCTCTTTATCAATGATCTCAACGACCCCAATTATCTTGCTATCCACCTTCATGGGGACACAGGCTATGGAAACGGTCTGAAAACCGATATATTCGCTTATCCTCTTGTCCCACCTCGGCTCCTTGCTCACGTCAGGAATAAGAAGGGGTTCTCCTGTTTGGGCCACATAACCGGCTATGCCCTCGCCTATATTGACCTCAAATTTCCTGACCTCATCTCTCTTCTCACCGGTTGCAACCTTGAAAAAGAGTTTTTTTGTCTTCTCATCCAGTAATAACAGGGAACTGGCCTTGGCCTCCATCATACGGGTGGCTGTGTCAATGATGAGCTCCAGAAGTTGATCCAGGTCAAGTACGGAATTGACCCAGGTACGGATCTCCCTAAGACAGGCAGGCAGATCCTGGATTGTTGATTTTTCATTCATATTGCCTCCAATACTGCTAAAGGTGGCTTGTAATAAAGATGCCAGTATAACATAGAATAAAAAAAATGTATAAATTATTGAACACATATTCGAAAATCAGAAATTATTTGTATCTAAAATAATAATTCTATTTTTAAACTCAAAATGCTGCCTTATGGCTGTGGTTAGAGGAACTCGGCTTTGTATAAAAAAGACAGTCTGATCAGGCGATACATATTAATAAGGTTCCCCGATAAACCGGGATCTTCGACAAGGTTCAGGGTTTTAAAGATTTCGAGATGGAGAAGTGTTTGCCATATGCCTTAGACCTTATACCATATACCTCTTCAATTTTGATATCGCTTTGAAGAGATGAGTATTGTCTCCTCCCTTTACAGGCATCAAGCCAAAGCAGGTCGGGTATACTGATCGCATTGGCTCAAGTCAACCGGATATCATTCAGGTAAAAATATGACATTGCAGATTTGTATACATTTATTAAACATGTATCTTATTTAATACACTTTTATTGGGAAAAATATAAAGGAAAAAAGGCCTGAAAAAATTAATTGACTATAAAAATCAAATAGATCCGATGTAAATCAGGCTAGGTTTTATAGTTAGGCATGCCATTTGCTAAAATATATTAAATAGTACGTGAGAGCAATCATGCAGGACAGCGGGTCCTCTCCTGGAACTCAGATGTTCAATAGTAAATTATTTGATAGGAGGTATTATGTCTATTCAAGGGGATATAGGGTCTTTGATAAAAGAGGCTGAACTTTATCGAACCCAGGGCCTTCTATCGGAGTCCCTGGAGAGATATATGAAGGCGTTACATTCTCTGGTGGAAAATCAGTTCTCTGAACAGAAAAATCTAAAAGACACTGTCGAAAAGGGGATCAAGGCCGTGGAGAATGATATGGCCGAGATAAACCTGGCAACAGACACGCCGGAGCTTTCTGAAGATGAACAGGACCTGATTATGGGGCTGTTTTCCTTTTCACAAACAAAAGAGGTGGCTGAGACCGAGGGCGCCGTGGCCCTGGCCAAATTTGGCCAGTATAAGCAGGCGCTAAATGAGTTTCACAGATTACTTGAGCAAGGAATTCTACCAGTGATGGCGGCTAAAAACATCATAAGATGCCACCTTTCCCTTTCTTCACCGGAAGGGGCTGTTTCTCAATTCGGGCAATGGATTTCAGGTGGCCTGTTGACGAAATCTGAACTGAGATTCATAAGGACATTTCTTGAGGAACTCTTTAAAAAGAACGGTATTAAAAAAAGACTCCCGCACGTGGGGCCACTTTCCGAATGGGAGGAGCTTGAGGAAGAGGAAAGAAAGGCATTGGACATATCATCGGTTGTCATCCAACTGGATGAAGATGGTTGTACAGAATGCCAGATTGAGTTTGATGTCACCTTTGAAAAGGATAATGTCATCAGCTTTGTGGTTCCGGCTGATAAGAAACATATTTTGGATACCTTCAGGCAGGGGAAAAGGTTTTCGCATATGCAGTTCTATGCGCCCAGGGCAGTATTCAAGGGCAGCGGGATTGTTTGCGAAAGGAAAGAGATCAGAGTTGGCCCAAGATGCGGAGATTATGTGCTAGGCATAAAGGTAGTGGGTGATTAAGTATGTGGGACGGGTGTTGGCGAGATTCATAAGGAGCCCATAAGCTTACACGTCGTCATCTATTAGATTAGCTAAAATGGGCACGATAGGAGGGTTATCATGTACGGAAAAGGTAAATTTTCGGGAGATCTTGAGTTTATTTCTCTTGCGGACATCTTTCAGATACTTGGAGGGAATAACAGTAACGGTGAGTTGCATATAATAAGCCATTATGCGGAGAAACGTGGTTTGATCTATTTTGTGGACGGCAACCCAATAGATGCGTCAAACGGTTCCTTGAAAGGCCTAGATGCAATCTATTCACTGTTTGGATGGAATGAAGGAGAGTATGAATTTCATGAAGGGCAAGTTCATAGAAAACGGACGGTCAACTGTAATCGGATGGAGATTGTAATGAATGCAATGAGTATGCTGGATGAAGGGAAGATTAAAAAGGTAGGATCTTTGTCTACTGATAAGTCGTCTGATTTTCAGGCCGGAGCATCTGGTGGTGCCGAAAAGGAGGGTAAACAGCTTATTAAAGGGCCCTGGGTGGATTATTCATATGTGGTTGAGGAAAACAGATTCTCTGATGGAGAGAGGATTATCAAAGAGGGTGCGCATGGCAGTTGGATCTGGGCCATATTGGATGGCACTGTAGAGATAACAAGAAAATCGTCCAGCGGCCCTATAGCCATAGCCAGGCTTGGAAAGGGTTGCTTTGTGGGCACCTTCACATCCCTGTTGTTCACGGAGTATTCCCGCAGTGCCACCGTTACCGCCCTTGGAGAAGTTCACCTGGGCCTGTTGGATACCCTGCGGCTTTCAGGAGATTACGCATCTCTGTCATCGGACTTCCAAGGACTTCTTCTTAGTCAAACCGACAGGTTGAAAAAACTTACTGATCTGGCCGTAGATCTGTCCGTGAAAGGATGTAAAAGGGACGGAATGTTAAAGGATAAAGAGTTACCAGGGAAAATGAATGTTTCAATGAATGATTTGTTTACTATAACAGGGGGAGAGATCAGTGTGATGGGAAAAACGCCGAAGGGCTATATCCCGTTATTAACACTTGGAAAAAAGGATATATTCGGGGATGTTCCGTTTATGGATATTGGCTATGAGCCCCGACATATTTCAATTACATCTTCGGAGGATTTAGAGGTAAGTAGGCTCGATACTACAATC
>JAFDJA010000118.1 GCA_019307745.1 Deltaproteobacteria bacterium | reverse complement strand
CAGTACAAGATTTGCCTGTGTGGATGGCCCTGAATTTGACGGTCATGAAGTAGACTTTGATGAACTCATGCAACGCCTACAGGCATACACAGAAGAAGAGGCCGTGGCAAATGAACAGTTTATGTGCAAATGTAAGTCAGAAGGATAAATGCATATAAAATTATAAGCGCATATTTTCGGAATTTTAATAGACAGCATTCCGGATGACAAAAGGCATTTATCCCGGTTTATCTTATGGAGGACAGAATGACGGAAAAAAAAGCAAAGGAAAAGATTCCAAGACAGCCAATGCCTGAACAGGAAGCTGATGTAAGAAGGCGGAATTTTAAAGAGGTACCTTTGGGGTATTCAAAAGAACTGGCAATAAAGGAGGCAGAGAGGTGCCTGGATTGTAAAAAACCGGCCTGTGTGGAAGGTTGTCCAGTCCGTGTTGATATCCCCGGTTTTATTAAACTTGTTAAAGAGGGGGACTTCGCAGCATCTATCCGCAATATATGGGAAACAAATGCCCTCCCGGCCGTATGCGGCAGGGTATGTCCGCAGGAGATCCAGTGTGAAGAAAGGTGTATCCTGGGGAAAAAGGGTGAACCTGTTGCTATTGGCAACCTTGAGCGTTTTGTCGCTGACATGGAAAGAAACAACGGGACAGGAGAACTCCCTGCTAAGGCTGATCCTACGGGGAAAAGGATCGCTGTGGTAGGGTCGGGTCCTTCAGGTATCACCGTGGCAGGTGATCTCATCCTCAAGGGTCATGATGTAACTCTATTTGAGGTCTTCCATAAACCCGGGGGGGTCCTTGTATATGGTATCCCTGAATTCAGGCTTCCAAAGGAGATTGTGTTCTCAGAGGTGAAGACCCTCGAAAAACTGGGAGTCAAGCTGGAATGCAACAAGGTCATAGGAAGAATAGTCTCTTTGGATGAGCTTTTTGATGAAGGATATGATGCCGTCTATATTGGTGTAGGCGCTGGTCTGCCAAGGTTTTTAAACATCCCGGGTGAAAATCTGATAGGGGTATACTCGGCTAACGAATATTTGACCAGGTCAAACCTGATGAAGGCATATCTATTTCCTGAGTATGACACACCTATTGTAAAGGGTAAAAATGTAGCCATATTCGGTGCCGGAAATGTAGCAATGGATTCGGCGCGTACTGCGATGCGACTCGGGGCAGACAGTGTACGCATCATTTACCGCAGGTCAAGGGAAGAGATGCCTGCAAGGGGGGCGGAGATCCATCACGCAGATGAGGAGGGGATCGAATTTTACCTGCTGACTGCACCCACACGATTTATTGGTGATGAAAAAGGCCGTCTGACTGGTATGGAGTGTATAAAGATGGAACTGGGCGAGCCAGATGAATCAGGACGCCGCAGGCCGGTCCCTTTAGCGGACTCCGAATTCCAGTTGGAATGCGATCTGGCGGTAATATCTGTCGGGGCAGGACCCAACCCGCTTCTGACACAATCCACAGATGTACTCGAATTGAACAGGTGGGGTTATATTGTTGTTGATCCGAAAACCGGTAAGACCACAAAGAAGGGTGTCTGGGCAGGGGGAGATATTGTGACAGGATCTGCCACGGTCATCCTTGCAATGGGCGCAGGGCGAGTTGTATCTGATTCCATACATGATTACCTCAGTATAGGGTGGTAAAAAAAACTGTTTAAGAGCTGTTATTTTCGGGGGGATCATCCTATTATGGACATGATCCCTCTTCATTTTAGCATCAGGCGTCCGATCTGTTTTCTCCTCAAGATATTGAAATCCAGTCTCATATCCTTCTAACAAGTGGCACAATTTTTGAAACAACAAGAACTGATAATCATTTAGCGCTTTGAAAAAATGATAAACGGCTTATTGGGTCATATGGGAGAAAAGATTTTGTATGATCCTTTAGGCCTATTTTCAAGGCATCAAACTCTTACAAAGATTACTATTTTCAGGAAAGATGTCTTTCTGATAACAACGAGATAAGGCCAATGAGTAAGGATTCAGTTCAAGATTTGAGACAGTTGAAACAGGATTATTTCAAACTTCTGGAGGATCGCAGAGATGAAAGGGAGGTCCTTTTAAGGGCCATTAATGCCATTGCATCAGCGGCATCTACCAATGAAAAGATCAAAAGTAATCTGAAAAGCGTCAAAAAACTCCTCACAGATGACGGAGATCTGTCGCTGGAGCAGATTGACAAAGAGGTAAACAAACTCAAAGACAAAATCATGGCCAAGGAAGATCCCTCAGACGGTGACGAGCCGGACAGGCTGCTTATCCTGGAGGAACGTATTTTGATGGCCTGCCGTATGATAAAGAAACTCATGGCATCTCTTCTTGAGGATTTTTATCCCATGACCGAAGGGATGAAGGCGGATGCCAAGGCTATTCAGATCACGTGTAAAGGTGATGCTGCTGAGATTGAGATAATGAAGCCAACTGATGAACTTCTGGATTTTCTTGATGATATCAAAGTCAAGATATCCGAAGATTTCAGGGACATAAATCGCTCCTTTTTCACACTCCTTGATCAGGTCAAAGAGTTGGAAACCTCACTTGCCAGTGAATTTGGTGGGGATGCGCCATTAAAGGAGATCGAATACTTTGAAATGAAGATAAACAGTGAGATGGGTGTTATTGCCGACTCCTTCAACTTTTATACGACTATCAAGGAGGTAAAGAAGGTGGTAGTTGAAAAGTTGCAAAATATAAGGAGCCTTGTGTCGCTGAAAAAGAAAAAAGAGACGAACCGGGCTGAGATCGCGCAGAAAAATATACAAAACCTGAAACAGAGAATCAGTGACGTAGAAAAAGATGCTCGACAGATGTCTGAGAAGGCGGAAAAATTCCAAGAGGCTGCCATGAAGGACGGACTCACCGGCTTGTACAACCGGAAGGCCTTTGATATAAAGATTCAAGATGCGCTTAAGAAATTCAATGCAAACTCAAACGCCTTTTCGATCGTTGTTTTTGATGTGGACAAATTCAAGGGAATAAATGATAAGCTTGGTCACGTGGCTGGTGATAAGGTGCTCCAAACAGTAGCCGCATGTCTTGAAGAATCATTCAGGAAGAATGATTTTATTGCAAGATATGGAGGTGATGAATTCGTCGTTGTTGTTGAAGACCTCACCGAAGCGATGGCTGCTGAAAAGATTGCCAGGTTTAAGAAAAATCTAAAAAAGCGGCGCTTTGTTTCACACAAGGAGGGGGAGATTGCTTTGTCTGTGAGTACTGGTGTATCAATAGCCACTGAAGGCGACACCGCGGTTACCACCTTTGAAAGGGCGGACAAGGCCATGTATAAGTGCAAGCAGAAGAATGCTTGAAAAGGTGACTCGCCTGAAGTACACTGAAATCTCATTGCCTGAATTTTACAAAAACAAAATTCAAGGGGTCATGCCCAGCGAGTAAGTTCCGTTTTCAGAGAGATATTAGGGTTTAGAAGATTTATATTCACTCAGAGGCGTCATACTGAAGCTTGATCCGCAACGCGGACGCAGAGAAAAATTTTGATGCC
The DNA here is from genome assembly GCA_019307745.1 of Deltaproteobacteria bacterium. Classification (GTDB taxonomy): domain Bacteria; phylum Desulfobacterota; class DSM-4660; order Desulfatiglandales; family HGW-15; genus JAFDJA01. The sequence goes on along the minus strand of JAFDJA010000118.1, from coordinate 5,931 downwards.
TTGTACCTTCTTTACATGAGCTTCGCTGTGCGACGGCCCACTACTTCGTAGCGGGTTCCCGGGGTCAGTAAGCTTGATGCTTGCAACATTTAGGTATTAAATAATGTTCTAGAAAAGGAGGCATATATGGGGACCAATAATATCATTTTTTTAGAAGTAATCGAATGGTTTGATGAGACCGGTCAGGAATTGATTCACAGGATACCTGAAAATGGATCAGGAGAGATCAAATTTGGTGCCCAGCTTGTAGTCCGGGACAGCCAGGCAGGCATTCTTTTTTATAAAGGCAAGGCAACTGAGGCATTCGGACCGGGCAGACACACCCTGAAGACTGCAAATATCCCTGTTCTTACCAAGATTTTGTCTGCCCCGTGGGGTATGACCAGCCCCCTCCGCGCTGAGGTTTATTTTGCCAACATGAAGGTCTTTCCCAATCTGAAATGGGGGACAAAAAATCCTGTTGCTTTTAAAGATTCGGAACTGGGACTGATAAGGCTCCGGGCACATGGTATTTTTAACATTCAGATAGTCCAGCCAATACTATTTATCAACAGCCTAGTTGGGACAATGGGTAAATTTACCACAGAAGAGATTGAGGAGTACCTGAAGAGGATAATTGTCTCCAGGTTTAATGACTATCTGGGAGAAAACCTGGATAGCATACTGAATCTTGCCAGCCACTACGATGAACTTTCTATAGCACTTCAGGAACGATTGCATAAAGATTTCACGCGATTCGGACTCAATCTTGAACGCCTGTACATCACATCAATTACACCTCCTCCAGAGGTGCAAAAGGCGATCGATGACCAGAGCCGCATGAACGCAATTAAGGACCTGGATAAGTTTGTAAAGATGAAGGCAGCCATGGCCATGGAAAAGGCCGCAGAGTCCCAGGGAGAGGCTGGGGCTGGGATTGGCATGGGCATGGGATTCATGATGCCGGGCATGTTTGCACAGTCCTTTGCACAACAGCAATCTACGACAGGAAATGTTCTCCAGGCGCAGACCTCTCCTTCTTCTGGTGCTGCTGGAGTTGCTATCCCCTCTAAACAGGAGAACAACTGCCCTGATTGCCATAATCCCATACCTGTGGATTCCAAATTTTGTCCTCTTTGCGGTCATCAGCAGCTTGTATTTGATCAGTGTGTCAATTGTGGTAAAAATCTGGCTCCCAACGCCAAATTTTGTTCCCAGTGCGGTCATCCGTCAGACGAAAAACCAGCGCCTGCGACATGCAGCAAATGTGGACAAGAGAACATGCCTGGCGCATCTTTCTGCAATCAGTGCGGAGAAAAGCTGGTATAACCGCCGAGGGCTTTAAAAGGCATATGAATAGTGATGAGGGCAATGAGTTATTTAATTACCTCATTAATATTCGCTTCAAAAAACTCCTGTTTTTCTTGGAGTGAATTTATGGGTTTTACAATTGAACAGACGTGTCCTCAATGTGGAGGACCGATTGAGATAGACGAAACAGACCACCTCTTGCGTTGTCCATACTGCGATGTCAGAAATTATCTCTTTGCCCCCACCTATTTCAGGTATGAGCTGCCCCACAAGGCCCCCAAAAAAGAGCTTATCTATGCACCCTATCTTCGGTTCAGGGGGAGTGTCTATTTCTGCAAGGATATGGATATAGGGCATCGGTTAGTTGATATCACGGCCATGGGGAGTGATTTCAAGGGGATTCCTGTATCACTGGGTATCAGACCCCAGGCCATGAAAATGAAATTTGTCACACCGGAAACCACTGGTTCATTCCTGAGGTTTACACGCAAGGCATCAGATATCCTGGCAAATGCGGGCAGGCTTTTTTCAGGTTCCAATAATGGAGATATACTTCACAGGGCATTCATCGGTGAGACTATGAGCCTTATCTATCTCCCCTTGTATATTGAAAACAACAGGCTGTATGATGCTGTTCTTAACAAGCCGATTGCTAATTTTTCAGGGGGGGTGGAGAATCTTGAACAGGCCATCAACAGGAGCTCCAAATGGGGGCTTACTTTTATTCCCACACTCTGTCCTGATTGCGGCTGGGAGCTGGAGGGTGATGCCGGTAGCGTGGTTTTGACCTGCAACAACTGTGACTCTGCATGGGAGGCTGTAAAGGGAAAGTTTAAAAAAATTGATTTTAATTTGGTCCCTGGTGAGGACAAGGAGACCATCTACCTCCCGTTTTGGAAGACTACTGTAGTAACAAGGGGGGTTGATATCAGCTCTTTTGCCGATTTTATCCGCCTCACAAATCAGCCCAGGGTAGTTGGAAAGGATTGGGAAGAAAAACCCATGAGTTTTTGGAGTCCGGCCTTTAAGATCAGACCCAAGGTGTTTCTGCGCCTGTCTAAACAGTTTACAATATCTCAGGAACACTTTGAAACCGAGAATTTAATACCCAAAAAAAATCTCTTCCCTGTAACACTTCCGTGTACAGAGGCCGCCCAGGCCATGAAGATGATACTTGCTGCCTCTGCCGTCTTTAAAAAGAATATATTCCCCCACCTGCCTCACATAAGGTTTGATGTAAAAAAAGCTACACTTGTTTTCCTCCCGTTTTCAGATACCGGACATGAGATGAAACAGCAGCACATTGAGATAAGCATTAATAAAAATACCCTTGATTTTGGTCTTAAGCTGTAACTTCCTCTAAAAAGGATTCAAGTAACGAACTCTTTGCCAGTGTAGTGTTTTCTGATGTTAGTTCTCCCTTTGGCGGGCATTGTTATACTATCGTTTTTTTTTAATATCACCACCTGTTTCCTGGTTTTATGCCGGAGCAATCCTCACTTGTACCCATAACATGAAACGAGGTGAAATTTGTGGTCTTGTAAAAGATTTTGATATTGATCTCGGAAGTGACTGATAGTTATTTGCAAAAAACAAATCTGACACCACTGATTCCAACTTGACATACTGCGCTAAATTATTATTTTTTTGCCAGACATACACGATATTTGATCATAAAAGGAGGACCAAAGAATGATAGGAAACTGGTTCAGGACAACAATGCTCCTGGGCGCGTTGACAATACTCATAGTATTTCTCGGAAATGTTCTAGGGGGAAGCCAGGGTATGATAATAGCCTTTGTGCTGGCGATTGTTATGAATTTTTCGAGCTACTGGTTTTCTGACAAGATTGTGCTTGGGATGTACAAGGCTCAGGAAGTAACCCCGCAGCAGAGGCCGGATCTGTATGACATGGTCACCCAGATATCAAATAGGGCCGGCCTTCCCATGCCTAAAATCTATATTATTCCGGAGAGTTCACCAAACGCGTTTGCAACGGGAAGGGATCCGGAACATGCTGTGGTTGCTGTGACAGAAGGGCTTCTTAACCTTATGAACAGAGACGAAATCATTGGTGTTCTTGCCCATGAGATGGCCCATGTTAAAAACAGGGATATCCTTATAGGTTCTATCGCTGCTACCATGGCAGGAGCCATAATGCTTATTGCCACCATGGCACGCTGGGCAGCTATTTTCGGAGGAGGATCTGACGATGAGGAAGGCGGCTTCGGAATGATAGGTCTGATCGCAATGTCCATCATTGCGCCTATAGCCGCTATGTTTATACAGATGGCGATATCCAGATCAAGGGAATACCTGGCCGACGTAACCGGAGCCTCATTTGCAGGTCATTCAAGGGGTCTTGCAGCAGCGCTGGGTAAACTTGGCGAATATTCAAAAAGACTACCGATGCGCCAGGCAAGTGCCAATACCGCACATATGTTTATAGTGAACCCCCTTACAGCAAAGAACATGGCAAACCTCTTTTCTACTCACCCGCCTTTTGAGAAGAGGATAGCAAGGCTAAGGGGAATGTGATTATAAAAAGACTTGCTAGCTATATTAGGTTATATCTATGCTAAACAGAAGGCCCGTTTGCCAGAACCAGAGCGGGCCTTCTGTGTTTTTAACCTTATTATGGTATTGGCTCAGAAGTGACTGATCTGCTTTTGCAGGTTTAAGATGAACCGAAAAATGTAAGCGCAGAGATAGGGGCCTTCTGGTCCAGGGTGGATTGCGTTTGAGGCCGCAGAGGGTGGACTCTGCAGCCTCCTATACAGACTTTGATCAGTCGATTATTTTGGCGCCCTACGGTTATCTGATTTGCCTGATTTGCCACCTGATTTGCTGGACGACCGTCTTGAATCAGAGGCGTGAATCTTTGTGATCGAACCCTTAGGGGTAAGGTCTCTTCCTGCGAGTCCTGGATAGTCAACTCCATACCTCAAGCACCTGAAGACATCCATGTAACCACGCGGTTGATCATCTATAAATGTCTTTATCCCCCACTTGGTGACAGGATTGATATATTCCCATACACACTCCCCTTTAGTTGTCACTTCAAAGAAATGGCCCCACCTCCCTGAACAGATCAGGGTATTGCCGTTGGGGAGACGCTGAGCGCCTGAAATGTGGCCGCTGTAAAAGCTCTGTGTGCTTTTGGACTTGTAGCTCCATACAATCTGGTTAGATCTCAATGGTGCGGGTCCCTTGCCCCCTTTAGGCCTTGAATAACCGGCCTCCACCTCAGAGACATACACCCCGTTTTGCATTGCACCCTTATAAGGATTGATCTCAATGATTGAGGAATAAGTCTCTCCAGGTCTCTTTTCACCGTTGTCAAAGATCAGAAAATTACCAGCTCCAGGCAGACCGTCCCTGATCCACTGGATATCATGGGTAAAGAAGGCCTGCTTATGCCCGTTATCTGAACGTTGACCATCTGATTGGATTGACGGGCTGTCGCCGGAGTCATACACTGCAGGATTACCCCACCTGTAGAGGAAATCACCCGCATCGCTTGCTGCCAGCTCAATGCTCTTTTCAGGATCACCAACCACAAATGTTGCACCATGGTCAATAACATAAAACTCGCTGTTTGATGAGTTGTTGGTAACAATATGGTCAAGGGTCGAGTTATAGTCCAGAGAATTTGTATGGATCCAGTCTCCAGCCCTTCCTCCACCAAAATTTGCATCCATTTTTTGGGGATAGTCTGCGATTGTCTTGCCTTTTCCCACATAGTTTTCCTTTGTGGGGTCAACATCCTGGATAAGGTGATCAAAGACATTCCATTCCCAAACCACATTGCCTTTCAGGTCCAATTCAACAAGGCCATCCGGTGCTGATGTGTAGTTGCTCCTTAACTTGGGATCACACCCTCTGGCAATGGCCTCTTCGTGAGTCACCCTCTTTGTTGATACAACCAGGACAGTGTGGGCGTTTAGTTTTTTGTTCCAGATCTTACGAAAATCATGATGGGAGCCATAGCCCTCCCTGTTATCCTGGACAGTCCATAATACATTGCCATCCCAATCCAATTCCTGATATTTGACCCTTTCTCTACCTGCCTTGATGGCCCAGACCAAGTGGCCATCCTCAAGGAGGCGGGAGTGCTTTTCAGGTCGGGCATTGCCTAAATTCCATTCATGACAGACGTTTCCTTCCATGTCGATCAGAAATGAGTAATGGATGTTGCCTTCAAAAGGCGCAAATAATGTGTAGCCATTATACGCATTTTCCTTGTTGTAATAGATAAGCTCAGTAGGCCCGTGAAGGGCTTCATAGGCATATGCAGATCCCATTGAAATGATAAGGGCTACTCCGATTGCGAATGAAAACAATGATTTTTTCAGCATAGCTTTTTCCCTTTTTTGAATAATAATCCCCTGATACATTGTCAAATTCAAGGCCATAGACCAGAATTAATAGATCATGGAGACCCAGAAGACCCAGGATTTTTTAACAGTATTACCCTTTACATCCTTTGCAGTGACAACAATTTCATGATCAGCCTGTTGTTCAAGCATGCTATAGGGTGTATAGATCACCTTGACCACAGAGCCTTTACCTTCAACCGTGTAATCGACTTCCTCATCATCTACAAGCATCTTGATAGAAGCGATATCAATATTTATCCCT
>JAFDJA010000117.1 GCA_019307745.1 Deltaproteobacteria bacterium | reverse complement strand
AGCTGGTTATAGAGGATAGCATAAAGAGGTCTGAAGGCGGTCAGAAGCAGGGGGAGCACAAGGCCGTACAGACCTATTATTATCTCCAGTATTCCATATATCCTTACTAATTTTCCAGGTCCTTCAACGCGGTCAATGAACCTGCCTGCCAGATAACTCCCCAGGCCAAGTCCGCCCATAAATACCGTAAGGATTATACTGACGGCAAATGGTGCACCGCCAATGATCTTAACGATCATCCTTATCCACAATATCTCATATGTCAGACCGGTAAGGCCGGACAGGAAAAAACAGACAAGGATTAAAAGGGTTATCTTGTTAGTTGAAGTGCTCGAAAATCCATTTTTGGTCATACTTGTCCCATTTTTCATTAATATAATACCTGAACCCTGTATAAACAATATTGAAGGGTATTATAAAAAACAATATATTTAATAGGTTACACAGTAATTTATTTGTGTATATCAGGTACCTTATTGGTTATTGCAAAATAAGACCAAGCTTTTCAAAATTGCTTACTCTTCGGGAGCATCGAGCTTACTCAATCTGCTGCGCTATCAAGCGTTAGCGGTATATAAGCACTGCTTCACGCTCAATGCCACCTATCTTTTTTGCACGAGCTTCGCTGTGCGCAGGCCCACTACTTCGTAGCGGGTTCCCAGTTTCAGTAAGCTCAATGCTTGCGAAATTCATATAATAAACCAAAACCAATGGCAGATACCAACTGATATACGAAAAAAAGGCTTCTTGCATCCCTTTCATTTTACATGTTCAGGCATAGCCATGATTAGCATTCAAATTAAACTAAATTGTGTTTTTGATATAAAATGCAGATTATTTGCAAAGGTCAGGTTGAGTCCGCAACCCAAAAAAAATTATATAAATTTATATGTGATAATTATCACGTTGTCAAATTATGCTTACATCATTTAATCAGTGGCAATTATTTGACATTGATGTGTCATTTTATCAAACTTGTCTCCGGACAGTTTTCCATTAAACTACATCCTGTCCATGGAATTATGTTTCACATATTTTACACTATTTGTAGATCCTAAGCTTTAGGTGTCCTATTTTTTTGAGGGATACTGGAAAAAATTACTGTCCGGACTCCAGGAGTCTGGACAATAATTCACACATTACAACTTGAATCTTTTTCAGAAGGCTACTATTTGTAAAATCAGGAGTTTAGCTATACCAAAACCCCGATTCCGAAGAGTTTTGGATATGTACGAGGACTAACAAGGCATTTCATTAAATAGAGCTGTTTTTTTGTCCATGATGCTGATCCATATATTGTAGTATTGGTGTATTATGGTAAAAAATATTTGCATTTCAATATTTTTTTATTATAGGTTGACAAACCGGTCCTTATTGGCCTCTTCTTTGCATATCAATTAAAGGATAAAAGGACAGAAAACAGTCATCAGATAATAGTTTTGTATTTTTTGTTAATATATTTTTTCAGGAGATTTTCATGGTTGAATCAATAGATATTTCAGGGAAGAAAATTCTCGTCACAGATGACAATCCGGTCAACAGGACACTATTAAAGGAACTGCTTGAGTCAAGTGGATATCATATTATTGAATCTGATAGTGGAGAGGACTGTATAAAAAAGGCAGGATGCGAGGCACCTGACCTAATTCTTCTTGATATAATGATGCCTGTGATGAGCGGAATTGAAGTCTGTAAAATTCTCAAGCAGAATTCCGCGACAAAACAGATCCCTGTTATATTTGTAACAGCTAATACAGAAAACTCCCCACTGAACGATGCTTTCGAGGCAGGAGGCACGGACTATGTCAGAAAGCCTGTGAATAAGGTAGAGCTGAGGGCAAGGGTCAAATCTGCCCTGTTGCAGCAGGTATTTAATGAAAGGCATATAGAGGATGAAAAGCTGAAAAGTGTCCTTGAAATGACAGGTGGGATCTGTCATGAGCTTAATCAGCCTCTTCAGTACATTGCCAGTGCCACTCAGCTGATAGGAATGAGCCTCCCTGAAGATGAAAAATTACAGATACAGATTGAGAAAGTGCTTCAGCAAGTGGAGCGTATGGGAATGATCACCAAAAAATTGATGGGTATAACATCTGTTAAGACATGTGACTATATCAATGGGATAAAAATAATTGATATTAACAAATCTTCATACTAGTAATACTGCCAGACACACGGGCATTATATTTTGATCTTACACAATTTATCTACTGCGGCTTATCACGGAATCATGAGATATGGCTCATATAAGTTCTGTACCAGTATTGAAAAACAATCAAGTTCCACAAGAGCCATGAGGTATCCTGCCTTCCTTTCAGGTGCCTCTCTTTCAGATTATTGATGACCTCAAAATTAAAAATACCCTGTCTCTTTATCCGGTCTTCTGCCAGGTACTCATCAATAAGAAACTTCAAATCATTTCTCAACCATGCGGCAATAGGCATCTCAAAACCACGTTTGGATCTCTTATGGAGTGATGGGGGCAAGAGGTGCTTAAATGTCTCGATCAGTATATATTTTCCCGTTTTACCTTTAAGCTTCAGATTGCCTTCCAGCTGAAAGGCATATTCAGCCACTGTATGGTCCAGAAAGGGGACCCTTACCTCAAGGGAATTAAGCATGCTCATCCGGTCCACCTTGGCCAGCATATCACCATGAAGCAGTCCTCTGACATCCATATAGAGCATAAGATTTATGGTATCTTCTGAAAACCGACTCAGCTCCTTTTGGGCCATATCACGGATAAAATCGAGATGCTGAAAATCTAACTGCGCCTTATTTAAAAGCTGCCGTCTCATTGCATGAGGGAAAATCTCCCGCCAGCCATAATACCTTTCTGCAAATGAGCTGCTCATGCCTCTGATAAATTTTTTAATTCTCCTGATTTGTTCCGGCACAGCCTTATCCCTGGCATCTGGCAGCACATTTATGACAGGCTCAATAAACCTTTTTCTGACAAAGGCAGGTATCGCATTATAGTATTTTGCCCATAGTTCTCCCTGATACATCCGATATCCAGCAAAAAGCTCATCCCCTCCGTCACCCGATAGAGCAACGGTAACATGGCTTCGGGTCTCTCTCGATACAATATAAGTAGGGACTGCAGAGGAGTCAGCAAAAGGTTCATCCAGATTTTCAAGTACTGCAGGGAATGCATCCAGGATATCCTGAGAGTCAAGTTTGAATTCCTGATGATCCGTATTATTGAACTCTGCCACTTCCCTGGCATATCTGGTCTCATCAAATAGCGGGAGATCCTTATACCCTATAGAAAATGTCTTTATAGGATTATTTGAATTCCTGGCCATGAGTGCCACAATAATGCTAGAATCAATACCTCCGCTCAGAAAAGCCCCCAAAGGGACATCTGATATAAGTCTTCGTCTTACTGCGCCTTCCATCTTTTCATACAACTGTTTTTTATGCTCATTGAAATTTATTTTTTCTAAGACTCCAATTTGAGGTTCAATGTCCCAATAAGACCTGATGGATATACCTTCTTTATCCCCAATAAGATATTCTCCAGGGCAAAGCTTTCGGATATTTTTGAATATTGTCCAGGGAGCGGGAATATAATTCAGCGTCAGGTAAAGATCAAGTGCCTTCCAGTCCATTTCTCTGGGAACATCCGGATCTGCCAGTATGGCCTTTATTTCTGAAGCAAAGATCAGCCTGCTTCCATCCCAGTAGTAATATAGAGGCTTTATCCCCAGGCGGTCACGCACCAACCAGAGCTCCTGCCTTGTACTGTCCCATAGGGCAAAGGCAAACATCCCATTCAGGCGATCAAGAAAATCCGTACCCTCATCTTCATAAAGATGGATGATCGTTTCAGAATCCGTGCGACTCGAAAGCCTGTGCCCTTTTTCCTTTAGATCGGCCCTTATCTCCTCAAAGTCATAAATCTCGCCATTGAATACGAGAAATATTGACCCATCCTCGTTCTTCATGGGCTGATGACCGGAAGGGGATAGATCAATAATACTTAATCTCCTGTGACCAAGGCCAACAGGCGGTGACACAAAAATACCCTCATGATCCGGTCCCCTGTAGGAAAGCGAACTGGTCATTTTTCTTATTAATTCTTCTGTTATCCCTGTGCCGTGGAAATTAAGTTTTCCGCAGATACCGCACATATCTGACCTCGGTTACAAGATTATGATATATTATTTCTCATGGCCCATCCCTTATCTACCAGGACTGTAGGTCACAAATATCGGATTAGATGTAAGATGTTTTCTGCTGTCAATAAGACGGTAGAATGTTTTTTCTGCCAAAGGGGCATCCGTATCGACATATTCCTCATCCAACGGGGTATCCCCTTTGAATGTATGGATTGTCTCACCCCCACGTATGAGATGTACAGTTATATGTTTGGATATCCCTGTGTTATATGCAATTTTAAACTTGATTACAGGTGCAGATGATGTTGAAACTGTATCTCCCATATACGCCTTCTGCCCATCTGTACCGTATATGTTAAAGCTGTTCAGGCAGGGCCAAACATCACTATCCCCCCTTGAACAGTACATACGGCCATTCTTTATCGCCTCCATGATCCCCTTTTTTGATAACTCCTTGACAAAAAATGTGGTTGGAAAGGCACCAAGTTTTATCCCGAGGCGACCGTCTCCATGAAAATCTGCCGCGGATATACCCCATGCAGCCTTTTTCCTCTTGCCTTTGCAATATTCGGTCAAAACCCTGTCCCATTCCCTTCCAGGGTCAGTGGCTGTAATATTATCACCATAGATAGCTGCAAATCCTGTATACCCTTGAGACTCAAAAAGCACTTGAGGGTATGGGGGAGTATTGACATTGATTTCAATGGACCGGGAAAGGCCCATGACATCTAAAAAGGGGGAAAATATAGGAGGTAGGTTGGTTTCATGACTTCTGATACCTGACCTCTGTTCCGGATAGTTCCAAAAGCAGACCCCACCACGCTGGTCTACATAATCAATCAATTCCTGATATGGTGCAATACCCTGATCACCATTATACTGATCGAACAGAGAGCTCCTAAAGGGATTTGAATCAATGATGACAATTAATGATATTATAATAAGGGCTGAACCGGGCAGTCTAAAAAAACCGTTCCATCGAAAAAGCATGATACCCATAACAAAAGGGATCAGGAATATAATGGTTTTAGGAAGATGCTGCCTTGTATATTTCAGAGACATCTGATTATGGAGGTTTGGGATAGAGCTGTAATCATCCTGGTTGTCCAAGTCCATAATCAGGATTTTGCGATCATATTCATGCACTGTAATATCATTGTTTAACCATGACCCGGTCAAATAATAATAGGCTGATGTCTCACAACCCGGGATAATTATCATGTCAGGGTATTGGGCGGATATCCTGGATATCTCCGAAAGAAATTCTTTCGGACCGTTTGTCATTATAGAGGGATCCTCTTTTTTAAACCTAAGGATGTTCCTAAAAGGGGGGAATCCATAAGAAAGGGCTATCCTGTCATGATCATTTATAAATACTGCCTTAAAACCCCTTTTTTGGGCCATCCGGACCAACTCCTCTATTGAGTGTGATCCATCGCTGAAGGTGGACCTCAAATCAATTAGACCTGGTACAGCAGTATAGATTTCCTGGCCTTCCTGATAACTCCAGACAGGAGGTGACACAATCAGGATAAACAGCACTAATCCGACTATTTTATATGAAGATTTTATAAATTTTGACATGAAAGCCTTACCCTTATCTTTATTTTTAAACTACAAAGTGTGAATAAAGCACATTAGATAGCAGAATTTAACCATATTCTATCTTACCTGTCCATTTCTAACTAGGATCTTCTCTGGATTTATCTAAACTTACTATAAGCAGCATGCCTAGGGATAAATGTTATGAAAATAAAATTTTGAGGTAAAAGAGGATCTATACCGGTTCCCGGAGATCAGACCACTGTATACGATGGAAATACCACCTGTCTTGAAATAACCCTCCAGAAAGGCAAGACTGTTATTATTGACGCTGGTACAGGTATCAGGCCTCTTGGCAGAAAGCTTATGGAAGAAAACAATATTTCACACCTTTATCTTTTTATCACCCATATTCATTGGGACCATATCCTGGGATTTCCATTTTTCAATCCCATCTATGACTCATCGAGTAAAGTTTTTGTTGATGGTCATCCGAACTGCCTGAAGGGGCGAAAATATACCTTTAACAATAAGATGGGAGACGGATTTTTCCCCATAGAATTTAAAGATCTGAAGGCCGGGATCTCAAATATAGAGACCCTGTCAAAAAGGGAACCACTCAAGATTGATGGCACATTAATTGAGAGCCTCCCCCTCCATCACTCACAGGGCAGTTATGGCCTGCGTTTTATGGAGGGGGAAAAGCGCCTGGTCTTCATGACAGACAATGAGCTTGAAAAAGACTCAGAAAGTAATGGGAAAGAATTTGATAAGTACGTAAAGTTTTGCCAGGATGCAGATGTTTTGATCCCTGATGCCCAGTATACACCGGAAGAGATTAAAAAGTGCAGAGGATGGGGCCATTCAGATTTCCAAACAACCTATGAGCTTGCAAAAAGGGCTAATGTTAAAAGGTTGGACAATCTTCCATTTACGACAAATACAATGGAGAGTAAAAAAGGGATTAATCAATAAAGATTAATCCCTATGGTTTTCATGGTGGAGCTGAGGGGAATCGAACCCCTGGCCTCATGAATGCCATTCATGCACTCTCCCAACTGAGCTACAGCCCCAAGAGCAGGGATGGATAATAGCAATGTGGTTATATGATGTCAATAACATATTGACAATATAATCAGGTTCCCATTATAATCCGCACCCAGTTGTTTGATGCCGGAGTGGTGAAATTGGTAGACGCGCTGGACTCAAAATCCAGTGGACTTTGCGTCCGTGTCGGTTCGATTCCGACCTCCGGCACCAATAAAATCAAGGGATTAGGTGTTATAGCCAACCTCTTTTTTAATGCCTATTTTATGGACTGTGCCCGAAATTGTGCCCATTTGTGCCTGTAAGTAAGCTTCCTGCTTCTTTGCAGCAAGTCTCAAATCCGTGTCGCTTACGATGTTATACCGTTCAAATACACTCCTTGTTTTATGACCACTTATCTTCATTGCTACAGCCTCAGGAACACCAGATCTAACCATATTCCTAATTGCAGTCCTCCTAAAATCATGGAATAGCCTTTTTCCAATATTTGCTTCCTCACAAGCTTTATCCCATACAAATCGAAAGTCTTTTATTTTGCTTGTCCCATCTCTATTGGGGAAAACATAGGGTATTAACTTTTCTGATTTTTTTCTCTCTTCCCATTGATGATTGAAGACTTCACTTAGCTCATCATCAAGATAGACTGTACGGGCTTCATCGTTCTTGGTTTCCCCAACCTCAAGCCTTACAATCCCCTGCGCAAGGTCGATTTGTCCCCAAGTTAAACCACTTATTTCTGATACTCTCCATCCGGTCTTATAAGCAAAGGCAACAAAACCTTTAAGGTAATTGGGTAAGGCAGTCTGAAGGGCTAAAAAGTCTCCATGCTCAAAAAATCCTTTTCGTGTATTAGTCTCCTTTAGCATAGGTATATATGGTACTCTATCGACCTTTGGTGGGGTCTTTTTTGCTCCCAGGTTAAACATGCGCTTCAATGCTGACAATTCACGGTTAATTGTGGCACTGGAGGCCTCTTCCATTCTTTTCTCAATATATACCTCAATCAGTGGAGTGGTTATCTCCGTTGCCCGTATACCTTCAAATTCTTTATTTAGATGGTTTACGCTTATCTCAGCTCTCACAAGAGATTTCTTCTTATTTATTCTGTAATCTCTTAAAAAGTCCTCTGCCAGCTCATCAAATCTTACCCGGTCAAAATAGATCCCTGGCAGTTTGCCTTGAGAGATTTCCCCCTCACGCCTTTTGAGCAATCGCTTAGCATCAGCCTCTTTTGTGCCCTTGGTTGACTCTCTGTAAGGCTTACCATTTCGGTAATACTTGATCCAATAAACCTTACCTCGTTTGTATATACTGCCCATAAAATCACCTCCTTTTCTTTGGTCTTCCCTGTTTACGGTTATCAACCTTTTTAAAGTCCTTCCACTTTAGAGTTAAAAAACCATGCAAAAATTTCGAGGGTGTTATAAGGAATAATTTAAAAAGTCTGGAAATAAAACTACCCCCTCATAGGCGTTAATGTTAGGTCACTCCCTGGCTATCGGTTGTCGCTTGTCTCTCTAAAGGGGATCTGAAAGTTATACTTACACAAGATCGGTCCCATAATCTACCAAACCCCAATCTCATGACCATATTCGTTAGGTTCACAAAATCGTTCCTATCCTCTACTAGGATTTTGCTTCTCTTTTTTCCATAACCAACCCTCCATAAAAATAGGGAGATGTTTCCAGACCCATAGACAGACCTCCGGGTCCTCACGGTTGTCCGACATCTCCCTAATTCATATTCATTGTTAATGTTTTGCTGGAACATTAACGAGGTTCCTCCCGGTCTATGGTTTGGCAGTTTAATATTTACCATACTCAGTAAAGCATTATAATATACCAGGTATTACCCAGTCAAGTTTTTTTATTGACAATAAATTCAAATATTTATAAAAAGAAGGCATGTTAACTATGATAAACATCAAGATTGATCCTAAAATGAAAGCAGCTATTCAGAAAGTCGCTGAAAAGCGTTTTATATCTATGTCAGCTATTATTAAGCAGGCTATAGAAAAATATCTACTAGAACAGGGAGTCGACTGGCGCAAGGAGAAAGAGACTAATAAATAACCCTCAATAAAAGGAAATTTATATGGCTGAACGTATAGAAACTTGGGTTGCGGGCCGAAAGATAACATTTGAGGGATGCAATAATGAGCCTAGCATTACAGTCGAAATTAATAGAGAATTTCAGGTACAATACTTAGAAGGAGAAGAAGATAAAATAATAATACGCTATGAAAATGCTGAATGTCATAGTACCACAGGAGTTCTTGATGTATCAGCAAGAAAAATCTCTCCTTAAGAGAGGTGGTTTTTATCTTTTTCTCAAAAAATACGAAAAGAAGGACAAGAAATAACCTATAAGAGAGGTTGCTATGAACTGGCTATCAAGACCCTGTTTCTCAGATAGAGAGGTGGGGTTTTGTGATTTGGGGGGATTTGATAAACAAGCCAAAAAAATCATCTAATAAAGGACTGGCAGGGAGCAATAAATGAATTGGAGTGAAAAATTTGTTAACACGATTCTTGTAAAAAAAACATTTTATTGTTTAAAGCATTGTAAAAAACAAATTATATGCCCTGTATTAGTATCGGTAGTTATTGTCTTTGGTCTTTCGCAATACATATTAAATTGGGAAATCTTAAATAAATTATTGAATTTAAATTCTATTAATTTTTTTCTAAGCATAACATCTTTATTCGCTCTAATTCTTTTATTATCCTGGAAACCATTAA
>JAFDJA010000230.1 GCA_019307745.1 Deltaproteobacteria bacterium | reverse complement strand
GAATACTCAGCTCCCCCTTTTTTCAGGACAGGACAATCAGCTCCTAAAGCGGATCGGAGATATTGATATCTCCTCTATTACACCACTGGAGGCCATGATTGAATTGGATAAATTAAAAAAAATTGTGGATGGTTTGAAGAGATGAAAAAAAATATTGGTTACACCGTCTTGATTTTGTTTTTGATCTTTACTTTTATTGGCTTAACAGACCCGCGTCAGTGCAGCAGTGCTGCAACATCTGCGTCACTCCTGAGTAACGCGGATCAATGTCGGAAGGCGTTGTATAAGTCAGTCAGTAAGATGAAATATCGCCATAACTGGTTGAACTGTATTGGAAAATATAAGACCACCTATACTAAATATTCTTCCTCAAGTGAGGCGCCATGGGCTATGTTCAGGGCCGCGGGGATGTATCTCGGTCTGTACGGATATTCAGGCGCATCTGGTGATCTGGAAAAGGGACTGGAGCTCTACCGCAATGTGGTAGACAGATACACGAAACACAGGGTTGCGGATGATGCGCAGTATAGGGTCGGGGAGATTTTTTATAAGTATAAGAAGGATTCTACCCAGGCCTATGTGGAATTCCTGAAGGTGGAGATAAAATTTCCTTCCGGCGATATGAAACCAAAGGCACAGGAAATGATGGACAAGCTCTCTCCTGCCCTTAATAATGGAAATGGTATATCCCAAAAGGTTGTGGACGTCTCGTCGTCTGCAAAAGGATTGGTTGCGGTAAAAGATATCAGGCACTGGTCAACACCCACTTATACCCGGGTTGTTGTAGATGTGGATGGGGCTGTAAAGTATGCTGAGCATCTGCTTAAGGCTGATTCAAAGCTTAACAAGCCGCGAAGGCTTTATATGGACCTGGAAAGAACCTTTGTCAGTTCAAGTATTGACAAATATATACCTATCAAGGATGGCCTGCTCCAGACAGCGAGGGCAGGGCAATATAATAAAAGCACGGTCCGGGTTGTATTAGATATCAACAACATGGATGATTATAAGATTTTCCACCTGTATGACCCTTTTCGCATTGTGGTTGACGTGAAGGGTGGCGGAAGAACTCCTGCCGTTGCTGCAGCCGTGAAATCCAGTCCCTCTTCAAGGAGCACCAGCACAAGGCCTGTTAACAAGGGTATGAAGAGGACTAAGAGCCCTGATGGATCCATATCTCTTGCAAGACAGCTGGGACTTAATGTGGAGAGGATAGTAATAGATCCCGGACACGGTGGAAAAGATCCCGGGTGTTCTTTTAAAGGGGTATATGAGAAGGACATTGTGCTGAAACTTGCCAAAGTGGTTAAGTCCCAACTGGAAAAGAACATTGGGTGTGAGGTTTTTCTCACAAGGAATACTGACATATTTTTGCCCCTGGATGAGAGGACAGCCTTTGCCAATGTGAAAAGGGCAGACCTTTTTGTGTCCCTTCATGTCAATGCCCATAAACGGTCCAGCGTAAATGGCATTGAGACTTATTACCTGAATATGGCCACTGACGAAGAGGCTGTTATGGTGGCTGCCCGTGAGAATGCTACATCTCGGAAGAATATCAGTGACCTTCAAGGCATTCTTAATGACCTGATGCTTAATACAAAGATCACGGAATCCAGCAAACTGGC
Source organism: Deltaproteobacteria bacterium (assembly GCA_019307745.1). GTDB lineage: Bacteria > Desulfobacterota > DSM-4660 > Desulfatiglandales > HGW-15 > JAFDJA01. The sequence continues at coordinate 1,849 of JAFDJA010000230.1, read as the reverse complement.
CTATGATATCCAGAACTCGATTATTGCCGGAGTGACAAAGAGCCATAAGACGATCAAGAACCTTGGCGTTAAGCAAGCCCCTTTTTATGTCCTTATCGGTGCTGAAATGCCTGCCATCCTGATTGAAACCGGTTTTATCACCAATTATACTGAAAGACAGCGGCTGCAAAGTGACGTGTATTATGGTGTAATTGCCCGGAGCATTGTATCTGCTATTGACACATATATAAAAAGTATAGGTATTGGCGGGTAATTGCTTTAAAAAAAATATATATCCTTGACATTACCATTTATGACGACCGTCTTTAAGATCACCCTGTTCTGTTATTTCCAGGATTTTCAGGCCTGAGCTCATTAAGAGGGCTGTTTTATCCTTCCTGCAAAATGTCTTCAAATTAAAAAAAAATGAAAGAAAAACCATTACTCATCTGTATTACTAGATAGATGAGTGACACTCAAAAAATTCAACATTTTAAAGGAGGATTTAACATGAAAAATATACTTAAAATATTGGCATTGTCGTTATGTATGATTGTTGCTGCCTCATATGCCTATGCCGGGCAAGATAATGGCGGCGGTTGGGGCACCGGAACCGGATCACCAGGAGCAAATTTTGTAGACGCGGATGGTGATGGAATCAATGATAACGCGGGTAAACGTATGGGCCAGGGCTGGGGCAGAAAAGGTAAAGGCAAAGGCAAAGGTAAAGGTTTTGGCAATCGTCTTCGTCAAGGCCCAAGAGATGGAAGAGGCAAAGCTGCAGGTAAAGGCCTCAGAGATGGAAGCGGTCCCAATTTTGTAGATATAGATGAGGATGGGATCTGTGATAATCATATCGAATAAATGATAATCAAAGCCTATTAGGCTTCCTTTCTTATGCCCTGGCAGGGAAAGGAAGTCTTTGGTAACAAATTGTTCCTGGAAATATAAAACCAATCTTGCTCTAAATAGGACCACTGGTGAAAATTAAGACTTATATTTATAGATACTCTTTTTTATACTTATAACCGTGATCACAACAAATCACACAAGGAAAAACTTATTATGGAAAACAAAAAGAAGAAATTCAACTGGAGAGGATGGACAACATTTGTGACCATAATATCCTTTATTGTGGATACAATCTCGGGGATTATCCTCTATATAGCACCGCATGGAAGGGTTGCCAATTGGACAAACTGGGAGATCTGGGGGCTCAACAAGGATGAATGGGCGGCCATCCACACTATATTCGGCTACATCCTTCTCATCATCGTAGGCATTCATCTCTATTACAACTGGAAGGTGTTTATGAATTTCATCTGGAGTAACCTCCGGAAGGCCTTGAACCTCAAGTGGGAACTTGTGGCAGCTATCTTGATAAACATTTTGCTTTTCGTGGCGACCCTATGGAACATTCCACCCTTCAGCACTACAATGAATCTGGGGGCACAGATTAAGGAAAGTTGGGAGGAAAGCATAGCTGTAGCTGCACCTGTTCGTCAGGCACAGGAGTTGAGCCTTCTGGTGTTTGCAGCCACAAGCTCTACGAGGTCATGAAATCCGGGGGTGTGAAACCGTCTGTTGCTTCTCAAGGTATCCAAAAAGGAACTGGCATGGGAAGAAAAACACTCGATACAATCTGTTCTGAAAAAGACCTTTCCATTGATGATGCCTTAGCCAGACTGAAGGAGAAAGGGATTGAAGCCAAAGCCAGCGATAGGATAAAGGACATTGCAGACAGATGTCAAAAAACGCCTAGCGAGATTATTGCCATCCTTGAGGAGTAAATGGGGATAGGAAGGGGCAGATTTAATGGACAAAAGCAAAGGTTAAAAAAATTAACATTTGATCCTACAAATCTCCAAAG
>JAFDJA010000116.1 GCA_019307745.1 Deltaproteobacteria bacterium | reverse complement strand
GACATGCATAGAAGGTCCGACCCGTAAACTGAAAGATGAAAAAGACTGGGTTGTTTCTATTCTGTGGGATAATGCGGGGGTTGCCCGCTTTGATGATACATATAATTATGTGATTACTGGTGAAACTCATAACAGTCCTTCCAATATGGAGGCCTATGGAGGAGCCATTACAGGAATAGTTGGAATCTACCGTGATCCCATGGGTACCGGACGTGGTTCAAAACTCATTATGGGGATGTATGGATACTGTGTAGGTGACCGTGGTTATTATGGCGAGCTCAAGCCTGTGCTTCATCCGAGGAGGCTTTTGGATGGTGTTATTGAAGGGGTCAAAGACGGAGGGAACAAGAGCGGGGTTCCAACGCCGTTCGGCCAGGTGGTCTTTGATAGGGGATACATGGGTAAGTGTCTTGTCTTTGTTACTGCCCTTGGAATTATGCCTGCGAAAATCAAAGGTGAAGAGTCTCATTTAAAGGATATTTCGTCTGGCGATTTAATTGTCATGGCTGGCGGCCGGGTAGGCAAGGACGGCATACATGGAGTGACTGCGTCATCAGAGACCTTTAGTGAGAATACCCCTGCCGGGCATGTGCAGATCGGTGACCCTTACACACAGAAGAAGATGCATGACTTTCTCATTGAGGCAAGGGATGAAGGGCTTTTTACCTTTATTACTGATAATGGAGGTGGAGGTCTTTCGTCATCAATAGGCGAGTCAGCCCAGTTAAGTAATGGCTGTCGTGTTGACCTGGACAGTATCCCTTTAAAGTATGATGGTCTGGATCAGTGGGAGATCTGGGTCTCTGAGTCCCAGGAAAGGATGACTATCAGCGTTAGGCCGGAAGATCTGGGCAGGTTCATGGAACTTTCAGAAAAGCATGCTGTTGAGTCGACAGTTATTGGAGAGTATACAGACACAGGATATCTCCAGTTGGATTATAAGGGGAAGACCTGCGCGCTTATAAAAATGGATTTTCTGGAATCGGATTTTCCCCAATGGGAGTTTGACGCTGAGTGGACCCCTCCGGAACTGAGGGGATTTTCAGAACCTGTCCTTAACGAGCCAAACAAGCACGGTGTCCTGCTTAAGGCTGTGCTGGCACGTCCGAATATCTGTTCCAGAAACTGGATCGTCAAGCAGTACGATCATGAGGTTCAGGGAGGAAGTGTTATCAAGCCCCTGGTGGGAAAGGGGAGGGATATTCCCAGTGACGCAGCGGTTGTAAGACCGGTGCTTGATTCCCTCAAGGGGCTGGCGGTGACACAGACACTGAATCCGTTTTATTCTGAGATTGACACTTTTCACATGACTGCGGTCACCATTGATGAGGCTGTCAGAAAGATAATTGCCGTTGGCGGTGATCCTGAACAGATTGGAGGTGTTGATAATTTCTGCTGGCCGACAATCCAATATGATCCGGTATCAAATCCTGATGGAAAATACAAGGCAGCACAGCTTGTAAGGTCGGCCTGGGCGTTGAAAGACTGCTGTCTTGGTTATGGTATTCCACTTTTGTCAGGCAAAGACAGTATGTACATAGACGGCAATCTTGAGGGGCCATATGGGGAACGCAGAAAGGTGTCCGGCCTCCCGACTCTGATGTTTACCGCCTCAAGCGTAGTCAGTGATATTGGTAAATGTGTGACCATGGATGCCAAGTTTGCGGGGGACCTTGTATATATATTAGGCAGTACAGGGGATGAATTAGGTGGCAGCGAATACTATCAGATGATGGGAGAGATCGGCCTGAATGTGCCAAAGGTTGATGCAGAGACTGTACTGCCTCTATATAAGGCACTCCATGGGGCAATTGGTGATGGACTTATTTCTTCCGCACATGCCGTATCACGGGGTGGGCTGGCTGTTCATCTGGCTATGGTGGCAATGGGGGGAGAACTCGGCCTGGAAATTGATCTTTCTGATATCATTTTGGAAACAGATATGTCTGATACAAAAATCATCTATTCCGAGTCTGCAGGCCGTTTTGTGGTGACAATTGATCCAGCGAAGAAGAAACTTTTTGAAAAGTTGTTTAAGGGAATGGATATTTCATGTGCCGGTAAGGTCACTAAAAAACCGGTCCTCAGGATTAAGGGCATGAATGGTACATGGATAATAGAAGAGGAGATATTTGAGTTAAAGGAGAGCTGGAAAAGACCTTTTGGAGGGTTGATATAATGTCTGTCAAGGTACTGATTCTTACTGGTTACGGACTTAACTGCGATTATGAAACTGATTATTCCCTTACTCTTGCAGGGGCAGAGACCCATCTTGTTCATATAAATGAGTTGATAGGCGATAATAGAACCGTTTTAAAGGGCCTTTCTGATTACCATATTTTAGTCTTTGGCGGTGGATTCAGCTGGGCCGATGATCACGGAGCAGGTGTAATTCTTGCCTCAAAACTGAAGTTTAATATGGGTGATGAGGTTGACAGGTTTGTTCAGGACGGCGGTCTGGTCATTGGTATTTGCAATGGTTTTCAATCCCTTGTGAATCTTGGGCTCCTGCCCGGATTTGATAACAACTACAATGAACGCAGAGTTGCACTGGTAAATAATGACTGTGGAAATTTTATAGACACATGGGTGAATTTAAAGATTAATCCTGAATCTTCCTGTGTTTTTACACGGGGGATGTCTGATATTGAGCTGCCTGTACGTCATGGAGAGGGCAAGTTTTTTGCGTCAGACAGTGATATAGAACAGCTCTGCAGCAACGGCCAGGTAGTTATGCAGTATGCCGACCAGAACGGAGGGCCGGCAAATGGCGGGCCAGCAAATCCGAACGGTTCTTTAATGGATATTGCCGGTATATGTGATCCTACTGGACGGATTTTTGGCCTTATGCCCCATCCTGAGGCATTTAATAACTTCACCAACCATCCGGACTGGATCTTGAAAAAAGAAGCCCTTAAAAGAAAGGGCAAGTCCTTTGGGAATACGGAAGGTGACGGTATTCGCATATTCCGCAATGCTGTTGAGTATATAAGTTCCTTGTGAAAATCATATTATCCCGGTCTTAATGGCTTTCATTGTGGATTGTCTCAGTAGTCTATATTACTTCTGATTATATTTTGCCATCATCCGGAGAATTGAATGACTCATGGCACAATAAGGATTTAGCACCGGATATTAAGTCCGGAGTAGCCCCAACAGCATTTGATGATGATCCCCAGCTTGCTGACGCAATCGAGTTTTTGGAAACAGGCGCAGTAACCTCTGTGGTATCGACTCTTGAATCTCAAGGAGCTGAGAAAAGACCTCTTAAACAGGGTGATCCATGGGTTGAGGAAATGCTCAAAAGAAAACAACAGTTTGATTTTTAATATTGGATTTGAGCCAGGCTTTTGTATTGAGAGGTAGTATATGGAATATTTGCAGACAGCTGGAATATGGATGGGCTGGATACTGATCTGGCTCATTTGTGCCGTAGGACTTCTGCTGTCATGCCTTTCAATTTCCGGGACCTGGCTTGTTGTGCTGGCCGCAATACTTGCGGCTCTTCTTAGCGGCCCCGGTGCACCAGGGGTTTGGACTGTAGTGATATTTGCTGTCCTCTCTGTATCTATTGAAATCATTGAAGTGCTGGCAGGGTCATGGGGAGTAAAAAGACGGGGTGGGTCTTCAAAGGCAGGTTTTGCCGCGTTTGCCGGAGGAATCGCTGGCCTGTTTGCCGGTACATTTATACCTGTTCCTTTGGCAGGCAGCCTTATTGGCATGCTGGGCGGCAGTTTTATTTTTGCCTATGTTGTGGAGCGTAAAGTGCTCTTAAAGGAGAAAGAGATAGTTCAGCCTGTGGCTGATCTCAGTAATAAGGCCGCTGACGTGGCATTTGGCGCAGTTATCGCCCGTATTTTTATGATCTTCATTAAGATTGCCGCAACACTGGGCATGACAATCTCATTGGCTGTGAGAGTACTTACGGGTTAATAGTGGGACCTGCCGGTCATCCTAAAGGAAAGCAATTTTTTTCTCCGCCATGGCAGTGATAGAACGGAATGCGGTAAAATCTTGCTGCATTGATAAGGGGTTTTACCGCTTTGAAAAAAGACGTAAAACTGTGCCGAATAATAATGTAGACCGATAATCGTTTTTTTAAGCTTCAGACCTTTAAGCTTCTTCAAATCCTTCCATGTGGTTATCCGCAAACTCATATCCATAATGATCCCATGGTATATCCAGATACCATATAATGGGTTTTACATGAGACACCACTCCAGAATCCTTCCGTGGTCCATCCCCATATTCCCTGATACATGCCAAAGAAAGAATTGGCTGAAGGCACCTGAAATTTTAACCTGTTTTCTGCCATAAAACACTATATCTTGTATTGATGCTTGACTAAGGGCACAATTTATTGTAATAGATAAAAGAACTGTTTTGGTATTGTAACTTAAAATCAATGGTTTTTTCATGATCAGAATCTCAAAAGCGGTAAATAGAAGGACCTTTCTTAAAAATGGTCTCTCCTTTTTTGTTGCAAATCTGTTCAGTCTGCCCTTATCAAATGCCTTTGCATCGAGCCGTGCATGCTTTATACCTCGTTTGGCCATAATTATTGATGATATAGGATTCAGTCGATCCAGGGCAGAACTTTTTCTCCAGCCTGAGATCCCACTTACCTTTTCTATCCTGCCCAGGCTCTCAAAATCACGGGCCTTGGCTGAGGAACTCCATGCACAGGGGCATGAAATTATGCTGCACCAGCCCATGGAGCCATCCGGTTCTATCCATGATCCAGGACCCGGGGCCGTGTATGTGGGAGATGATCCTGAGATAATTACAGGGCAAATAAGGAAAAATATCGCTGATACTCCCTTTATCACCGGGGTCAACAATCATATGGGGTCGAAATTTACAGCATGCTCCAAAGAGATGACAAACGCCCTTACCACAATAAGAGAAAGAGGACTTTTTTTTATCGACAGTCTTACAACAGGCAGTTCAACTGGATTCCAGACTGCCAGGGAACTTGGAATGACAGCAGCCCGGAGAAACCTCTTTTTAGATCTCCAGAGAGACGAGAAAGCTATTCTGGCCCAGCTTCGGAGTCTTAAGGCACGTGCTGAAAAGCAGGGGTATGCCATAGGTATAGGCCACCCATATAAAGAGACAGCGCGAGCCATTACCCTTTTTAAAAAAGACATACATGAATCAGGCGTATCAATGGTACATATCTCTGACCTGTTTTCATGAAGCTAAGGGTTTACTAAATATTACATTCCAATTTTCTGCATTTTATTCAAGAATTATCTTTGGCAAATCTTCAATCTAATAATTCTTTACATAGAGTGCCTGTTCCCGCGAGTTGGCTCAACCAGGTCAGCCAAATCTTACCCGCATCCGGGTGCGAAAACTGTCAGGTTATTTTTGTGCAAACTATAAGGAGATTGACGGGGGAAGATAATCACAGGGCTGTTGGGAAAGGAATTCCTTTCAGGCGATCTGCTTCTTCCAGACAGGTAAGGTCAGTGCATACCGGAGTAATGCTGATCCTGTTTTCCTGAAGTGCATAGATATCAGCATCTGCATTATCTCTTTCAGTTGGTTTTTCCCCTGTGATCCAGTAGTATTCACCACCTCTAGGATCAACCCTGCATTCAAAACAATCTTTTACGCTATCAATTCCCTGCCTGGTTATGGAGACGCCCTTAATCTGATCCACAGGAACTGCTGGGATATTTACATTAAGAGCAGTCCCTTTTTTTAATCCATGTTTCATCATAAAATGTATGATCTCACGGCTGAAGCGGGCCGCAGTCCTAAAGTCCGGATTATTACGGGCATCAAGGGATATGGATGCGGACTTGACTCCAAGAAATGCACCCTCGATCCCGGCCGCAACAGTTCCGGAATATAGGGCGTTTACACCCACATTGGCTCCGGGATTTATTCCGGACAGGACAATATCCGGGGGGACTTTCAAGAGTTCCTGGACGGCAATTTTCACACAGTCCACAGGTGTTCCTGTTGTGCCGTAACCCCAAAATGAGTCCTCTATATGAACTTTTTGAACTCGCAGGGGATGAGACAAGGTAATGGCATGGCTTGTCGCGCTCATCTCTTCCAAGGGAGCTACAATGTCAAGATCAAAGTCATGTTTCAGTTCATTATAGAGGGCTTTCAGTCCTGGGGCATATATCCCGTCATCATTGGTTAAGAGAATTCTCATTAAGAACACCTCCGCAAAAAGTAAATTAAAAAGATATCTGAAGCACCTTAACATAACATATTCTTATTAAAATGATAAACAGTAAGGCCTTGAGAAAAACAAAGTGCCCGGATCTAAAAGGATAACAGTTTTACTGACCACCTTGATTTTTCCACAATATTTATGACGCTACTTTTTATTGCTTCGTCTACAAAACTGCTGTATATTGAATTATAGTCTTTAGGCATAATAATCCTATGGAGTTAAAGGGCGTTACGTTTTGAAAATATCACTTAAAGATGAGACATACAAGCAAGAGCTTCATACCCTATTGAAGTTCAGCTCTTTGATCAGCTCCTCCCTGAAGATAGAACATGTGCTGAACATTGCCATGGAGTGGGCAGAAGAGTTTATAGGTGCGGAAGCGAGCACTATCTACGAATTGGATGTGGATGCAGATGAACTCTTTGTGCGCATAGCCAGAGGAGAAAAAAAAGAACCTGTAAAATCGCTGAAGCTTAAAAAAGGGGAAGGCATAGCAGGCAGGGTGGCACAGACCGGTAAATCCATGGTAGTGAATGATGTTCTCAATGAGCCGCGCTTTAGCGATAAATTTGATAAGGTTACTGGATTTAATACAAAATCCATGATATGCGTTCCCTTAATGGTCAGGGATAGATGTGTTGGTGCTATCCAGGTCTTGAACAAAAAGGGGCCTGATCCTTTCAGCCTTGCAGATCTCGAACTGCTGACAAGTATGGCTCACCAGATAGCAATTACAATGGAGAATGCAAACCTGTACAGCCGTTTGGAAGAGAAGTTTCAAATCACGGAAAATGAGCTGAAGGCAACCCAGGAAAAGTTTATTAGAACAGAACGACTTGCAGCGGTTGGTAACCTGGTCAATGGCATATCTCATGAGATCCGAAACCCCATTATGACAATTGGAGGATTTGCTTACAGGATAAAAGAGGCGCTTGACAAAGAGAGCAGACTTTGCAGGTATGCGGATATCATTTTAAGTGAGACAGACCGCTTGGATCGACTTGTCAGACAGATACATGAGTTTGTCAATATACAATCCAGCGACATGGAGCTGAGCAGCCTTGGACCGGTTGCTCAAAAGGTCCTGGAGATATATCAGCCTTTGGCAGAAAGATCGCGTGTAGAAATCCGAGCTGCCATTGATCCAGATATGCCTCAGATCAAAATGGATTCTTCCCAAATTTTTACCGCACTTTCCAATGTGGTGGAAAATGCCTTTGAATCCATATCTAATGAAGGTTGCCTTGAGTTAGATATAAGACATACTGATGGTTTCATCCATCTCGTACTTAGAGATACAGGATCCGGGATAGACAATAAACAACTGGATTCGATATATGATCCATTTTTTTCATTGAAACCCAGAGGAGTGGGGCTCGGTCTTACTGTTGCTCATCAGATTATAATGAACCATCATGGTGAAATAGAAATTCATAGCGAAAAGGATAAAGGGACCACTGTAGACATACTATTACCAGTAGAAAATTGAGGAGACAGAATGAAAAGGAATGACAAAAAAGTGCCTATTTATTTGATCCTGACTCTTGTGCTTATTGCTGTTATTGCTGTGGTCATTGGAGTTTTCCTGGGCAAAAAAACGGCTTTAGATTCAGAGCCGATAGGGAAAAAGGCAGATGATGCAATAACACATGATCTTGGATCTCCGGTAATAGAATCTTCTCTGGATGTTCCGGAGGAGGCTTTGGAAAGAGCTCAAGAGATCGCAGGTAAGATAAAAAAGCCTATGCCTGTTTTGGAAATAGATCCATGTGATCAGATAGAAAAACAGATGGGTGAATATTTTGCTTTTCTGGATCAGGAGCAGTATATCCGCGACTTAAAGCTTGAATCAGACACATATTCCCGTTTTAAGCACATTGTTGAGAAGCTGGCAATTAATCCTCCTATGCCTGCTGGAAATAGTCTTAGCTCCGATTTCATGTTCCGTAATATCTTTTTCTTTTATCGTGTGTTGAATAGAGATGAACTTGGGTTTATTAAAGCGGTCATTAGTAATGAAGCAGATACCATAATAGAAAAAGACCTGGAAATGTTCTACAGATGGCTCACTATAGACAGTTGCGATCTCGGGCCGGAAGGCATCCGGCCATCTTTTGAAACTGCCTATTATTATTCTGGATTCTTTCTTAACACCTTAGGCGGCAGGTCATATCTCTTCAGGCGGCCAACAAGGATGAGGCTTCTTGTCACTTACTACAGCCTTTTGATCATTCATGAGGCGGATATTCAGGGAAAGAACAGTTATGGGATTGATATAATGCCTGAGATAAACTATTTGGCAAAAGATATAAGCACCAGTCCAAATATGGAATTAAAGGAGCAATACCTGCAGAATCTAAAAAAAATTCAGGATTACTATACAAGTAGAAGGTAGATAAAACCCTGATTTTTGGCAGAGAGATATCATATGGAGTAGAATTACCTTCGTGAGTTTAGAATTCACCCGGTCATAAACAGATTATTATGCAGGATGCAAATAAAATTCATATTTCCTTTTCCTGGATATTACTCTTCTTTACCATTTCTTTTATCCTGACAGCCCATTCAATAAGCGCGTATGAATTACCAGTATTTCCCACAGGGGAAAAAGTTGAGGTCAGGGAGACCTCGCACTTTAAAATTATTTATCAGGCACCACTGTTTGAATCCATACCTTTTATTGCCGAGTACTGTGAAGAGGCCTATAGTGTTTTGACAGGTATCTTTAATTGGATACCCACTGAAAAAACAACAGTGCTTATTCAGGATGGAATGGATACCCACAATGGTTGGGCCACGCCCATACCCCATAATACCTTCACCATATATATTGGCGGCCCTGAACCTGGATCAGAACTCTTTCAGAAAGGCAATTATTTAAAAAGGACGATTTATCATGAATTGACTCATGTAATCACCATGGATATAAGACTGGGTTACAGCAGACATTTTTCTAATATATTTGGAAAGATTGTGCCTTCGGATATTTTTTCCTATGGATTGTTTCTTTTCACCACATCACCAGTGGCTCTTTCACCTAGATGGTTTGTTGAAGGCCTTGCAATATGGTCTGAAACCGAGTTTTGCCCCCCCGGAAGAGGCAGGTCCACTGAAGTCGACATGATGTTTCGTTGCGCAGTGCAGGAAAACAGTCTCCTTTCTTATACTCAATGGTATTCTGACATACCCTTTTGGCCCTATGGAAGAGCTCCATATCTTTATGGAATGAGGATGATCCAGTATATTGATGAAACCAGTACATTGGAAAATAACATAGGGGGGCTGACCAAGAATCTGGCTGAGTCATTTCTTTTTGATATTAAT
>JAFDJA010000115.1 GCA_019307745.1 Deltaproteobacteria bacterium | reverse complement strand
TGCATAATATTCTCATAGTCCTGATCAACACCAATGGCAGTGCGGTGAATCATCTCCATAACCTCACGCATGGCACCTCTGGGAACAATATTCAGCTTACGCCAGGTCTCCAGAGTTTTCTCAGGTACCCGCTTCATGAAGGGGATCTCTCCCTCTACCTGGACATATGTGCGTTCCAGCTCTTTATAGAGATCCTCCGCAATATCTTTATCAGAACGGCCCTCCACCTCTATGTCTATGGAATCCGCTACCTCCCTCAGTTTGATTGGATCTTTAATTTTATAATCCAATATCTTCCCGTTTACTACATCTCTAAAAAGATTAAGCATACCCATACCGTGATCAGTATGGGCTGCTGAACCGGCTGCAACCATTCTTCCGAAATTACGTGCCATTATTGTATCTATTGTAGCACCACAAACGCCAGTCTTGCTGTACGGATCCTTTGAAATGAGACGACATGGCCCCATTGCGCAGTGCTTGCAACAGGCGGAATCAGCACCAATAGGGCAGGCCTTCATGGTTGCCGCACGATCAAAGTCCAGCACCACCCCATCCCTTCTTGCCTTTGTCAACATCTGAGCAGTTGCTTCACATGTTGTCAGATCTTTCACATCCGGGAGCATTTTTTCAGCTTTTTTGCTCTCTTCTTTTTCCATATGCCACTCCTTTTCTAATTACTGCATGAATTTTACTATCACGCCACGATATTATTGAAATTCACTTTAGCCCGCAGGAGATTGATGGTTAAAATTCAGGTGCCGGTTAAACACGGCACAACTGATCATCAAATTTGGAGAGTGAGTGCAAGTCATTTATCACTTCAAGGGCGTCCCGTACAGAAAGACAAGATCACTTATACCTATGGGATACAACAGTCACACTTTGTGACATCAAGCTCATTCCCGCACCCTTGACATTTATGCTTCTTATTTAACTCATCAGAAAAAATCTCATTTTCTTTTCCACATTTTTGACATTTACAAGTATGAACTCTCAACGATTTATTGTTTTCAAAACCAGGGCAATGCTGTGTTTCCATGATAACCCCCCTTTACTTTTTAATATTTATTCAAAATTTATTCTTTAACTGTATTATTGCCATACCCAGTATCCTATGACTGACTTGTCCAACCATTTCTTATTCCATCATTAATGATGTGTTAATCTTATCCTAATGGTTCAAAGAAATGGCTATTCCTGAATTTAAATCACTTTATCATCCTTTTTTACCAGCCTGGGATCAATCCCAACCTGCCCGCACTCAGGCACATAACAGGTGACATCTACAAATTCACAGAACTCCTTACATGAGGGGCATTGTTCAGGTGGCATTTCATCATTCAGGGTATATCCGCATTTTGAACATTTCCAGTCCGTCACAATGACCTCCCTTATAAATCGGCTTTCCATAAACCATGCAGGTTGCAGTACTCCCTTGCTGACACCTTTTCCGCTTCGATACAGAATACTGCCTCAGGCGCATTCCCTGGATCCAGAAATTGACGATAGGCCCTCCCGTCAGCCAAAAATTCTATCCATTCTATATAGTGGGCATCTTCCATGGGGTGGGGGACACTTCCAACCGTAACCTTATAACCATCTGCTATCTTCTCTATTACCGGCACATGCTTCTCTTTTGCCGCGTCAACAGCATTCTCCTTGTAAAGTATCATCGGTTCATCACAGCATGTCAGCTCTCCTGCACCACCATGCACAACCTCAATAATATTTCCGCATAGATCACACTTATATATTTCCAGTCTTTCAGCCATTTTATCCCTCCTTAATCTTTCTTTATTTATTAGAGTTTACAGCAGCGAGAACCTCTTCATAATCAGGTTCCTGACTTATTTCCCTCACAAGCTGATAATACCTTATAGTACCTTCACGGTCCAACACGAAGATACACCTGGCCAGCAAACGAAGCTCTTTAATCAATACGCCGTAACCTGTACCAAAAGTGCCATCCCTGTGATCAGACAGAGTAACAACTCTGTCCACCCCGGCAGCCCCGCACCATCTCTTCTGGGCAAATGGCAGGTCCATACTCACAGTCAGTATCACTATGTCAGGGTCCAGGGAGCCAGCCTCCACATTAAACCTCCGGGTTTCCATGTCACACACCGGCGTATCAAGGGAGGGGACTGAAGAGATGATTACTATTTTACCCAGATATGTCCCAAGGTTTACAGGAGAAAGATCATTATCCAGGACCTCAAATTCAGGAGCCCTGTTGCCTGTAGCAGGGATCTCTCCCAAAAGGGTTAAAGGATTCCCTTTCATAGTAATTAAACCTGAATGCTCTTCCATTTTCCCCTCCTTGCCCTGAACAGAGTCTATAAGGCATATGGGATTTAGTAATTCTCTCCAAGCAGCTCAAAATGGTCCTGAGAATGATCACACGCGGGGCATGTACTGACAGCCTCTTTACCTGTATGCACATAACCGCAGTTCCTGCATCTCCAAACCACCTCAGTATCCCTTTTAAAAACCCTATCAGCTTCTATGTTTGCTATCAGGTCATTATACCTTTTCTCATGCTGCGTCTCTGCCACTGCTATGGCCTCAAATATCCCCGCAACCTCTGTGAAGCCCTCCTCTCGTGCAATCTTTGCAAAGTCCGGATACATCTGAGTGTGCTCATAATTTTCTCCGGCTGCGGATTCTTTAAGATTATCCAATGTAGGTCCGATTACTCCTGCGGGAAAACTCCCTGTAATCTCCACCTCTCCTCCTTGAAGCTGCTTAAACAGCCTCTTGGCATGCTCCTTTTCCTGTTCGGCTGTCTCTTCAAAGATGAAAGAGATCTGAACATATCCCTCTTTTTTGGCCTTACTGGCAAAATATGTATAACGATTCCGAGCCTGTGACTCTCCCGCAAATGCTGTTAATAAATTCTTTTCTGTTCGGCTGCCTTTAAGATCCATTACATAATCCTCCCTGTCCTTTAAAAGTTAATCATTTTAAGGTTTAAAAAAAAATCATTTTAATCTCTCAATAATCTGTCCTGATTTGAACATATTTTTCGGGTTTTCCGCTTTTATTTCAAATCTAATGATATGCCCTTATCCTTACTATAATGTTACCACATCCAGTCAATAACTGCCACCGTCTTTCTCTTTTATTCTTCTGGCTTTAGTATTCGTGTCCCGCAATTAAAAAAATTTTCTATCCAACTATCATCAGGAACAACCGGCTTTCACCACCAACCCTTTTTTATGTGTGCTTCACGCTCTGCCTCTGCCATCTGCCTGAGCTTGTAAGCAGAATCTCTCAGAACACCAAAAAGAACTCCGCAATTTGTGTCCTCCCTGTTTGCATCACCTTCTTCTGCCAGATCAAGCATATCATTCACCAGAATCAGTGTCTTCCTGATACTTTCATCACACAGCTTCATAGAACGCTCCTCCATATTTCAATAAACTTTCGAAACCATTATATCTATGTATATCAATATGTATGCCAAAAAATTAAAGCCTTACATTAAATCATTAATAGCTCAAAATATCAGATAGTTAAATGGAACAAACCTATGATGAAGGAGTAAAATAGACAGGTATAGGCCAAACCGAATATGAGACACATTGAGAATACATGAACAGGAGGAACTTGAAGGATGTAACCTATTGATTTTAGAGAGATATTGATATATGAATCATCTGACAAGGAATATAGGGCCAAATTAAACGGATATTTCAAATATAGGCTTATGAATTTGAAAAGCTGCTATCTAAGGAAAATCATTTAAATATCAGGCTATTATATATAAGCTTTATAAAATTCAGAAAGGAATCATACAAAAGGAAAGGATGAAAGTGGCGATAAACTGTCTCAAGTATTTTGCTGAGACAACAGTGCATCACGATACACTTTTTAATTCAGCAAGAAAACGGTAGAGGGTGGCACGACCCACATTAAGCAACCTTGCGGCCTTTGCCTTATTTCCCCCGGTCTGTGCAAGGGCATCTCTGACAGCATCCGGACTAAGCTTTCGCGCAGGCCCCCGTGAAGCAAAACTGTTTGCAGTATTCTGAAGCTCCATGGGGAGGTGCTCTGTTCTGATATCTTGTCCCCTGGACTTTACAATAGCAAACCTTATGGCACTCTGTAGTTCCCGGATATTTCCAGGCCAACTGTACTCCGTCATAACAGACAGGGCCTCCTTTGATATGCCGCATACCGCCTGCCCGTCTTCAGCCGCCTTACCAAGGAAGGCTTCCACAAGTAAGGGGACGTCATTCTTTCGTTTCCTCAGGGGAGGTATATGTATAGGTATGACATTGAGGCGATAGTAGAGGTCCTCCCTGAACTCATCCTTTTCCATTGCACGCTTCAGGTCACGATTGGTGGCACTTATGATTCTTACATCCACTTTATGGGTCTTCTCATCACCTACCCGCTCAAACGACCCCTCCTGAAGAACCCTCAGGAGCTTTGCCTGTAAAGGCCGTGGTAGATCAGCAACCTCATCCAGGAACAAGGTTCCTTTGTCAGCCAGATCAAACCTGCCCCTCTTGTCCTTAACAGCACCGGTAAAGGCCCCTTTAACATGGCCGAACAGCTCACTTTCTATGAGTCCTTCAGGAAGGGCAGCGCAGTTAACAGGTACAAAAGGTTTTTGGGCACGGGGACCTTTGTTGTGTATGGCGGAGGCGACCAGTTCCTTGCCTGTGCCGCTCTCTCCCTGGATAAGTATTGGAATTTTTACATCCGCCACCTCCTCTATGGTTTGAAAAAGCTCCTTCATTTCATTATCATTGCCTATTATCCCGGCAAAGCTGTGTTCTTCATTCAAACGCCTGCGGAGGCCGCTCAACTCGGTTATATCCTCAATAATTACAGCAGCATACCTTTCGCCATCGTGGTCAAAGGGAGCTGCACTCACCAATATCTGCATATCAAGAACCTGGCCATCCCTATCTAGCTGAAGCCTTGCCCTGTTTTTATATACCCGTGCCCCTTTGATGGCGTCTATTGCAGTTCTTCGTACTACACAGGAGTTACATTCTGTTGAATAACCGCAGCCCCTGGGATCTTTAGACGCATTAAGACAGTTTAATATCTCGCCTCCCCGCAGTCCGATCATACCTGCCTGATTAAAACCAATGATCTGCTCAAGTGCCCTGTTTACCGCCTGCACACGGTTATCTTTATCAACAATAAACACACCGCATGGGATAGATTTAAACAAGCTCCTTAGAAAACCGTCTTTATTCAAAAGTTCTACTACTGATACCATAGACACCTGCCCCCCATATCTGAATCAAAGACGTTAACGCTCTCTGCATTGCAGCTAACTCAACCAATCCGTCACTTACTCAATTTCCAGATTAAAACTAACTGGTGCCCATCCATAAATGAATTGAAGACACTAGGTGGTTTCCAATTCAGAAATGAGGAATTTTTCGCAAGGTCAAGAAGACCGGGAACCCGCTACGAAGTAGTGGGACTGAGCGCAATTCTGTTGCCGAAGAAAAAGGGCCATTTCTGGATGGAAACTAACTGATATCTATAACACAAATCCATCCTCCTGAGACAATCACAAACTACTAAAGTAGTCAATTGAATAAGGTACGATTCCGGTCACCACTTAGAATGAAACAGGTGTGGAATTCCGATTTAACCTGCTTATACCATAAGTGAAAAAAGCTGGATAACCCCGGTGAATGGGCTTAGCCATAGGGGTTCATAAATTACCCTTTTACTGACCACTGCAACCCAGTCTGTCCTATATAATCATTTAATCCTGTTTTGAGATGCACCCATTCCCAGAGAATCTCAACAACACCAAAATGTGTCTCAACAAATCGGATTCCATATAATATAAGACACCTTTTCATTTAAACATAACCCGACAAAGTCTGCAAACTACACGGGGCACAAAGACACTTTTTAAAAAAAATACCCTGTACAAACAAAATGTGGCAGGATAAGTCTTATGCCAGGAATATATGTTCCATAACCATTAGATCTCAGGTATAAAGCTTGTATGTATCTGTTTATTTAACTGCAAATTGGCACTATAAGAACATGCTTGGGTACATAAAAGGACCTGGATTTTAAGTTAAGAACAATAAAAAAAAGGATTCCTGTCTTAAAAATATGATGTATACTTTAAGGGCTATAATTTTTATAATTGCCAGAAATCGGATCAAAAGACAATCTCAGGGGCATCAAAAAAACAGCTGACAAACAGGCTGTAATAATAGTGGATATTACAGAAGAAGATTAAAAGGAGAATCCTAGATGAAGCTTGCCATGACCAATTTCAGTCTGAGACACCCATGGATTATCGTCCTTGCTACCTTTTTAGTAACTCTTATATTTGCAGGACAGTTTCCTAAGGTTCATTTTGATAATGACCCGGAAAACATGCTCTCAGAAGATGAGCACGTCCGGATGTTTCATAATATGGTAAAGGAAAAATACAGCCTTTACGACTTTGTCATTGTAGGCATAATTAATGAGGTTAATCCAGATGGTGCATTCAATGTGGAGACACTTGAAAAAATTAACAGCCTAACGGAACAGATCCTATCTCTCAGACAGGATGAAAATGGCCTGCCCATGGTCTCTTTCCGTGACCATGAAGGAAACACCCCGAAAGAACTCCATCTGGATCTCTCTCCTCAAGGTATATGGAAACGAATACTGAATAAGGCCTTCAGACATGATCCCAATAAGCTCTTTGATGAAAACGGTAACAGCGCTATTATTGCAAGGGAGGTTATTGCTCCTAGTGTTGTGGACAATATCAAGCAGGCAGATCTTGGCTCTCTAAAGCTGGAATACCTCATGGAAAATGTCCCAACAAACCGTGAAGAGGCCATGCAGCTTCGTGACAATGCCATGAGCAATCCCTTATACAATGGCACACTGGTTTCGGAGAGCGAAAAGGCCATCTGCATATACCTCCCTATAATTGAAAAGACATACAGCTACAATGTAGCCAGACTGGTAAGAGCTCTTACTGAAGACTGGCAGGGAGATGAGCAGGTCCTAATAACAGGGCTCCCTGTCGCTGAAGACACATTTGGCATCGAAATGCTGATACAAATGGCCACATCCGCCCCCCTTGCAGGGGTAGCAATATTCATTCTGCTGCTGCTTTTCTTTAAACGCATTTCCCTTATCATAGCTCCCATGCTTGTGGCTGTGATCAGTGTTGTCTGTACCATGGGGCTGCTTATAGGCCTTGATATCCCGGTGCATATCATGAGCTCCATGATTGCTATCTTTCTTATGCCTATTGCTGTGGCCGACGCGGTTCATATCCTGAGTGAATTCTTTGATCTTTATCACCAGTTCAATGACAAGGCGAAGACAATAAGGCACGTTGTCGGGCATCTTTTCATCCCAATGCTTTATACGAGCCTTACTACTATTGCCGGATTTGGATCACTATGGTTTACACCTATCCCTCCGGTAAAGGTCTTCGGCGCGCATGTGGCATTTGGAGTGGGCCTTGCCTGGGTACTCACCATGACCCTGATACCCGCCTATATTATCCTTTTCGTGTCTGAAAAATCACTGAAAAATCTGACCCCCCCGGATACCAAACGGGGCTCCAGAGGCTTGCTTAACCGCTCCATGGAATGGCTGGGTTCTCTGGGTTATTTACATTCAAAAACAATCATCATGCTCACGATCCTGACAATCGGAATATCGGTTTATGGCATAACCAAGATACAGGTCAATGACAATCCAGTTAAATGGTTTATCAGGGAACACCCTATACGCCAGGCGGACGCGTCACTGAACAGCCACTTTGGAGGCACCTACACAGCGTATCTCACTTTGAGTGCTGTCAGCCCTGACTGTAATACATGCAAAGAAAAGGCAGATATTATCCGCGCAGAGGCAAAGAAAAGGTTCGGCACCAGACTGCCGGAAGCAACCGCGGCATTTATCAATAAACTTGATTCCCTGAAACAGCTATACTCCAATGTTCAGAGTAGTGACATACAGAAATGTTTTGTAAAACTTGTTAAAGAGGCCGAAATCATAGACAATGACGCGGGTACTTCATGGAACAGCCTTGCCGATGAAGTCATATATCTTGATCCCGAAGGGCTCACCCATGAAGATCTAGTGCTTGCCATTAGCAATGTACAGGTCCCTGACACAGACAGGCAGACATTTATCGCACTGCTTGCAGGCTTCTCTGATCTGTCAGGGCATGAGCTTCAAGACAAGGCATTGGAGATCTGTGACAGTTTCCTGGAACTCTCTTTTCAGGAATTTGTATTTGAGATGGAGGCGGAACTTACTGCGCCATTGTTCAAGCAGCCTGAAATATTGCGCTATTTAGAGGCCATCCAGCAACATCTCGGACAAAACAAAGTTGTGGGAAAGAGTTCCTCCGCTGTTGACGCCTTAAAAAAGGCGGCCTATGAACTCAGATACGTTGCCCCTCCTGCTGATGCCGGTATTGCAGAAGAGGCGGAGTACGAAGCAATCAATAATTGGAACTTCTCCATACCTAAATCTGCCTCAGCAGTGGGGCAGGTATTTACCCAGCTCGAAGGGATGAAGAAAAAGGACAGCCTCTTTCATCTCGTAACAAAGGATTATCAGGAAGCGAACATCTGGGTTCAACTAAAGAGTGGAGACAACAGGGACATGGAATCAGTGGTTTCCGATATGAATCAATTCATTCGGGAAAACAGCCCCCCTGTTCCAATGATTGTTGAGTGGGCAGGTCTGACATACTTGAATGTGGTATGGCAGGATAAAATGGTCAAGGGCATGCTCTCCTCCCTGATAAGCAGTTTTGTGGTTGTACTCATTATGATGATGATGCTTTTCCGATCACCTCTTTACGGTGTACTTGCCATGATACCTTTAAGCGTGACTATCTCATTTATCTATGGCCTGATAGGTCTGATAGGCAAAGACTACGACATGCCTGTGGCAGTATTGTCCGCACTCACCCTTGGCTTGAGTGTTGATTTTGCTATCCATTTTCTGGAACGTGCCCGTGAGGAGCAAAAAAGGCTCTGTAACTGGAAGAAGGCCTGCTCTCTGATTTTCAAGGAACCGGCAGTGGCAATAAGCAGAAACGCCATAGTCATATCAATAGGCTTTACTCCCCTGCTATTAGCCCCCCTGGTCCCTTACAAGACAGTGGGGGTCTTTCTCGTTGCTATCATGGCAATGTCCTGGCTGGCCACACTATTTATCCTGCCAGCCCTTCTGACAAAATTTCGCAAAATAGCATTCCCAAAAGATGAATAAGATGGCAGGATACACGAAGAGATTTTCGAACCAATAAACCTGAGTTTACTTCGTCACATTACAAAATGCTCAATGGCTTCATGATTTCCGCCTTTTAATATCATCTGTTTGTAAGTCTCTCAAAGCTATTGCAGAGGATATAGAATTGATATGGAAAAAAGACAATTCAAAACGGACAACAAATAAGGAGGTTGGAATGAGGTACATCCAGATTATTTTAATGACAGGCCTGACAGTACTTGTGGGCACATTGGCGGCAGGGGATGAATTAGCGGTTGATGATATTATCAGTAAGGCCAATGAA
>JAFDJA010000229.1 GCA_019307745.1 Deltaproteobacteria bacterium | reverse complement strand
CGCTTAATCAGAGAATAGGCTGGAAACGCAAAGAGACAGGTGAGTACTTTCGGATCGGGATGAAAAATCCGCCACCTCCAAACACCAGGCCACCTGTGGGGCTTGAGAGGAAACTTAAATAGAAGATTAGAACTATTTAGACCTTTTTTTGTTTTATCAAATGTTAGATAGAGGAGCAAACATGGCATTTTATGAAGAACCATTAGGAGAGATAAAAGAGTGGCCCTATCCGGTCAATTACGAAAAAGAAAATGAAGTCAGCACCGATGTCCTTATCCTGGGCGGCGGGATAGCTGGATGTCATGCTGCTATTAACGCCGCAAAACGAGGTGTTAAAGTTGCTGTGGTTGATAAAGGTCCTGTTATCAGAAGCGGCTCTGGCGGGGCTGGTGTGGACCATTGGCATGGAGCCATTGGGAATCCGTGCTCTAAACTTACCATGGATGACATGCTCGAATTTTTTAACGCCCATAAGCATAACTTTACAGGAGAATATGGTAACGGAATAACCTTCTACATCCTTTTCAAAGAAAGCTATGACACCTTACTTGATGTTGAAAAGATGGGCATCAAGTTCAGGGATGAAGATGATGATTTTAAAGGTGCTGAATTCAGAGACGATGAAACAAAGATAATGTTCGCCTATGATTATGAAAACCGCCATGTGATTCGTGTGCGCCAGGGCGCAGAAATCAAGGTTGCTCTTTATAAGGAACTTAAACGGCTTGGGGTAAAAATATATAACAGGATCATGGTCACGAGCCTTTTAAACGAGGATGGTGAGCAAGGATCCAGGATTGTTGGCGCTACGGGATTAAATACCCGAACCGGGGAGTTCTATACGTTCAAGGCAAAAGCAAGCATCCTGTCCATGGCTTCACCGAAAGGCATATGGGTTTTCTCAACTGAGCTTGCAGGCTCAACCATGTCACTTGATGATCCCAACTGTGTGGGTGACGGGGATGCCATTGCATGGAACGCGGGAGCACAATTTGCACACATGGAAGGAAGCATGCAATCGTCAGGAACTTTTCATTATCCCCCTTACGGCACTGGAAATGCCCATAACACATGGTATGCCTGTACGATTGTCGATGCCGATGGCAAAGAGATTCCCTGGGTTGACAGGAACGGCAAAGAACTGAAAACCGTCTCAGAAAGATATAGACCTGCAGATGGACAGAAACTATTCCTGTTTAATCCCCCTCCAGGTGTTCCCCGGGAATACGCCGGTCCATATTTGACACCGGAATTACCTGAGAGGGTTAAAAAGGGAGAGTTCAAATTACCTTTATACGCAGACCTTACGGGCATGCCGGAGCATGAGCGACGCGCATTATTTGGGCTTATGGTTGGAAATGAAGGAAAAACCCGAATACCGATTTATGAAACTTATACACAGGCAGGTTTTGATCCTGACAAAGACATGCTTCAGGCAAACATTGTACCTCCTGATATGTTGTTAAGAGGTCCTTGGTGGGGTGGAGTAGGCCCGCGTCAATGGCGTGAAACAATGTTTGTAAGTAGTGGAGGTGTAGTATTTGATTGGGACCTGAAAACAAGCCTTGACGGTCTTTTTGCTGCTGGAAACCAGCTTGTCAATGGAGGTGCACATTCTGCTGCAGCCACAACCGGAAGATATTCAGGAAGGAAGGCTGCAGAATATGCCTTAAAATCAGATATGCCTGAATTGGATAGAAACCAGATAGATCAGGAAAAAGTCCGTGTATATGCCCCGGTAAACATGGAAAACGGTATTAGCTGGAAGGAGCTTCAGGCCGGCCTGTGCAGAATAATGCAGGATTATTGCGGTGAATATAAGAGTGAAGAAACTTTAAAAACAGGCTTGAGATGGCTGGAAAGCATAAAAGAGAGCGAAGGGGAGATGGTGTACGCCAGAAATCCTCATGAGCTTGCACGTACTCTTGAATGCTTCTCCCGTCTCACAGTCAGCCAGATGATTATCCATGCCTCCCTTGCAAGAAAGGCAAGTAACTCGATCCTGGGATTTAACAGGTTGGACTATCCTGATATGGACCCGCCAGAGTGGGAAAAGTTCATAACTATCCAACAGAATAACGGAGACGTGAAGGCTGGTGAATTGCCGTTTAATTACTGGCTATTGCCTCCTTATGCAAATACCTATGAGGAGAATTATAAGAAGCATTCTGGGATTTAGGCTTGCCGCCCTCTGGTGGGGGTTGAGGGATTCAGGGATTGAGGGATTAGATTTCTATTAGTAATTGATTATTAACAATTGATTATTGATTATTTTTAATAATCTTGAGTTACTAATTACGAATTATGAGTATCGAGTTACGAGTTTTTAGCTTGGAGCATGGAGCATGGTGCAGAGCGCATAGCAAAAAAATCGAAACGGGGAACCGGTGTAACGGTGAAACGGAGCTAGGTCCTTTAGGCCGTATGTCTTAAGTCGTACGCTTTACCTTATACCGTAAACCTTACACCTTATACCTTTAGTTTTATGCCTACTACATACTACCTACTGGTTTTACCCTGCTTCCGTTGGATATTGGATATTGGATATTGGGTGTTGGATATTGGATATTGAGTTTCAAAGTTTCATATCAACATTTTAAAAGGAGGATGTAAAATGCGATCCGAAGCACGTTTTGTCGTCGATACCCATGCCCATATAACAACACTGTATCAGCCTGAAGGACATAAAGGTATGTTACCGCCTGATAAAGTAAAGGGCTGGAACGGGCTGGGTCCACCTGTCCAGACATTAGACAACTCACCTCTCTGCCTTTATGACATGGGCAGATACGGCATTGATATGTGCCTTCTCAAACCCAGCGCAATCGGGACAACCAATGAAGCCCAGGCTGCACTTGTTGAAAAATATCCTGACAAGTTCCGTGCGTTCTGCTCTAACCAGACTCAGATCATGAAGATGGCCAAAGGTGAAGCCGAATGGAACCTGGATGATGCAGCGGATGAAGTGGACAAGGCGCTCCAGACAGGTAAGTTTATCGGAATAGGCGAGTTTGTTCCCAGGGACCCGGATTTTAACAGGATGTATACAATGAAGGAGCGTCTTGACGAGTTCCGGGTATTTGCAGAGCTGGCAAGAAAATATGACGTTACCCTGGATTACCACGAATTTATATTTGACTATGAGTTCGATCATCTGAAGCTATTGAGTCGTCTTGCCAGGGAATACAGGGATGTCAGGATCATTTTCTGCCATGCAGGATACTCCATTGGGGCTCATAACAGGGGTGCGGCGATCATAAGAGAAGCCTGTGAGATAGCAGCCATGAACCGTAACATATATCTGGAAACAGGGAACTGGGTTACCGAATTCTTTAAGATTCCTCTCAGTGATCCAAATATAGGTCCGACACGCCTTATATGGGGTGGGGATTATGGGAATGTTCCCC
>JAFDJA010000228.1 GCA_019307745.1 Deltaproteobacteria bacterium | reverse complement strand
CTCCAATTTAGTTGGAGAAGAGGGGTCTTTGCACGCGCTTCGCGGTGCGCAGGCCCACTGCTTCGCAGCGGGTTCCCAGTCACAAGGGGTCGAGGGGTCGAGGATTCTTTGCTCACTTCGTTCGACGCAGTCCCGCAAGCGGGTTCCCAGTCACAAGGATTCAAGGAATAATTAGCCACAGACCCACACAGACACACACAGACTTTTTTTATCTGCCGACTTTGGCAGATAAATAGGGTCATGCCCTATGGGATTTATATTGTTCGTCAACCTTGAAAATATTTAATATTACAGTTTATAATCAAAACTACTGTGATAAAGAACCCTGATCATCGATCAACTAATTGGGAGATGATCCATAAAAAAAAGCCTGGGCCTGTAATTAACGCAAATCCGGGAGTAACAGTTACGATACTAAAAAACAGGGGTATTTGAGAAAACTATTGCAAATCTAATAAGGAAAACTTAAAGTGGCAATAATAAATTCAAACACTATTTGACAAATTTTATCAACCAGGAGAGGAGGCTAGTTTACATGGAAAAGAATGGCATGAAGTCAAAGGCTTTGTATGATTTTTTAACGGGTATCACAATTATCTTTTGTCTAACTTCAATTATCAGTCTTAGCGGTTCCGCGAAATGTGCGGCCGCAGGACCGCAGTCACCGGTTACGGGTAATGACGGGCTCATACTCATTCCGGCTGGCTCTTTTGAAATGGGCAATCATCACTCTGACAAACATGGCACAGCAGATGAACTCCCCATCCATAAAGTTACTCTTGATGCCTTTTATATCGGCAAATATGAGGTCACAAATCAGGAATTCAGCGATGCCCTTAACTACGCGAATTCTCGGGGAATGATTGATGTGAAAAGCGGCGAGGTATTTCTTAAAGGCGGTTCAGATGCTTTGTTTCAGACATCTGAGATCAAACATTCCAAGATCTCCTACGACGGTAAAAACTTTTCTCCTCTGGAAAACAAGGAAAAGCTCCCCGCAACCAGCTTCGGCTGGTACGGCTCCATGGCATACTGCAACTGGAGAAGCCTGATGAACGGGCTTCAACCATGTTATGATCTCAAGTCCTGGACCTGTGATTTTTCTAAAAATGGTTATCGCATGCCCACGGAGGCCGAGTGGGAATATGCTGCCCGCGGTGGAGCGGACACATATTATGTGTTCCCATGGGGCAATGAACCGGATGGCACCAGAGCCAATCTGAAGGGCCTTGACAATCCTTACATGGCGGGTCCTATTCCGCATCTCACTCCGGCAGGTTTTTTCAATGGAGAGCTTCATAAAAAAGAGGACTTTAACTGGCCCGGCAATCATGCAACTTTCCAGACATCAGACGGAGGCAATGGTTATGGTTTGTATGACATGATCAGTAATGTATGGGAATGGTGTAATGATCTAATGCTGACTGATTACTATGCTTCAAGCCCTTCCATAAATCCGCGAGGGCCGTCTGCTGAGGCTGCTGCCAAGAGCAGCCGCGGCCGCAGAAATACAAGCGGCGGCAAGAACGCAAAAGGCGGCAAAAATGCAAAAGGCGGTAAAGATGCAAAAGGCGGCAAAAGTGGAAATGATGGAAACCGTGCACAAGGGCCAAGGATTAGACCAATTATCCGTGGCGGTTGCTGGGGTGATATCCCTTTTCATGAGAAGTACTCTGCCCGTGTTGCTGAGCGTGACCAGGCACCCCACACACATCTGAGAAACTGGACTCTGGGTGTTCGAGTCGTAAGGGCTCCTAAATAAAACTATACAACACGGGATGCTGCTCCTTGTAGACATCTATAAACCGGGATCAATAGAGGAGCTGTCAAAATTTTTTGTCAGCTCCTTTTTTATCAGGGCACTGGAACCGGACAATGCTTAAAACTGCCAGTGAAGACGGCGATGGCAAAGGCTCATCTCCCAATTAGTTGATCGATGATCAGGGTTCTTTGCACGCGCTTCGCGGTGCGCAGTCCCGCAAGCGGGTTCCCAGTCACAAGGGTTTAAGGAATAATTAGCCACAGACCCACACAGACACACACAGCTCATAAATAAATTAACTCTCGCCCGTTCACTATGTTCACTAGAGGCACAGAGGACGCAGGGAAAACATTTTAACACTCTAATATTTTTTGTCTCTCGCCCGTTCACTTTGTTCACTAGAGGCACATGAGTCAAGGAATAATTAGCCACAGACACACACAGACACACACAGACTTTTTTATCTGCCGACTTTGGCAGATAAATAGGGTCATGCCCTATGGGATTTATATTGTTCGTCAACCTTGAAAATATTTAATATTACAGTTTGTGATTAAATTAAGGGCCCAAGGGTTCTAGGGGTCGAGGGTTCTTTGCACGCGCTTCGCGGTGCGCAGGCCCACTGCTTCGCAGCGGGTTCCCAGTCACAAGGGTTCAAGTGAAAAATAAAAGGAGTTAGTGAACATGAAACGTTTCAACTGGCAGATTTTGCTGGGCTCGGCTCTGGCCATATTATCAATTTCCTTTTATATAATTCATTATCTTATCTTCAGGGATGTTCATCACATTTTTCTTTATCTTATCGGCGATATTGGCTTCGTCTTTTTTGAAGTACTCCTCGTCACTCTTATAATTCATAGGTTACTCTATGAAAGGGAAAAGCACGCGAAACTTGAAAAACTGAACATTGTCATTGGTGTGTTCTTCAGTGAAGTAGGTACAAAAATGCTTACATCCTGCCCGTTGATTGACTCCGATCTGGATGAGATTGGAAAAAAACTATCCAAGGTAAAGACATGCTCAAACCAGGAATTTACACAGTTAAGCAAACTCCTGAAAAAAACCAAATACAAGGTGGATATTCATCGGGCAAACCTTGATGAAATTCAGGAATTTTTGAGTGAGAAGAAATCATTTTTACTCCGAATGCTGGAACATCCTATCCTGCTTGAACATGAAACGTTTACAGACCTTATTTTGGCGATATATCATTTTAATGAAGAGCTGGTTGCCAGAGAGGATCTCGTGAATATTCCGAACGCGGATTCCAGGCACCTTGCCGCTGATATGCAAAGGGTCTATCAGATGCTCATAGGACAATGGCTTAATTACATGAAGCACCTGAAGGACAACTACCCCTATCTCTTCTCTCTTGCCATGAGAACAAATCCTTTTGACCGGGAGGCAACTCCGGTAATAAATGAATAAAAAAAGCTTTCGCGGCAGACAAGGACAGCTTCATGCTTGATTCCTTGTGTCTCAGGCAAGCATCATGCCTGCCAAATTCAGGTATTAAGATTCAAGTTCAGCGCATATATGAAGGAGGGAATATGGATATCAGGATAGATGAAAAAAAGAATATTGTTTATATTACCCTGGAGGGGGAGAGCTCAGGAAAAGAGATTGTTGATCTCTTTCAAAGGGTTCTGTCCATGAGTGGGTATAAGAAAGGGATGGCAAGAATCTGGGATTTGAGGAATGGAGATTTCACTAAAAGCTCACTAGATGATATCTTTTATGTCTGTGATCACACCTCAATGCCCGATGATGACATAAACGACGTACGTGTAGCCCTGATTGCCGGTCCGGACATGTCCTATGCTGCTTCAAGCGCGTTTGCGGCTATTTCACAAGGGTCTGACCAGAGATCTATAAATGTGGTAAGCAGTATGGAAGAGGCGGAAGAATGGGTCAGGGAGGGTTAAGAAAAAAACAGTGCAGCCATGCCGTGGAATGGCTGCACGTGTAATGAAATTAGATCCTATTTTTCCGGCTCTATCCGGAATTCTGAATTGTCCGGAGGAATAACCGCTTTTTCAACTGGCTTTTTGACCTGGGGAACCCAATCATATGGAACCCTGTACCCCCTGTAAATAAGATTTCTCACAGAGCTTCCCATTTTTAAAAAAGCAGGGTTAACAAATTCCCATACTATCTCATAATCAGGTGTAACCTCCAGCATTCTTCCATCCGCACCTTCTGTTATCATGGTGTTTCCATTCGGAAGACGCTGGGCTGAACTTATATAGCTGCTGTAAAATTTATAACCTTCCATGCCTGCCTTTTCCGCCGAATATTCCCAGACTATTTGAAAAGTTGTTGGATCAAATTCTATAACACGGGAATAATCGCGGATTGCGGTCTTTAGACCTTTTAATGCCATTGGATTCGGCTCCCCATATCCCGCAGCCCCTCCATTATCAAATACCATGATATTCCCTGCGCCTGGAAGACCTTTGGGGATCATGTGAGCATGATGCTGACCTATTATCTGGCCAATCTTTTTGAATTCAGGTTTAGAATAGTCAGGGCCGACACGCCAGACAACATTCCCTTTTCTATTGGTTATTCCAAAGATATTTGCTTCCCGAGAAGACCAGATAATATTTTCAGGATGGAAACGTTCATCACCCTTGTCATAAAACCTGTTTGGCCCCACATAGGAAAGGGAGTTAATGTGCAGCCAGTCACCCCCGCTTCTGCCCGTTGCATTGGGATTTTCATAGATCAATTTAATATTACTGTCACTAAATCCCATCTCATCAAAACTATCGCTTGGGAGCCATTCCCACACAATGTTGCCTTCCCAATCCACTTCATAAATATAGTCATCAGAGAGTTCTTTGGGACTGACTTTGGGATTAATAACATTTTTATGTGACAGGATAAGTGTTTTTCCCCTGTCTACTAAAGGTGCCAGCTCCGGAGAATAATATCCCACAGGATTTCCCTCTCTCTGAAAGTCATGATGCTGTCTTGAATTCCAGACCAGCTTATCCCCATCCTTGATCTGTTCGGCACGATCAAATCGCCACACTATATTATTATCCCAGTCAACCTGGACAACTTCTATCTCTTCCTGCGCGCCTTTTCTTCTTCCTGCAGGTCCGCTTCCCATAAGATAACCGCCGGGAAGGACTTTACTTGGAAAACCGCCTATACCTTCCCAGACTTTTACATCATTTCCGTTCATATCAATTAAAACTGTAGATTGACGAACATAGTCCTTGTAAACAGTATAACCGCTCCAGCACTTATCCGGCTTATAAATTGTCGTCCCGGTTGGATAAACTGTCGGAAATGCGAAGCTTATTAGCGGCATAAGTAATGACACAATGATTGCAGTGAAAATAAAACCTTTTTTCATTTCAGGCCTCCTATTAAAAAAATATTCTTAAATTTGATACCCGAACTCTTTATTACATATTGATCAATCTGTAAAGTTTAGAAAAAAAGGTTTTTCTCCAATTTAGTTGGAGAAGAGGGTTCAAGGAATAATTAGCCACAGACCCACACAGACACACACAGACTTTTTTCGTCAACCTTGAAAATATTTAATATTACAGTTTGTGATTAAATTAAGGGCCCATCACACCTCAGTGGGATTTGAGATGAGATAAAATTTAAACTCATAAATAAATTAACTCTCGCCCGTTCACTATGTTCACTAGAGGCACAGAGGACGCAGGGAAAACATTTTAACACTCTAATATTTTTTGTC
>JAFDJA010000021.1 GCA_019307745.1 Deltaproteobacteria bacterium | reverse complement strand
TAAGATGGAATTCCTTGTCCAAATCTTTGGCAGAATCTCCGATCGGACTTCCCTTGGGCTCTTTCCATGAAATAAGGCCGGCGAGCTTTATGTAAAGGCTGGCCTTACCGTCATCCGTAAAAAATTTCCCATCATGATACAGTCCCACCCTGTTATCGTCATCTTCAGACTCACAAGGCCACGTAATCCCTGTTGGAGTCTCTTTCAGGCGTTCCAAAGTGATCCCTTTCCAGGAATGAACATGGTGATTAAACAGTTCAAAGACGTCCTCAACGCTGTTCACATCAGGAAATTTATCAGGGTTGAGCCTTTTACCAAGATCCCTGTAAAACTTCCAATCCTGCACTGTCTCACCGGGCCTGTCTAAAATCCTGTTGCGCCATACCACCTGGCGCTGTGCCCCATACTGAGATCCTGAACCCTCCCATACCATTGTCCCCGGGATAATCAAATCAGCAAGCTGTGCCTCGTCATCCATAAAAAAGCCGCGATAAACTACAAAAGGGACCTTCTCTATGGCAGCCTTTACACGATTTGCGTCATTATACCTGCGATAGCTAGCGTTAAGCAACAGCACATCGGTCCTCTCCTTTTCCATGTAAAAGAGCGCCTTTCTAAATGTCTGCTTCATGGCAAGCCCTTCCGGATCATAATGCTCCAGAAACTCTTCTTCTCCGCCAGGCTTTCCTCCCTGGACATTCATGATCCCCTTGCCATCTCCAACAAGGTTGTTTGTAATGGCCTGGAGCGCGATTATCCCGCGGGCAGTATGAATGGCATTAGTGTTTCTCGAAATTGAACCGCCCATCCAGACCATGGTCCTGCTGCTTTCAGCCAGGATCCTGGCCAATAAAACCACCTTCTCAGCAGGCACCCATGTGATCTCTGACACATATTCAGGGGTATAATCCTCAACAGCAGTGACAAGCTCTTCAAAGCCATTGACCATGGAGGCCACATAGTCCTTATCGTAGAGTCCTTCCTTGATAAGCAGCCGGAGTACACCAAGGACAAGGGCACCATCGGTTCCCGGCCTGGGCTGTATCTGCATATCACAAAAATTACTGGTTGGGGTCCGTCGCGGATCAATAAAAACTATCTTTACCCCCTTTTCACGGGCAAAATTTATCCACCTCATATATGGCGGATACATCTCTGCTATATTCGCGCCGAACAGGACAAGGGTCTCCGCATTAACAACCTCATTGAGTATGCTTGGGGAGATACCGCTGCCAAGGCAGAGGTTCAATGCAGTAGCTGTGTTTCCTATACACGCATCACCGGTGGTAAAGTGATTCGGCCAGCCTGCCATACGAAGTCCAAGCCTGGCCATAAGTTCAGCCTCCCTTGATTCCCACAGAGGCATTATAAGATTGAGCCTGTACGCATAATTTTCAGGATATTCCTCCTTGATCTTCAGAATACGTTCGACAACCATATCAAGGGCCTGATTATATGAGATCCTCTTCCAGCTATTACCATCCCTGACCATAGGATAAAGGATACGGTGAGGACTGTATGTCAGCTCAACCATTGATTTTCCCTTGGGACACATGGCACCGCCGGTCCAGTAGTTGTCCGGATTGCCGTAGACATTTACTACTCTTCTGTCTTTAACCTGTACCTTTGTTGTACAACGTACCTGACAAAATTGACAGCAACTGTCCACCTCATAGTCCACTTCACTCGCGGGAAGAGGAGAGGAGGCAAAGGCAATGGAATTATGATCAAACGCGGAGGACAGTATGCTGCTGCCCGCGGCGGCAGCTCCCATTTTCAGAAATCCGCGTCTACTGACCTTTAAGTCCTTTTTTATTTCATCACTCATGTCTGACAATCCTTTTCTGATCAGTTGATTTGCGCATCTTCATTTTTATTCGGAGAATAAACCAGTTTTTGACTCAAATTGTATGTCCAGGGAAGCCCGGAAAGCCTCCATCCGTTCTTCATCCTCTGGCTATAAAAAACATTATCCAGATCTTTCACCTTGTCACCTTCAAATCCTTCTGAAATAGTGAATACATGTGGAAGCCCGGCATCTAAAAGCAGCTTTGCGGCATACCGGCTCCGGGCACCGCTCCTGCATATGAGGAGTATGGTTTTATCAAGACTGAACCTGGATTTTACCTGTGCTACAAATTTTGAATTAACAGCAAGTGGATAGTCTCTTCTGGATGAATCATACTCTCCAGCCCATAACTGGACCGGTATGTTATAGGCCATTTTAGGATGACCTATTAAAGAGTACTCAGCTGTAGTCCTGACATCCAGTATCTTTACGTTGCCCCTGTCATTCTGATACATCTCAAATGCTTCTTGAGGGGTCACTTCCCGGATTTCTACCGAGCTGCCTGCTGTAAAGGCAGAAGGGACAAAACCGAATGAAACGGCCAGTAAAAAACAGAAAACGATGATTGTTTTTTTAAAACGCTCAAAAAACATAATACAATATCTCCGATTAAAAAAATCCATGCAGTGCAGAGGAAAGATACACCGGCACTGCATGGCTTAACACTGTATTACATGTTCGTATCCATTCTTCAGAAGATATTGGGTAAGGGTCTTCTTAAAGAGAGGGAAAATCCTCTTCTCCCTTGTCAGGAAAATAGCATCATATCCTTTTGATGCCTCTTCAAGGACAATTAATTCAGAATTATCTGAATCCACAATCCCGAACTCCAGGGGAATCCCTTTTTCATCAGCTACTATCTGAAGT
The DNA here is from genome assembly GCA_019307745.1 of Deltaproteobacteria bacterium. Classification (GTDB taxonomy): domain Bacteria; phylum Desulfobacterota; class DSM-4660; order Desulfatiglandales; family HGW-15; genus JAFDJA01. The sequence goes on along the minus strand of JAFDJA010000021.1, from coordinate 22,678 downwards.
TCCTTTTCCCTGTCCTTGGCGCGCCTTAGTATCTGTTCATTTACATAAGACCTAAATCGTTCCTTTGCAGGGCCCACAAGTATGATATCATTGACATAGAAGTAGAGGTTCGACCCGAGAATCTGTAAAACCACTACCTTTTTAGAAAAGTTAGCTGCATGTTCAAAGGCCTTTTCAATTGTATGTGTGTCAGCCTTTTCCTGCCTGCCGCTGTTTGTCTTTATGTTCCTGCGGCTGCCATCCTTTTTTATGGAAATGCCTCGAATATCTGAACCCGGTCCCTTTAAAAGGACAAGGATTTTATCACTCATGGTTAATAAAGTCCCATCCTCTGAAGAATGGCCAGAAGGGCAACAGTAAAAAGTGCGATAGCAATTGCAATATAATCATTGATCCTTGCCTTTGCCATCTGCATTTCTGATTGTGCCTTTACCTTTGCATCCTCATCATCTGAGCTGGTTGTGTTGTTTTCAATATCTACTGCCATTTACCTGTCTCCTTTCTAGCCCATCCAACCATATTTTATAGCCAAGAATATTACACCTATTGCCGCGCCAAGCTTGATAGCACCGATTATATAGCCTACAACCATACCCATGATACCGGCTCTCCACACATCACGCAGGTTTGTCTGCATGCCCAGTCCAACAAATGAAAGACTGAAGAACCAAATCATTACTTTGTCCATTGCAAATACTGCCGGTTTTGGGAACAGGTGAAAGCAATTTAGTATCCATACAAATATAAAGCCCAGTACATAGATGGGAAACTTCTCCGTAATGGTCTTAATAATACTGATCTTCTCCGAACCAACGATGTCACTTGTCATGGAAAGAAAATAGATCCACATTGCAGCCGCGGGAATTAGCACGATTCTTCCTATGTTGACAAAACCTGCAACCTTTCCTGCCTCAAACCCGTACATATAACCAGTGGCAATAACCTGTGCAGTATTAGGTACACCTGTGGCGCTAAGTACCCCGAATGAGTACTGATCTATACCTAAAGCTCTCGCAAGAGGAGGTAAAGCAACGAGACAGATAAGCCCAAAAGATACTGAACACGCAATTGCATATGTGATCTGCTCATTCTTTGCCCTTACCATAGGGGCAGTAGCAACAGCAGCAGTAACACCGCAGACTCCAATACCCGCAGCAAGAATACCGGTAAGAGATGGCTCCAACTTGAATAATCGACCCACAAACACCATTAACGCGCATCCACCAAAGACAAACACAACCATAATAACGATTGTAGTCCCGCCAAGCTTCGCCATGTCCCTTAAGAGGTACTGAGATCCAAGCATGATAATTCCTGCATGGAGGAAGATAGAATAATAGGTCAGACCTTTTTCCCAGGACTTTGGCACACCGATTACATTGCGTATCAGGATTCCGACTATGAGACAGATAACAACATAGTTAAAATGTAAAAGGTCAATAAAAAGCCCCCTTCCATTGATAGGAGGAAGGATATTGTCAATGTACTGTAAAAGGTGATGAATTGTGACAGGCCATGGAAGGCCCGGAAGTTGACAAAATATGGCTATTATAACAATTGCCAAGAGGCCTGGAACACTCTCCTTAAATCCCGGCATACTGTCCCAGGCAGCTTTCGTTTTTCCGTTTGAACTCATAATAAATATCTCCCTATTTTATATTCCCAAACTTATAAAGAAGAATAAAGGCACCTGTCTGATACTCAAACAGGCACCTTTTGTCAAATTAATGTAATCTCCAGACCTCTCTGTACGCAAGACGTTCCAATAATGACATGCGCAAGAAAGTCTCAGTTGTACCATTAACTCCAACCATCATATCCACATTGTTTCTGGGAAGCTCGGCCAGGTTATCGGTCTTCTTTTGATATTTATCTTCCAGGTAGAACCAGTTAATGGCCTCTCCATCAAAGTCTCTAATAACCAACTTGAAGAATGGTCTGTCTTCCGTATACCTCTCGCCTTCTTCATTTTTGTCAAGGACAGAAACTATAGGTCCGGAGAATATATTATTCTCTTCATTCAGGATAATGGGATCCTTGTTGTCCAGGATCAGTTCATTAAGCTGATAGCAGTGACCGCAGACATCCGGCCTGATCACAAAACGGTCATCCCCGGGCCAGGGTGTATCCCTGTTAAAAGTCACAATATTATCAGACCCGCGAAATTCGACAACTCCATCCTCAAATCCTTCAAAACCTTCCCCAACGACCAGAGAGACATGGATCTCATCATTATACATCCACTGGATTTTTTTCTGTGATGGCGCATACTGGGGAAGCGTGCCTAATACCTCTTCTGTCAAAGGGCCAAAGGTCTTTGTTGCTAAAACCTTACCTTCGCCATCCTTGAGTTCACAGTCCACAGAAAGATTTACTGTATCCACCTTTTTCGCAACCAGGGTGTAATCACCAACAAAGGCTTCCTCACCTTCCATCAGGTAAATCTCTTCAGGTTCTGTATAGGTAATTGTAAAATTATTCATCCCAGGGGTCCCCATCTCTTCAACCTCCACAAAATCGGGAGTAACCCACTTGGGAATAAGATAAGTGGCCCCCTCAGCAAACACCTCGGGCACATAATGCCTGAAATCTTCAGGGTAGTTGCCTTCAGGAACTGCCTCAGGAAAATCATTATAGTCAAAGAGTCCGTTTGCCACCATGACATTTGCACCCCATGTGTTGCCTGAATACTTGGTTATCCGGAGCTCTGCAACCGGGCGGCCCCATAAAATGCTGGCCCCCATATAACGCATTGCCTTACTTCCGTCACCAAGGGGCACATCCTGCCAGAAAAGAAGATTTCCATCACCCATTGGCTGTTCCTTCCACCTGTCAATCCGGAAATCTCTTTTTACGACCAGATAGCTGTTAAATCCAAGTAGATAGGCCTTCTTACCAAGAATATACAGACTTTCCCCAGGTCTGATATTTCTGTTGTCACGAGAACTGTAATACAGTCCGCCAGGAGGAATAATTATGTCTCCGTTTCGGTAATCAACATAGCTTCCCCTTATTACAAAAACCTCTGTTGAGATCAGGCTAGGCCCCACCTTTTTACGGAAAAAACCCCTTAACTTGGGCACAAAGGCAGCAGTCGGATCCGGAGCAAACCATTTTGCGTCCGGGATAACTGCCGGATAGGAGGTGAATCTTGAGAGCACAACAGGTATCCCGTATGATGGATCAGCCAATCTCTGCAGGAATGTATCCTCCATAACAGATACAACCAGAGGGCTCATACCAACAAAGAGATCTACATTTTCCCTGCCTAGCTCTTCTTCAGCTTCCTTGTCCACCATAACCAGGTCATCTGTCCTCTGGAAAAAGCAATCTCTGATATAGAGGTCATGAACAGTCCACTCATCATACTCTTCATTATACCTGAAATCCTTTGCAACAACCTTGAAATGCGGCCTGTCCCATACCTCGGATATCTTTGTAGGGCCATAATATTCATTACTATCATCGCTGAGTTCGAAGGGCTCAGCATTTTCAAGGGTCATCCTTTGCAGCATTCCTGTTTTATAATTGGCCTCTAGACGAACTGTATATCTGGGATCTCTTGGCCAGGCTTTACCATCTTCTACCTTTACAAGGTCATTATAGATGGCAAGGGCAATAGTGCCGTCTTCCCAGCCGTAGGGTACATCATTTACATATGGCACAAAATCTGAATGTTTCAGCCATGCAGGTTTGACTATAAGCTCTATATGTATATCCAGGTCAAAGTCAGTAAGGCACATATTTTCCTGATCCATCACATGATATTCCTGTGAAGTGGAGGGTTTAAGAATCTTGGATGCAAGCACCTTATTCCCTGTCCAGTTACGGACCTCAACCCTGACATAACCATCCCTCTCTCTAAAGACATATATTCTCTTGTTGCCATACCATCGAAAGCTCTCCTGCCTGATATCTACAACCCAGGGTCTTTCCATTGAAAAGACCGCGTCTTTTATCACAGGATATTCAATCAGAGAAAATTTTGCCTGATCAAATGTGATCTCTTCTGCAACTACCCGTGTGGCACCATAGATATAAGAGTTTGCCATAAAAAAATCTTTAAGCTGTTCGTGTATCCCATCAGAAAGATTGAGACTTTTAGCCTTATCCGGTTGGGCAAAAGAGGTGGATAGGGGCCACCTGCTGGGCCACGATCCAGAAGGGGCAATAAGCTCAAACTCACCATAAGGCTTTCTGTAATGGTCAGTGGCATACTCAAACCAGATTCTATACCCGGACTCATCTAAAAGGGTTTTGCCTCCCGCATCGACTACTATATCTCTTTTAATTGCCTGTTCATGAGAAGATCTCACAAGATAGGCATGCTCACCAAGAATCAAAAATGGGTCGCGCATCAAGGGCCTTGCATCATAAGAAGTCTCTGATGAATAATAGAGCCCTCCGGCAGGAACATTGGCAACACCATCCTTTATAGAACTTCCTCTCAAAACAACACATTCAGAAAGTTCCCTTTTCTGCCCATACTGGTTGTGATAAATTCTATTAAGCAAACCGCCAAGCTCAGGCATATGGGTCGCATCATCATTCGGTGGAAGCCCTCTCACATTGCCGACACCTTCTTCAGAAAAACAAGGCGTTGACATCGCAAAAAGCAGTGCCAGGCTGATCAGGAGAAATACTTTTAGCCTTGATACTTTATGGAAATCATTATTTTTAAAAAACACAATTACCTCCCGGGCGTCCCAAGTCTGCTTTTTAGCAAAAGGTAAGATTGGGATGGGCCATTTTTTGGAATGAATTCTTTTTAATTATATATTTTCACAACGATCTTTCTATTTGAAACCATTAGAAGGAACGTTCATGTTGTTAATTAAATACTGCTCTTATAAGCAGATCCCGATTCCGGGTATACACGGAATCGAGATCAAAAAAGCTTATAAGTAATTAGCATTTGGATGGGGCCAGAGGAATGTCTTCATCATCCTCATCCCAATCATCTTCACTTTCAACACCAACACAGTAGAGATCACCCTCTGCGCCAACCTGGGGATCCATTTTCCTGTAAATTGTAGTAGTAACACCAGGGACATTTTTCAAATCTGCGGCTTTCTTAAAAAAACCTGAGGTCTTTCTGTACTCAACGATGCTCTTAGCGACCCTTGCTGTTACTCCATCAATCTTCTGCAGCTGGGATACACTTGCCAGATTCAGAGGAATCCTGCTTTCTCCAGTTCCTCCTGTATGCTGTGCTGCAGCATTCCCTACAAAAATAAGGGTGACTCCCAATACGAGTATTGTCATTAAACTACCAATAATTCTTTTTCTCATTTTAAAACGCCTCCTATTGATTTAATATTTTATTAGTTTTTTCTATTTATTAACCCTCCAGACAAAAGGAAGGGGTATACTCTTATTTAGATCCATGGGTAATAATGGTTTCCTCACGGTTTATGCTGCATTCTCTGTTATCTCATAAGTATGAAGTATCTCACCTTCAGTATTCTTTGAATTTGCTTTGACAAATGAAACCTTCACAGAATCTTTCTTAACTTCAACCCATGTATAACCTGACTGGGTCCAGTATTTTTTATATCCTGTATCATTGGTGTCAAACTTCCAGGGAGCACCCGCACTTCCAACACATGTGTAATGGATATTTTCAACCATTATATCAGTAAATACATGATCGTGACCGTAGAACAGGATCTGAACCCCAAACTCTTTCATCATGTCCTGTAATCGAGATTGCTCTCCAACATTAAAAGCCCTTCCTCCTCCTCGGCCATATCTGGAGTTTATTTCATCACCACCCTTACCCGCAACAGTATGGTGCATGAACAAAAACTTCCATTTGGCGTCTGACAAGGAGAGCTGACCATGAAGCCAATCTCTTTGCTTCTTCCCCAGAGTCCAGTCATCTGCCCGGCCTTTTAAGGTATTGAGCCTATGATCAGAAGAATTATATCCTGTTACGTTAAGTACCAGACAAAGGGCGTTGCCCCAGGTGAAACCGTAAAAATCTTCTTCAGCACTCCCTCCCTCCGGATAGGTTGTATTGTCAGGGTTGGGGATAAAAGCCATTCGTGCCTGTCTGGCCCACCCCCTTTCCTTCTCCGGGTGCCAGCTGTTTTCACCTTCCCAGTTTCCATTAACTAAAAAGGCCGGTGTGGAGGATACAAGATCTCCGAGCCCTTTTCTCATAACCAGATATAGCCATGAGCCAAACTCGGGGTCTGTTAAATGCCCTCCATGATAAGATGAAAAGGTCTGGATATTATCACCCAGCATCATCAGAAATTCAGGCTTTCGAACACTAATCGACCCGCTTGCCCTCCTCAGGACATCAAAACGGTTAAAATCCCTCTTAAGGGGAGTGATGTGAGAGTCAGATATTACAGCGAAATCAAACGGCTCATGATCTATTCTCTGAGTCCTGAAGCTTCCGGTATCAGCAAGCTGGGAAGCCGAACTTCCTCCGGGTAATACGAACACCTGATATTTATAATGTGTTCCCGGTGCTAAATGGCTTAATACAGTCTCTTCAACACCTTTTGCCTTAATAATAAAGTCTTCTGTCTTTTGCCAGGAAGCGACCTTTGATTCCGTTACCTTCCCATATTTAAGGTGGCAGACTATCTCTTGATCACCTGCGACCAGATTTACTGTAATTGACTCCTGGGTCGGTCTTCCCAGAAATGGCGGAACAAGTAAAAAAGATGATCTATCCTCTGCAAAGGCCTTTGCAGAATTTAAAAGCCCGTCTCCTAGAACGGTCGATCCCATAAACAGTCCGGTATATTTAAGCACATCACGCCGTGTTGCTTTTTTGCTCATAAATTCCAAACTGCCCTTGGTCTTTTTCACTTTTACCATTCATACCTATCATAACTGAAATATTTGACAAGACAGGCCCTTATGACCTTAAAGAGCCTGCCTTAAATACAACTACTTCTATTTTTCAAATTTCAGCCATGGTGCCATATTATCTGACGGCACAACAGCCTCTTCTTTGGCATGTGTTGCCTGGGGCGCGTAGGAATAGGGATACCTGTATGCCCTGTATACCATGTTAAACCTTTCAGATGAATAATAGAAAGGGCTAACATATTCCCATACAATAGCATCTAAATCTCTAGCGGTCTCACGGGGTTTTACTTCAAATATGCGACCGTCTGCGCCCTCTGTAATCAGTGTGTTACCATTGGGCAGACGCTGAGCAGAACTCACATAATCGGAAAAAAACTTGGATTTATCCCTGAATCCGCTGTTGTGAGCCGTGTATTCCCATACCATTTTAAACGTAATCGGGTCAATCTCCAACACCCTGGAGTAATCCCTTTTGGCATTATTCAATCCATTACTGGATCCTGCATTGGGTGCGCCAAAACCAGCGTAACCGCCATTATCAAATATAAGGATATTCCCCTCACCTGGCAGACCCTTTGGGATTACATGGGTATGGTGCTGACCAATGATAGTCCCCATTTTTCTGATATATCTATTATCGGAATTATAATACTCAGGCCCCAGGTGCCACACTATTTTACCGGTCTCGCGGGAGATAATTCCCATTGTGTTGGTTTGACGGGCACTATATATAATATTATCCGGATGGAATCTCTCATCACCATCATCATACCACTTGTTAGGGCCTACCCATGAAGCACTGTTAATATGAATCCAATCTCCACCCACAAGACCCGGCGTACGTGTCCCCACTACATTAGGGTTCCGATATAGGGCATTTCTGATATTATAATCATAGTAAATCTCATCCATCTCTCTATAGTGATCACTTGCCAGCCACTCCCATATGACATTCCCTTCATAATCAACTTCGACTATATAGTCATCATATAGCTGCTTGTTTGTGAACTTGACACCGCCTTCTTCGACAACTTTATGTGAAAGGATAAGGGTTTTCCCTTTTTTAACCATGGGATCCATACCAGGTACATAGTATCCCACAGGACTTCCCTCTTTCTGGTGATCATGATGAACACCTGCCTTTGCGAATGTCCAGATATTGTTTCCATCCCAGTCCACAATGGACAAATCGTTTGAGTCCTCATCCGCAAAAAGCCTTCCTTTTTTCCCTTCGGTAAAACCGGTTGCGCCCATGACATAGCCGCCTGGTAAAAGCCTTGCAGGATGCTCTTCAAAACAGACATCTTTCCAGTTTTTAACAATATTTCCATTCATATCTATGAGGATTGTGCCATTCCCCTTTGTGGTAAGAATCGTAAAGCCATTATAACTGTTTTCCGGATCATATATTGTGGTACCATGGGGAAAGACGGTTGGCATTGCAAACAGTACTGCCGGAATGATCAAAAATAAAAAAAATGCAGATACACTAATAATTCTTTTCATAATACACTTCCTTTCCTTTTAAATTTTTAAAAAACAGACATGAAAACATTCTTACCAAGTCAAAAGCCAGACAAGTTTAAAGGGTTAAATTTCTTCTTTATTTCATTAATTCCTGTTCTATTGATCCGGCATCATATCTGCATTTACGTGTTATGGATTTTGTTTTTAGAAAAGTAATTTTGATCTCTCCATCGTTATTTCTAAATGTGCAAAATATGTGCCCTTTTTAAAAAAACCATAATTAACTAAACAACTATCGGGAATTAGTCAATATTTATTTGTATTTCACATATTTACAAGGCCCTGAAAAGGGTAAAAATGTAAAGTCAACTTCACACCTGTAAATCCATCTTTACAAAAAAAACTACAGAAAATTATCTTTAAAAAATTAAGGCATTAGAAATCTACTATGGGTTGTCCTCCCAAGGCGGGATAAAGGTTGTTTATTTGACTAAAAAATTGTTCATACACGCCCTCTGATGTAGATCGGGCTCCCATATTCAGCTCCTCGCTATAGTGTTTATAGCATTGATTTAAAAATAACGCCAAAACAGCAGGATTTCAAGCCCATTCCAGCTGAAATCAGATGCAACTCAGCTTAATTTAGAATCAAAGATATTCAAAGATTTAAATCATAGGCAGCAATCTTATCATAAAGGGCTCGCCTGCTGATCCCCAGGACTCGAGCCGCCTGAGTACGATTATTTTCTGTAGATTCAAGCGCATTTTTAATGACATTTATCTCCGCAGACTCCACCGCATCTTTCAGGGTAACAACTCTCCCCTTGTCCTCTCCATCAAATATTCCATCAGGCGCTGTAAATAAGCAATCCAAGGTTAAGGTCTCATTTTCAGCCAGCAGAACCCCTCTTTCCAGAATATTAGCCAGTTCACGTATGTTCCCCTTCCATGGTGCATTGCGCAACATATGAAGCACATTGGACCTGATATGGCTGATCTTTTTTCTATACCGCTTCTGATACTTTTCAAGAAGAAATTCTATTAGTTGAGGGATGTCTTCCTTCCTATCCCTTAAGGGCGGAAGATACAGAGGTACCACTGCAAGGCGATAATAGAGATCTTTCCGAAAGCTCTCATTATCCGTCTCCTCTTTAAGGTTTCGGTTTGTAGCTGAAATAAACCGCACATCAATCGGGATACTCTTGTTACCCCCCACTGGCCGAATATCCTTTTCTTGAATTGCTCTTAGGAGCTTTACCTGTGTCTGAAGAGTTATCTCTGAAATCTCGTCCAAAAATATTGTCCCGCCCTGGGCCTCTTCCATAAGACCTCTTTTGGCCCGGATAGCGCCTGTGAATGAACCTTTCACGTGACCGAACAGCTCACTTTCCAGCAATGTATCTTTAAGGGAACCGCAGTCGATAGTCTGGAAAGGATTATCTCTACGGGAGCTGCTCTCATGTATCTTCTTTGCAAGCAGAGACTTGCCTGTGCCAGTTTCACCCTGTATCAATACAGGCGCATCTGAATCAGAGATTTTCTCTACCTGCCGAAGCAGATTCTGCATGCTCTTGCTGGAACCGATAATCATTTCTGCGGAGGAATCATCCTCTTCATGGAGCCGAATGCTGTCCAGCTTTCTGTGAAGCTTACCATATTCAAGGGCTCGCTGAGTAAGCACCTCAATATCGCGCATCTTAAAGGGCTTTGTGATATACTGATATGCCCCCAGCTTAATGGCATCCACAGCGCTTTCAATAGTTCCTACGCCTGTCATTATTATAAAGGGGAGAGTGCTGTCAGCAGCTCTGACACGCTTAAGAAGCTCGAGCCCATTTAAATCATCCATAGCCAGATCAGATATGACAAGATCAAACATGGTCTCCTCAATAGACTTCCATGCTGCCTTACCTGACTCCGCGCACTGTACTTCATACCCCTTTCTGGTCAGGGAACGGTCCAGGACCAGTAGTAGATCTTGTTCATCATCAACAACAAGAATCTTTTCTGTCATAAATCAAGCCTCCCTGCCCGGTCAGGCCGGCAAGGCAACAGTAAAAACTGTGCCCAGCCCCTCATTTGACCTTGCGCTTATTCTACCGTTGTGTTTTTCCACTATTACCCTTGATATAAAAAGGCCCAGCCCAAAACCCTTTTCCTTTCTAGACGTAAAAAAAGGGTCAAATATCCTGGGAAGATCTTCGTCAGTTACGCCGATCCCTGTATCCTCAACCTCAAGGATAATCTCCCTGTTTTCACCATCTCCATCATATCTCGCACAGATGGTGAGTATACCATCATCCTGCATGGCCTGGATAGCATTGAGGATAAGGTTTACAAGCAGCTGCTGAATCTGATTTTCATCACCGTAAAATATGATTTCCTCTGAAGATTCAGGCCTTTTAACCTTTATATTTTTCTGTTTAAGCTTCTGTTTCAGAAAAGGGAGCGTCTCATCTATAAGGAGAGACAAATTAACACGCCCTTTTTCAAGAGCGCTTGGCCCTGTAAAAGAGAGCAAATCTTCAATTATCTTTCCGGCACGGATAGCGTTTCGTTCAATGCTCATGAGGCTCTCATGAGCATATTCAGAATCCATACCATCTTCAAGTATGGCCTCAGCATTGGCGACTATTATCCCAAGGGGATTATTTATCTCATGAGCTAATCCTGCTGCCATCTGGCCCATAATACCCAGACGCTCGGACTTAACAAGCTCCTCTTCCAGCCGTTTATGCTCAGTTATGTCCCTTGAAAAACAACATGCCATGGGCTCGTTTTCCACCAGACCGCCCACGGTTGTGGCCACAATCTCAGCAGGAGTTTCTGTACCATCTTTTGCCAGAAAGACCACTTCCTTATTGCCAAAACCATCACTAAAAACAATATTTATAAAATCACTTATCTCGTCACGATTATCAGGACTGACCAGATCGCTCAGGTTAAGCTTTATCATTTCAGATTCATTATATTTTAAGTATTGCATCGCGATCCTGTTTATAAGCCTTATATTGCCATCCGGAGATATAAGATGGATCATCTCAGGAGAGGACTCGATCAGGTCGCGATATTTTTTCTCTGACCGCTGGAAATCCCTGGTCACCTCCTGGACCTTCCTCTTCAGCATAAAATTCCAGAAGATAAAAAACAAGAGTACACTGGCACTAAGGCCAAGGGCACCTACTATATATTTCAAATATTCATCCCAGTGACTGAATCTGATCTCCTGCCCAAGCCATTTTCGGTAAATTGCATCATAGTCTTCACTTTTCAGGATCTTACCCAGCGACAGACTTACATCAGCCAAAAGTTCTGTATTATCACTTCTGACAGCCAAAGACAGGGGAACAGAATCAACAGGGAGGCCCACCTCCTTAATATTCTCAAAATTGTTCTTCTGAATCAGGTAGAGAGAAGTGAGCCTGGAATCCGAGATATAGACACTTGCCTTACCCGAATCAACAAGAGACAGCGCCTTTAGGTGTGAATCTGTCTGAATAAATGAAACTCCCTCAACAACAGGAAGGCTTGAGCGCAAGTCCCGGCCCTTTTCAAAAGCCACGATCTGGCCTGGCAGGTCCTTTGTGCATGTGACTGTTACACAGGTCTTGTTTGCAAAAATTTTCCTGTCAACAGTTATACCTGTATCGATCATATTCAACCCATCTCTGCCCCCTGATGGGATAGTGATCCCGACTACCAGATCAAGATTGCCTTCCTCCAGGGCCTGTTCAAGCCTGGGACTATAATACCCGAAAAATTGGGGCTTTGCATCTATCCCCATGCTATTAACAAGGAGAATGGACAGGTCCACGCAAAACCCTCTAAGTTCCACAGTATTAGGGTCAACAAAGGAAAACGGCGGAAGAAATCGCGGCACCCCAATGTTTATTATCCTCTTGGCAGATGACACAGAGGGGTTGAAAACGGTGTAAACAAATATGAGGGTAACAAATATTATCTGTATGTGGTTTCGACTGCAGTTCATAACTTTTTCTCAAGGGGGTTATACCACCAACCTGCATTAAAATCCAGTGAAGAATTATAATGAAGAGACGTATCAATAGAAACCGGCCACCACGGTGAGTGTTAACTAATTTCAGACTGGTCCAGAAAAAAACATTGAAAAAACCTGATTGAAAGGGTAAATACTGTCAATAAACTAGATTATCAGACAAAAGGCATTGATCAACCATGCCATGCCTATAAAGCTCTGAAACACAGCCAAGCCGACTTTATAAAAAGGAGCAAGAATAAATATGGATTATATACAAGAATATTTCATATGTGATGAATGCGACAACAAGAATTTCAAGCGTATTTATAACTTTTCTCTAGGTTTCCATGGGGTCAATTTCTCTGATGCACTTATATATGATAAAATGAATATTGAAAAATACCAGTGTACCAATTGCAATAAAATATTTTCAATAGATGCTATACAAGATGGGCTTTCTAAAATAAAAATCCGACATAAAAATCCTGATTTGGGATAGTCCTCTGATCACTTTTGAAATACAAAATCAGAGATATGGCTCCACTCTTGGCTAATGCTTCAGAAGTGGAGCGATTTTTTTTAAGAGAGGCATAGGCTGGAGAAACCTTCAACAACCCATGGCTGATTCAGTATGAATCAGGGATAAAGACAACTCTTCAAATCTATCAGCAACCCTTCCCCATGAAAAATTATCCTCAATATATCGTCTGCAATCTGGTTTAGCAAAGCTGTATCTGTCTGCACCCTGAATTATTTCTTCCAGTTTATCTTTAAGGCTTGTGGAATCAGTACCTTTAAACAAAAGTCGCTTGCTAAACGGCGCGATAACCTCAGAAATGGCTCCAACAGGGGTTCCTATCACCGGTGTGCCACAGGACATAGCCTCCAAGATAACCAACCCGAAACCTTCCAGCTTTTCGGTCGGTAAAATAAAAAAATCAACAGCATTGTATGTTCCGGGAAGCAGATCATCGGGAATATACCCCAAAAGACGGACACAATCCTCAAGTTTGAAACTATTGATCATCTCTTTCAGGCTACCCTCAAGTGAGCCCTTTCCGCCTATTAGAAGCAATCCTTTCTGCCTTAAAAAATCACTCTGATTAAAGGCATCTACAAGATTTTCCAGACCCATTCTGGGGACGAGATTCCTGACTGTGAGATAAACGATCCTATCCATTGGGATATTGAATCCATCAATCGCAACCTTCCTACTCTTTTCAGACAGACAAAATCTTTCCAGATCAACACCTCCGGGGATTTTTACTATCCTGCCCTTCGAATATCCATGAATGCCTGAAAGCTTATTGGCCATATATCTGCTGAGAACAATTGTCCTGTCTGCCTTTAAAAGGACCCGTTTCTCCAGCCATCTCATAACGGTAGAGATGAGCTTTCCCTTTATCCCAGCAAGGGAACTGTTTTTTTGAATTTTTATCAGGAACTCTTCATGCCACGGAGAATGGAAATAATAGATAAGTGGAACTCTATTTAAAATACCCGAAAACAAAGGTCCGACAGCAACCATACACTGATGGGCGCAGACAATATCAAACTGTATTTCTCTGATTAGCTGACGGGCTGCAACATAGCTGTTTTTTATTTCTGAAATCAATGAACCTAATGATTGCTCATGAGGAGAAGGGAAACGGTGGACATTAAAACCTTGATTAAATTCCTCAGAAACAGGGAGTTTGTTTCCCGGATTACGTGTTATCACATACACATTATGGCCTTTTTTGCACAATTCAAGACTAAGGTTATAGGCCACCCTGCCGGCACCGCCGACTGTATCAGGATAAAACACATCAGTTAAAAAGAGGATATTCATAATCCAATTCACCTCATAATCACTATCTGGATTATTCTTGATACATTCATAAAAATATTATGTTCCCTCCATGAGCAGTTCTCTGATATCTGCAACATGCTTTTTCCATCCCTTACTGCCTATCATGGGAGCAATCCATTCAAGTCCCTTTACTGTATACTCCTTGTAAAGCTGCTCCTGTTCCAGCCTATTAAAACTATCAATCCATGAAGCAGGATTAAAAGTATCAGCCACAAGCGAGTTTCCTGAAGTGGTCTCAATAAGTACTGGTATGTTGCTTACAATCACAGGAACTCCGCAGGCCATTGCCTCTAAAGGCGGATAACCATAGCCCTCTGCGGTTGACGGCTGGGCAACACAGAAACTGCTCTTTATTACTGAGGCAAGATCCTTGTCCTGAACATGCCTTATCCATACTGCCTCTTCATCAGGATATCTTTTCTGCCAGTATCTCCTGTTCACATCGGGAACACCTGTGAAAACAAGCTTTCTTGACAGACTTGTACTGATCTCCAGGAGTACACCAAGGTTCTTGTGCGGCTTGCCATTTCCAATGACAAGTATATATCCAGGAGAAAGTCCGTATCCCGCGATAATATCATCCATAAATTCTTCCATGCCTGGCTGAAACCTAGCATCAATCCCATTATACCTGACCCTTGGATTGCTTCCGCAGGTCCCGACAAGTTTTTCTGTCTCCTGCCTTGACCATTCTGAAACAAACCATGTAAGATCAGCCCTTATAAGTCCCTGTTTCAAACGATATCTATCAAACACAGTCTTGATTCGCCTTTTATAGGCAGGGCATGTAAGGTCAAGCACATCATGTACCATGTTAACAGCCCTGCATGCGCACCCAAAAACAGGGAGCTTGGGATAGGGACTTATAAACAGGTCTGCCTCCCTGGTCAGGAGAGACAACCGCCTTTCAGACTTTAAAAAAGATGCCCCCACTTTTACAAACCTTATGCCTGACCTGTTCTTCAACCCTGGTGGAACATAATCCTCATCATGTATTGCAAGAACAGTATCATACACTGGACCTCTATCCTGCAGAGCATCTGTGAAACCCATAATTACCCTGCCAATCCCTGTAAGCCGGGATGGAACAAATTCGCGTCCGTCGATGAGCAGGTATCTTTTTTCAGATTTAATCACGTATCAATCTCATTGAAAATTTCACACATCTTTTTCACATGGTTTACAAGGCTGAACGCCTCAGCCCTGCTTCGACCTGATTCACCCATCTGTCTGGCCAGCGAACTGTCCTGCAGAATAATATTGATCGCCTCTGCCATCTCCCTGGCACTACCCAGAGTTACAAGAAAACCGTCTATCCTGTCACGGACTATCTCAACTACTCCGCCCCCTCTTGCAGCAACAACTGGAACTCCGCAAGCCATACCCTCGACCAGCACACGCCCAAAAGGTTCATTGTCAGACGCAAGTACCAGCACAGACGCTGATCTAAACCATGGACGCACATCGCTTACCTGCCCCAACCAGTGTATCCTGCTGGAAAACCTGGAATTTCTACTCATCTCCTGAACAAGATCCCACCAGTCTGAATCAAGATCATCAGGCGCGCCAATGCACACCAGATGGACATCTGAATCAGACAGTGCAACCCTCTCAAACGCGTCAATAATCAGTTCATGCCTCTTCCATTTTGAAATCCTTGCAGCGGCAAGCATAACTTTCCATCCTTTATGAATCAGGTCCGGGACATGGACATCCGGGGCTGACATATATTTTGTGTCAATACCATTGTGCACTACCCTGATTCTGGATTGAAAACATGGTACAAACCGTTTAGCGGTCGCGTGGCTGTTTGCGACAATTATGGAACTCAGTCTGGCAAGTATAAAATCCAGTTTCCTGTCCGGCTCAGCAATCCTGCAGTGCCATACCACTGAAACTTTTAAACTCCTTCCTGCAATGCCACTATAAAATGCCGCCCTTGATCCATTGGCATAAATAATAGATGGAGAGAATTTTCTTATAAGATCCCTGTAAGCTTTAATCCCATTTATTATCTCTGCAATCTTCCATGGCCTAATAATTGGGAGAGGTGCTATCTCTGTATGCACACCCTTTTCGCACAGCCTGTGTTCCAATTCTCCTTTTTCAGGGACCACAGCTACAACTTCCCAGGAATCTGGCATATTAGAAACAAGGTCCAGAAAGGAGTGCTCCCCTCCCCCAATCATTGTTCCATGATTAGATATGGCCAAAAATTTTTTACTCAAGAATAGCTTCCCCTAGCTGATTTCTCATAAGCAAACAGGATTACCAATTCAGTTCTTTTAACTGATATTGTCTTAACTATGGGCTCTCCCCTAAAAGCATAAGAGGATAAGAAAACATATTATTTAACAGACCTATCCTGGAGTTATTTGTTCTTGCCGTTAAAATAATATTATCCTTAATTGAATCAATATGAGCATGAATTATTCTTTGCGAACGATTTTTCAAACCAGGCAGCTTGATAATAAAGTTGTGAAAATCATTTTTGAGGTCTTCAGCACCCAAAATCCTTATATTAATAAGTCCTGCTTTTTCAGCATGTTTAAACAGCTCTCTTCTTGTAAATGAGGTTTCATCCACAGGAGAAACTGGACGCCTTAGCAATTTCCTAACATTATATCCAATATGAAACAGGATTCCCCATGTATTAGGTACCCATATAACGACAAGGCCCCCGGGCTTTAAAACCCTGGCATGAGAATCAAAAACAGTTTGCCTGTCATCTGCCCAGAAGTGTTCAGCTGTGCCAAATGACATTGCCACATCATACCTCCCTGCCATATTGTCAGGAATATTAAGGATATTTCCGTTGATAATTTCGGGATCCAGACCCAAACTAGTATGGATATATTCTGCAGAAGACAGCTGTTTGTCACTATAATCAAACAGGGTCGTATGTGCTCCAAGTAAGGAAAATATTATTGAAACCTTTCCTTGACCGCATCCCAACTCCACAATATCCAGACCTTCAAAGCTCTGGTATTTTTCTAAAATCGTCTGATAAAGGACTGACCATCCAGGTGAAG
Source organism: Deltaproteobacteria bacterium (assembly GCA_019307745.1). Taxonomy (GTDB): domain Bacteria; phylum Desulfobacterota; class DSM-4660; order Desulfatiglandales; family HGW-15; genus JAFDJA01. Next base: position 5,499 of record JAFDJA010000021.1, on the reverse strand, counting down.
ATGCATATCCCATAGAGGCCTGAAAAACTTTTTGCAGGTCAAGATTATCATCCTTACCCCATAAATCCTGTGCCTCTGCATTATTTTTCATAATCTGCTATTTCCATTCTTGTATTTACAAAGCAGTTATATCTGGGTTAAATAAAACACCTTTGTCTGTGCAGCAATATCATCCCACCCATGCTCCTGAAGAGAGATCCTGAAGGACTCCTTTCCCATCTTATCAAGCTCATCATCAAAAGACCTCACGGCCATATTCATGGCCGCAGCCAGTTCTGAAGGTGAATCTGGTTTAATAAGCCACCCGCATTTGTCATTAATTGTCTCAGGAAATGAGCCAATGCTGGAAGCAATAACAGGCTTTCCAAAACCCAGGGCAGCAAGCAAAGCACCGCTCTGGAATATATCCCTGTAAGGAAACAGCACCGCATCCGCACAATAAATCAACTTTGCTATCTGTGCTTCATCAAGATACCCAGGGATAAAGGTAACACATTCATTTATATCAAGATCCTCAACCATCTCTCTGTACTTCTCTAAAAGCCTGCCATATGGCTTTCCTGCAACTATAAGATGGACCCTGGCAGGATCTTCCAGCATTGGTATCGCCTTTAACACAATATCCACCCCTTTGTAATGGCGTATTGTGCCCTGCATGAGAAATAGCCGCTTTTCTTCAGCCCCAGGAATTATTTCTTTACAGGAATACTGCAACAGCATCTCTTTATGTTTCTCATAAATAAAACCGTAATTTCCATGTCTGATATTTCTAATCTGTTTAACTGGTATGCTGAATCTGCTGCAAAGCCTGTCCCTGTTTTCCCTGGAATGGGCAATAAGTCCTGTGGCTGTTTTATAGATCATCTTATAGGACCAGGACATCAGCAGGGCATCCTTTTCCTCTTCATCATGGGGCAGGAGATTATGGGCTGTAACCACAACAGGGATACTCATAAGTTTCAGGGCCAGAATCATGATCCAGTCACGCCTGGCAGTGAACCAGGACTGAATATGTATCAGATCCGGTCTTTCCTGTTTTATCTGTTTGTAAACACTGAAAATATTTTTCAGATAGCCTGATTTCTGGGCTATCACAGGAGCAATCTGAAATTTGAGATCAAAGGGTGTTTCATGTCCTGCCGCGGTAACAACTGTGACATCTACATTATGCTCCACAAGTCCGTTTGCCAGACAGCATGTATAGTGAAACATCCCACCCCAGCCTCCAGTTTCAATCATCATTATCCGCAGTCTGGAATTTAAGTTCAATTCAATCACCCCTTAAAACTCTTCTTAAATATCAGCCTGAGGGGAACATCAATCTGGTCCATAAAAGATGTCTGCTTTTTCCTGAAAAAATAACTAATCACCCTTATAAGCAAATAAACAGCTCCCCATAGTATCATACACAGTCTAAAAAATGTTCCAGCTAAAAAACCTTTATGTTTATAAAGATACTGGTTCAGACTGATAAAATAATCTACCCTGCGCACAGGAAGTGTATGGCTCCCGCCCTTGGCATGATCATGGATTACAGTAAATTCAGGGGAAAAATAGACTCCATACCCTGCCTTTTTTACGCTCATGCAGAGATCCATATCCTCAAAATACATAAAAAACCTGTGATCAAGCATTCCGCAATCCCTGAACACTGTTCGGCGCATCATAATAACTGCGCCTGTGACCCAGTCAACTTTACTCACATGGTTATGGGGCCAGTTATTATACACAAACCTCTTTGCTACAGGATTATCAGGTAAGTACAGGTGTATCTGAAACAGGTCCATAATCGCCCCAAGCAGAGTGATAAACCGCCGGGCAGACACATGCAGGGTCTGGTCTGGATATTCAATACGGGGTGCGAGTACTCCAGCATCTTCGTACTCATCCCAGAATTTCAGCATCCCGGCGAATATCGCTGATCTGAGCCTAGCATCAGGGTTCATAAGAAAAACAAAATCTCCGGAAGAGAGTTCAAACGCCTGATTAACCGCCCCTGAAAAGCCAAGGTTCCTGTCATTTGCCTTGACAGTGACATCAGGAAACAGCTCGCGCACCATTTTAACAGACCCGTCTTTAGAGCTGTTATCCACCACAATTATCTCTATAGAGACATCTCTTCCAAACTCCATTAAAGACTCCAGACAAAGCCTGAGCATCTCCCTGGAATTGTAGCTTACAATGAGAACGGAAAGATCCATGGTTGTAAGTTGCTCCTAAAGTAATCAGGTGTTCTGCGTTGGGAGAATGTTGTTGATAATGGATGTATCAACACTCCTCCCACACATCAGCAGTTCTTCTTTTTCAGGTAATGGCTTAAAACAAGCCTGTAATGCTTCACATCCACCATTGCAGTATAATGGCTCATAAAAAAACAGATCAAAAAACCTGCAAGGCCGTCCTTATAGTTCTGATTTATTATATAGAAACGAAAAAAATTATAAATTGGTTTAAACAGGGTCATAAAGGGTCTGTACCATTTCAACGACTTCTGATGTTTAAACCTCTCCTCTGCATCCCACTGGGTGTATCTTGGAAGTTTGTCCCTTACATTGGCGAAATTTCTGTATGGAAGATGCAGGATATAATTCTCCATGACCGAGTGCTCCCCTTCCACGATAAGCTTCGCATGGACCTCCCTATCCTCCCACCTCGCCTTTTCTTTTCGGAAAAACCTGAGATGCCTCTCTTTATTTTTCCAGTACCGCATCTCCCTTCCAAAGCAGACATACTTGTAGGGAAATAGATACCCGTTAATATTGCCATGTTTATCTTTTTCCAGCCTGAATTTCATCTCGGAAAGAAGTTCAGGGGAAAATCTCTCATCCGCGTCTATTGAAAGGACCCATTCATTTTCAACAAACTGGAGCATCCAGTTCCTGGTCCTGGCATATCTCTCATAGGGCCGAATATAAATCTTGTCTGTATATTTAGAGCAGATATCCACTGTCTTGTCTGTGCTTATTGAATCCACAACTATGATCTCATCTGCTATCTCCTTTACAGAATCAAGACAATCCCGTATCTGCTCCTCTTCATTGAGTGTTCCTATTATCACTGAAATCCCGCAGTTTTCCATATCACCTTTCCCCTAAATCACTCTTCACGACTGCCCCTGAAAAAAGAGAGCATCTCTTGAAACGCCTTGTATTTGAAAAACCGGCTGCAGAACAAGAGCATGGCGCCATAAACAATAACACCTGCTATTATGGAGACAGCCATGAGAACAGTTTGATTATACAGATCTATTTTTAACATAAAAAACAGGACAGCGCACATGCTGAATGCACTTATTAAAGGGACGGCTGAAAGTGGGGCAATGTCGCCAATACAAAACATTGATTCTTTTATTGACTGGCGTAGCCATACGGAAAAGGCTGCCAGGATCCCCAAAAGAACGGAGATTGATGTGCCTGCGATCCCCCAAAGCATTGTTAAGGGATATATGGTTATGATTATAATAATGAGCCTTGAAAAATTCATTATAAAATCAAACCTGGGTTTTCCAATGGAGTTAAAAAGTGCACCCCCAGCACCTGAAACGGCCCTGAACAGCCCGGAAAGAGCCAGGATCTGAAGCGGCAGTATTACTGGAACCCACTTCTCCCCAAGAACTGTATGTGTAAACAAGGGTGCCAGCACAATTATTCCGCCGGTCAGTGGAAGGGACAGAAGTATCACAAAGGATACTGTCCTTAGATATGCCTCTTTTAATTTGTCAGGAGATGTCTGCAGTTTCACATATGCGGGAAATGCCACCTTTGATATCACACCACCGATCTCAGAGGCAGGAATGTTTCCTATGAGAAAAGCAAGCTGGTAAAACCCAAGCGCGGTAATCCCCAAAAGCTTTCCCAGAAACGCGTCATCACCCTGTCTGCTCAGAAATATTACTATACTTGATATAAAGACCCATTTACCAAAACTGAACATCTCCAGAAACTTTTCTCTGTTAAACCTGACTGAAGGGCGGTAAGGATGAAGCATGTATGATATGGCAAGGCGGAAAAGGTTTGCGGCCAATCCTCCCAAAACAAGGGCCCAGACATTTCTCAATAAAAGGGCCAGCCCAACAGTAATCAAAAAATTTACAACAGCCCCAGAAAATTCAAACCTGAACTGCTTATCAAATTCAAGCTCCTTTTGAAAAAACAGGACCCCGATATTCTGAAAACCGGAAATAAGAAGTGAAAAAGCTATAATCCTAACAACCCATTCCGCGTCAGGAGAATTAAAAAACAGGGCCACCAGAGGGGCGGAAAATAACATGATCGCGAACAATAGTATCCCGCGAAAAACAGATACTGTCCAGGCTGTGTCCAGGTATGATTCAATATCCTGTTTTTTACTTATAAGTGCTGTCTGAAAACCGGTCTGGGAAAAGGTCTCCAGCATTGATATGGCAATAAATCCAATGGCAGCCAATCCAAAATCATAAGGGGAAAGGAGCCTGGCAAGGACAATAGTACGAACAAAGTCAAGACTGCGATTAACTATACGTAAAATCGTGACCCATCTGATACCTTGAACTACCGTTTTTGAGAGAGACTCGGGCAAAGCATTGCCTTATGATTAAGTATGCAAGAATAAATATCAATTGAATGGTTCAGGATCTAACTATGCTTTGATCAATATATGATACTGACATCACTGGATAATGTCAAGGGAGAGCCTTCTTAACAGGTTTGCTATCTTATTAAAAATTCAAGCAAAATCTAAACCAGGACAACGGCTTTTTGATAAGCGGAGGGATAGGAAATACGGATATTACACAAACCTCTTTTCATGTGTATTAATTATGCTCAAGGGTCTTTAGAAACTCAATCCCGGGCCATTTTTCAATAACATAATCAAGCTCCCATGTACTTGGGGCAAGGTATGTAAGATTTTCCTCGGCATCCAGAAATAGATAAGACTGTTTATCTACCTTAAATTCTTCCAACAACCTATTATTATCACATTTTATCCACCTGGCAGTGGCATGGTTTACAGGTTCATAAACCGCATTTACCCAGTATTCATCCTTGAGTCTTGCCATGGTCACATCAAACTGAAGCATACCAACCGCCCCAAGGATATAGTCACTTCCAAAGATTGGTCTGAAAAACTGCACAGCCCCTTCCTCTGCCAGCTGGACAAGACCCTTTTGGAGCTGTTTTAGTTTTAAGGGATTTTTCAGTCGCACTCGCCGAAAGTGCTCAGGGGCAAAACTGGGAATTCCTGTGAAGTTTAAAGGCTCCTTATCGGTAAAGGTGTCTCCGATCTTGATGGTTCCGTGATTATGGAGTCCGATAATGTCACCTGGAAACGCCTCCACAACATTGGCTCTGTCCTGGGCCATAAAAATGGTTGCGTTGGCAAGGGTTATCTCCTTTCCTATCCTGTGATGCATCACCTTGATACCTTTTTGAAAGCGACCGGAACAGATCCTAAGGAAGGCTATCCGATCCCTGTGAGCGGGATCCATATTTGCCTGGATCTTAAACACAAAACCGGAAA
>JAFDJA010000227.1 GCA_019307745.1 Deltaproteobacteria bacterium | reverse complement strand
GCTTAGTTATCGCCGCTGTCAGAGTTGTCTTACCATGGTCAATATGTCCTACCGTCCCTACATTTACATGAGGCTTCGTTCTCTCAAATTTCTCTTTAGCCATAACTAACCTCCTTTTAATTTAAAAAACATTAATATATTTAATAAAGTCTTTATATACTTAATAATAATGAACACTGTCACATGGAGCCCACGACCGGGATCGAACCGGTGAACCTCATCCTTACCAAGGATGTGCTCTACCTACTGAGCTACGTGGGCAGAATTATAACAGATCTCCTGCTGAAAAACCACAAGATGCCCGAAGCCAGCCTGGATTCTGCAGCTAACTATATAAGCTGCAAAATCCCAAGGCGGATATTTGGAGCGGGAAACGGGACTCGAACCCGCGACCCTCAGCTTGGAAGGCTGACGCTCTAGCCAACTGAGCTATTCCCGCAATATTGTCTTGTCCGATACTCCAATGTGCTAACAAGCAGACATTCAAAGATACTCATATATAGTGGTGGAGAGGGGAGGATTTGAACCTCCGAAGGCTTGGCCGGCAGATTTACAGTCTGCTCCCTTTGACCACTCGGGAACCTCTCCAGAAAAACACACTGGAGCCAGCGGAGGGAATCGAACCCCCGACATGCTGATTACAAATCAGCTGCTCTGCCATCTGAGCTACGCTGGCTTTCTCGATAAAAACAGAATCTAGCAAGATATGTTTATATTAAAAATATTTCAAATCTAATTAAAAGCCACCAATAGATATAAGAGCTTATGGATAAACTATTTCTTCGATTTACTGATTATTGCTTTGAATTTCTGCAAATAGCTGCTATTTACTTTTTCTAAAACAGAATTTCATTTTTTCTTTAAAATTTTCCAAACTTAACGACAGCTTAAATGAAATCTAGCCACAAATCCATCCCCATCTGAATTTAAACTGATCACCTGAACAACTCGGGAAGAAACATTTCATACTAAAAAGGGGCATTAACCTGTTGAATAAATGATTAGGCTATGATATCTGTATATGAATCTTAATAATATAAAAAAGTTTAAAATTATTAAATAATTAAGGAGGAAATTATCATGGTGGCTTTAGTCGGCGGTATTGCAGCATTAATATTGGGAATTATTGGGCTCATTGGTTGGTGGGGAAGTTTTCTGATCATCCTAAAGGGATCTGTGCCAATCATCCTGATACTGGGCGGCGCCTTGGCAGTTTATCTTGGAATGGAAGAGATAAAAGAAGGCAAAACTTCTGAAATCCCAGCTGAAAATACAGATGAGCTGAAAACCGAAGTGGAAAATCTCAAAGAGGAGTTAAAAGAATTGAAAGAGGAAAAGATGGACCTGGATGGTGATGCCAAACCTGAAGAAAAAAAAGAAGAAGAAAAATAACCGTTCAACAGGCTATGCTGCAAAAAATGAATTTAATCGGCAGCATAGCCTCTTCTAGCTTCTAACCAACAATTTCTAGGGCATTAAAAAAATAGCCAATCTCAAAGGCCGCCGTCTCAGGGGCATCAGAACCATGTACAACATTTTTCTCAATGTTTGTTGCAAATTCCCTTCGAATGGTTCCCTCTTCAGCATCTTCAAAGTTTGTTGCACCCATAAGGTCTCTATATTTTTTTATCACATCTCCTCCTTCCAGTATCATAACAACACAAGGACCGGATGACATAAAATCTGTTACACTCTCAAAAAAAGGTTTTCCGTCATGTACTGCGTAAAAGTCCTTTGCCTGCTCCTTGCTCATATGTATCATCTTCATGGCTTTCACTTTCAGTCCTTGTCCTTCAATCCGTTTAATAATATCGCCTATCAAATTTTTTGATACTCCATCAGGTTTTATTATTGACAACGTCTTCTCTATCATTGATTATCTCCTTTTAATCCTAATATTATTGACCTTATTGTCTTATTGTTGATATAGAAATCCCTATAAATAAAAATTTTCAGGCTTCGTCAAGCATTTTATGATTTTTGTATGATTAGGTAAATGACAGTTCAGGGCTAAATGATGTCTTTTCGCGACTGAAAACAACAACGACATCTCCTTTCTGACCTGCAAGGAGAAATTAATAAAGGATAAATTATGACTTTCAAGACTTCAAACACTAACAATAAAAAATCCAGACTTGAATCAACACACCCATTTCAATTTAACTGCTCTCTTGGAGTCTCCTGTTTCACCAAATGTTGTCAGGATATTAACATAGTCCTTACTCCGTATGATGTCCTTAGGATAAAAAATGGTCTTGCAATCTCCTCTGATGAATTCCTGGACAGATACACCCTGATCATACCCAAAGAGAACCTCCTTATCCCTATAGTGGTCCTCCATATGAATGAGACAGATAAAAAATGTCCTTTTGTAACTGACACGGGGTGCAGCATATATAGTGACAGACCCTGGCCATGCAGGATGTATCCACTGGATATGAACAACGATGGAACATATAGGCTGATAACCAACGACAGCCATTGTCTGGGCCTTAAAGAAGAGAGCACAAAAATAATATCCTCATGGCTTGAAGGGCAGGAGATCGATCCTTATGAAGAGATGAATGAATATCTTTCCAGCCTTACAATCCAGCTTCAGTCAAATAAACTGGGCATAAACAATCCTAAAATCCAGCAGATGGTCATTATGGCCCTATATAACCTTGATAAATTTAGGGAATTTGTATTTACAAGCACATTTCTCGACAGGCTGGATGTTGATCCGGAGAGGATTGAAATAATCAAACGGGATGATTATGAACTCCTTGTATTCGCCTTTGACTGGTTAAAATTCGGTCTTTTTGGCAAAAAAGTTTTTTGGGTAAAGGAAAAACCCAAGACAGAATAGTCTAAATTCCCCCATTAGCGTTTGATAAGGAACAAGGTTGTACCTAATATTTCAATACCTCGATTGTGAGCCAAGCAAACTAAGTTAGATATTATGAGATTAAGGAGAGGCTCTTTTACTGAATAAAAAGTCTAATTCCATTTAAAACCGATCAGGTGAGACAAGCTCACGTCTTTTTACTATTTCAAGAAAAATTATTTCAAGCTCACAAAAAGAATCTCCCCAAAATGTATTGTACGACATTAAGACATTAGGGATGCCTGATTTTTCAATCATTGAATATTAAAGGCGGCCTAATCCTGGAAGATAAAACCTCGGATAACATAAATATTTCCCCTGTGTTATCCAGGATTAATCGCATAATCAAATAAACTGGAAATATGCCGCCAGGTTTTTAAATCCTATTAAACCAGCCCCTGCCCTGTCAATCTTTCCAGCGCTTCCAAATATCTTGCCCTGGTTTTCTCTATAATATCGGCAGGAAGTTTAGGCGGGGGTGGCTCTTTTGACCAGTCGAGGCCATTTAAATAATCTCTTAAAAACTGTTTATCAAAACTATGCTGAGATCTTCCTGGCTCATAATTATCCGTGGGCCAGAATCT